>JAFAMM010000271.1 GCA_019233375.1 Acidobacteriaceae bacterium
GCTGCAACTTGCCGGCATCCGGAGATCGCATCCCACGGCTCTTTGCAGACATAAGAAGAGTGACCGCAGCCGCTCTCCCCAAAAAATCTCTTCGGTTCACACTCATGTTGATTGTTTCGTCTTGGAATCACAGCCCGGAGACCGGGCATAGAAAGCGTTTCCTTTATAGTTGAGTTCTTTCAGGCCTGTGTCTGAGGTGTAGTAAGCACGGATCACCTCAGCTTTTAGAAATGCAAACAACCGGGTCCCGGCATTTTCATTTTGACGCTCCGGCCGTCCATCGCTAATCGAATCCAGAATTACAAGCTGCTGCTCTTCAGGCACAGACAAAAAGCCGTCACTTCCCCGCGCGCGCGCAGCGCCTGCCAACCATGCCAGACCGTCCCGGCAGGTTTTCTCAGGTTCGGCCGTCTCGAGCGCCGTTACCTTTCCTGAGCCGTAGTACGCCACGGCTAATGACCGATACAACGGATCGAGATGACGTGCGGCCTCGCGAACACTCGCGGCGCTCGCTACCCGAAGGTCCACCCATTGCGCTGCTTCTTCCGTGGTATTCGGGAGCGTCTCGCCCAGGATCAGTTGCGCAAGACGTCTGATCACAGCGAACTCTGCCGCCGAAAAGTAAAGCGGAAGAAACGGCTCGCTCCGGGGGCGAACATAGTCGGTGGGGCAGCCGAAAGGAATCGAATGAAAACGCCCCGAGTGCATCAGCGCGTGCCCAAGATGATCGCTCGAAGGTTCGTACACTCCGGGAGGAAGCGCAGCCGGTGCCTTGATCTCGGCCCACGCCCTGCTCGCAACCCCAAAACCTGCCACACTCTCCCCGATTGTGATGAGCGCGGTCCTTCTGCTGAAGTCCGGCGGTTTGCCGGTTTTACTGTTCTTCTCCGTCACGTCAGAGTTCGCCCTTGCGATAGGAATCGACAATATAATCAGCAGCTCGCACGGAGAGAGCCATGATCGTCAGGGTAGGCTCATAGCACCCCTGAGTGACAAAGCACGCGCCGTCTGTGACGAAGAGATTCTTCACCTCGTGCACCTGATTGTACGCATTGAGAACGCTGTTTTTCGCGTTAGTGCCCATGCGCGCCGTTCCACACTCGTGAATGTTCTTACCGAAAATGCTCAACTGTTCACTGGGTGCCTGCGGATTCCTCACTTTCATCGCATCGAGTATGTCCCCGATATCCTGACGCATGGCTTTCGCCATTGCTTGCTCGTTTTCTCCGTAGCTCGCATGAATTCTCAGAACCGGAATGCCCCACGCGTCCTTCTTGTCCGCGTCAAGTTCAACAAAGTTATCAAATCGGGGTAGACACTCTCCCTGTGCTTCTATCGAGAAGGAATAGGGTATCTCGTTCCGCACGCTTTCCCGCCATTTTTGGCCGTATCCCGGTAGCGAGAAGGCCTGATCATAAAGCTGCTGCGTCGCTGTGCCATCGAACCGGTAACCTCTCAGAAATTGGCTATTGCTATGGCCGTCAATGTTTGAGTACTTCGGAATGAGGTAGCCACAGGGATTCCCGACCGGCTCTCGTGTTGAACTGGCGAGAGAGGCGAGTTCACCGTTGGCTCCTTCCACTGTGAAATGGTCCATCAAATAGTGGCCGAGAATCCCATGCGAATTGCCGACTCCATTCGGAAAACGGGGTGATCGGGAGTTCAGCAGGATACGAGTGGATTCGAGCGTAGCCGCCGCGAGCACGATGATCTTCGCACGGGCTTCCTTGTGCGCCTTCGTGACGCGGTCAATATAATGCACCCCTTCCGCGCAGCCCTCCCGGTTCATTACGACATGGCTCACGACCGAATCGCTCAAAAGCGTAAAACGGCCCGTGCGTGCCGCGGCGGGAAGCGTCACCGACGGGCTATTGAAGTAAGAAGCCGTATGACAGCCGCGCTGGCATTCATCACAGTAGTGGCAAGCCGGCCGGCCATTATGCGGCACCGTCAGGTTCGCGACACGGTCAGGCATCACGCGCCAGCCGAACTGCCTTTCGATGACCTCCTTCGCCGTCAGCTCGCCGCAAGACAAATTCATCGGCGGCAGAAATTTGCCGTCCGGCATCTGTGGCAGTCCTTCTTTCGAAGCGCTCACGCCGATAAATGACTCCACCCGGTCGTAGTACGGCTCCAATTCTCGATAGCTGAATGGCCAGCTCTGCTCGTATCCATCCCGCTCCGCAGCCTTGAATTCATAATCGCTGTAGCGATAGCTCTCACGCGCCCAGCAGAACGTCTTTCCGCCAACCTGCCGGCCGCGAATCCACAGAAAAGGCTTGTCAGGCGGAAACGTGTAAGGATGCTCGCTGTCGTTTACGAAAAACTGATGGCTGTATTCGTCGCAGGCGTAACAAAGCCGCTGGACGGGCTGTTCAGTCAACAGTTTTCGCTGGTCGCCGAACCCTCGATATCTCACCTGATACGGCCAGGTGTGTTCAGTGAAGTCTCTTGCGGGAATACGCGGCGGACCGGCTTCCATCATCAGGACATTCATCCCGGCCTCGGCCAGTTCTTTTGCTACCCAGCCGCCGCTCGCTCCGGACCCGACAATCAGAGCATCGTAAACGGTGGTTCTCGAAATAGTCATCAAGTGCTAAGTTTCAGGGCGACTCGACGCGCCCTAAACTGACCGTGCGATCGAGTCCGCTCCAGTTTCTCACGTCACTTCTCCGCATTCACTTGTCCGCTGGGTTTACAAAAGCCAGCCTCGATGTCGTGTCCTACACCCTGCGCGCCGGCGCGAATATACGCCGCGGCCGCCGGATTCAGGCTTTGGACAGAGATTCTTTCAATGCCTCCGCGAATTGCGCCCGGCTGCCGAACTCAGCGACAGGACGAAACTCGACCGCGGTCGAGCACCCCGTCTGCGTCAGTCTACCGGCCCAGTAACGGGCTTCCGATTCATCTTTGCAATCGATCAGATAAAAGCCGCCGAGCACCTCTTTCGTTTCCGCGAAAGGTCCATCCGAAAATGTCAACTTACCGTCCGCTCGCCTGGCTGTTGTGCTTGCCGATGGGGGATGCAGCCGCTGTACGCCGCGGAATACGCCGCGCGCCGTTGCGTCCTCCACAATGTCGTAATTCGCGTTAACAGCAGCCGCCGCCTGCTCGGCGGTCATGTTGGCGATTCGTTCCTCTCTTGTGTAAATCAGAAAGGCATATTCCATCGAAATGTTCTCCTTCGAGCCCTCTTTATGCAATTAAACAAAAACCATGATGGGCCGGATCCCGACCGCACCCTGCGCGGCGTGAGGTATGCGCCGCGCCCATTCCATCGCATCCTCCAGGTTCTTGCGGTCCACTACATAGTATCCGCCGTGTTGTTCCTTACTGGTCGGCACATCGTGGCCGTTTCCCGTGCGCGTCTACTTTCAAGTCGTACGGCCGCGTTGTCAATCGACAACTTCGGCCAAATAAATCGACGCACACGGTTCTGACTTCACCCCGCTCAAATCACCGAATTCCAAGCGATTTATCGGAAAATTAAGTCCCTTTGGTACTGCTAGTCCTTGTCTTTTCGCTGAAGTGTCAGCTACTTTGTTCTCAGTCGGAGGAGAAGTCACACTGTAACGGTCCCGGGCGGGAGAAAACAGACTCGTCCGCCCGGCACCCGGCCGCTTTCATCTCGCTTCCTGTTAGCGTGTAAAGCATGCCGGTAGACGCCTCTTCGCACGCGCCGCCTAAATCCCTCACCCCTTTTCGCCGAGGGCTGCCCTTTATCGGCGCCACCTTCCGCATCCGTCGGAATCCTCTCGGCTTTCTTCAATTCGTCGCCCGAAATTACGGTGACCTCGTCAGCTTCCGTCTTATGGGCCGCCCCGCCTTTCTG
>JAFAMM010000346.1 GCA_019233375.1 Acidobacteriaceae bacterium
CCTCCTTCGAGCCAACTCTGGCGTTGATGAAATCCACCTGCGATTGGCTGCGCTGGTCACACCAGATCAAGGCAGGGCGGATTACGTCATTCGCCGCGTCCAGCATGACGAGCCCGTGCATTTGTCCAGTCAGACCGACGCCACGCACCGCGCTTCCAGGAAGTCCCGCGTTCTTCAGAACGGTGCGCACCGCATTCTGCGAGGCGGCCCACCAATCCTCGGGACGCTGCTCGGCCCAGAGCGGTTTCTGCATGGTCATCTCGTGATGCGGCGCGATCGCGGAATAACGAACGCAGCCCTCCGCATCCACAAGCACGGCGCGCGATCCGCCCGTGCCGACGTCGATTCCGAGCCAGTACATTCTTCCTCAGAGTAGAACTGATTACTTAAGCAGTTACGGCCGCGGGCGCGATGGTATCGAATTCAAATGGCAGGTACGCTGCGCCATACAGACCCGCATCCGCACCCAGCAGAGCTTTTTCGATGCGGGTTTTTTTCCGCCCGAAGATAAAGGATCTTTTCGTGACCTCGGCAAACATAGTGGGGGCGAAGAAGTTCCAGGCGGGCAGCGGGCCACCGCTCACCAGATAGAGAGGGAAATTGAAGGCGTTGATCAGGCTTGCAAGGGCAATGCCGAGCGCCCGACCCATGGACTCGAACACGAGCTTTGCCCGGTCATTGCCGGCGACCGCCAATTCATAGACTCTCTCGGCGGTTACATCGCCGCTAAAATGCATCATTCGTCCCATCGCGGCGATGGCGGTGGCGGAGGCGTGTTTTTCAAGGCAGCCGCAATTTCCGCAGCCACAGGGATTGCCGTCAGGAAAAACGGTCATGTGGCCAAATTCTCCGGCCATGCCCTGAAAACCGTGAACTATCTTGCCGTTCGAAACGATGCCACCCCCGATCCCTGTTCCCAGCGTGAGAAGAATTAGATCCTTCACTTCCCGGCCTGCGCCCATCCACATTTCGCCGAGAGCGGCCGCGTTCGCATCATTTTCAAGAATGATGGGCGTGCCAAGCAGGTGCTGGATCTCATCGCGTACCGGGAAGCCTTCAAAGCCTGGGAGATTGGCCGAGCCAACCACCACGCCCGCGGCGATGTCGATGAACCCGGGCACGCCGATTCCGACGCCACGCATTCCTTCGGCGCCCACCTTCTCACGAATACTTCGTATGATTCGTGCAATCTCGCCCGCGACGCGCCTAGGCCCGGTATCGTAGACGGCCGGTTCAGCAACGCGGGCCAGGATCTGGCCAGTTGTGTCGATGGCAGCGACACGCAGATTGGTACCGCCGAGATCCACTCCAATCGAGTAGGCGGGCATGCGGACGAATCATAGCAAAGTCCGCCCTCTTACTTCAGCGTTTCGGGCTGGGCGTCCGGCGCGACGCAGGCCACGTTGAGCCAGAAATGCGCGGTGGTCCGGACGGCTGACAGGAAGCTGTCCAGATCCGCCGGTTTGCGAACATAACAATTCGCGTGCAAGCGATAGGCATCGCGCACATCGGTATCCACATCGGAGGTGGTTAAGACCACGACCGCAATGGGGCGGAGTTGTTCATCGCCTTTCATCTCGCGCAGGAGTTCGCGTGCGTTGGCGCGCGGCAGATTGAGATCGAGAAACACCAGGGCGGGAGCGGGAGCGCGGGTATGCGGTCCCTGGCGGCGGAGAAACTGAAGCGCCTGCTCACCATCGTGAGCGACGTGGATGTTAACGGGCGGGTCCATCATCTTAAGCGCCTCGCGAATCAGGCGCACGTCCGCCGGATTGTCTTCGACAATCAATATTTGTCTATTCCCCAAGTTGTGCCTGTACTTGCAGTGTAAGGCGAGACCGAGCCGACGTCCCGGATCTTATGGAGAATACGCACAGGCCGGGTGTTCGGAAGCGAAAGAAAATTTTGACCGGTTTGTGACCGGCAGCCCGAAGCACCCTCGTAATATGCTGCTCGTGGCCGAATGTCCAGATAAGCGGCTAACCTGCGGCTAACCCCAAGTAACTCCCCAAATTCCAGGAAGAAAGTGTACGCTGCCTTTAGCAGCCGGTTCCACCATCGCGACGAACCTGTCACGCCCGAGATACGCCTGCCTTCGACAAGATTGCTGTCCTGATGTATCGCAAAACTATTCTTCTAGTGGACCCAGAGGTCCAGCGGCGCGCTCAGATACGATACACACTCGCACTGCATGGTTATTTCGTGCTTGAGGCCGCCTGCGTGGGCGACGCGAAAACGATCTGGTCTGCGCCCGAAATCTCAATCGACCTGGTGATTCGAGACACAGACGGCGACGGCAGCGTTGAGTGGCCGGAGTGGCGACCGTGCGTTCCTCTGCTGCTGTTGTCACAATTTTCCCAATCCCAGGTTGAAAGCGGTTCCGATGATTTCTGGTCCCTTCCTTTTGATCCCGAACGACTCCTCTTGCAGGTTGCCTGGGCGCTGCGCTCCGCGCGGGGCGGATCAACATGAACTGGACTTGCGCGTGAGCACAGCTCAGATTAAAGCAGGAACCGCCGGGACCGTGCTGATGGTAGAGGACGAAACGACCTTGCGCGTGGCGGTAGCGTGTATGCTTCGCCGGCGCGGATTTTCGGTCATTGAAGCTGAGGACGGCCTTGCCGGTGTTGACCTCTACTTAGCTCATCAGACGGAGGTCGAGCTGGTGCTGCTTGACGTCAATCTACCGGGAATGTCCGGGCTGGATGTTCTTAAGACATTAGTTGGGATCCGACCGGATGTGAAGGTCATCTTAACGAGCGCGTGCAGCAAGGACATTCTTGCGAGTACGACAGGTGATGGCAG
>JAFAMM010000439.1 GCA_019233375.1 Acidobacteriaceae bacterium
TCCACGACCGCGCATTACTAGCCTTCTCTGGTGCGGCATTTCTGTTTCATCTGGCGAATGCTGCGATGTTGCCTCAGTTGGGCGAACTGCTTGCGCGTGGCCGCGCGCAAACCGCCGCGGCCTTCATGTCGGCGGCCGTTTCGGTCACACAACTCGTGATTGCCTTGAGTGCCGCCCAGGTGGGCAACATGTGCGCCCGCTGGGGATCTCGGAGCATGCTGCTCATCGGCTTTGGCGTGTTGCCGATTCGAGCGGCGCTTTACACGTTGACCAGCGCCGTGCCGCTGCTAATCGCAGTTCAATTGTTGGATGGCGTGGCGAACGCGATTTTTGGAGTTGCATCCACCGTTTACATCGCCAAGCGGACACGCGGTTCCGGCCACTTTAATCTCGCGATGGGCGGCTTGGGAACTGCCGTCGGAAGCGGCGCCGCCTTAAGCAATGGCCTTGCCGGATTTGTTACTCAGAAGGCCGGCTTCGCATCTAGTTTTTTGGTTCTGTCAGGGATCGCGGTACTCGCGTTTCTATGTTTGTGGATTTGGGTTCCGCCCGAACGGCAACAAACGACGTTCAGAGAGACGAAACGAGCTTCACTTATTCAGGAGACACTCCCTTGAAAGCTGCATGGATTTACCCGTTTATCATCTTGGGAGGCGCATTGCAGACCTTCGGCGCTGCCATGAACGCCCAACTGTACTCTTCGCTGGTAAATCGATGGCTCGCGAGCACGGTTTCGTTTGCGGTCATAACGGTGTTTTTTGTCTGTGTTTTCGCGATGTTCCCCATCCGTTGCCTGAGGTGCAGAAGCTGGCCGGGATGCCGTGGTGGGCTCCGCTCGGAGGTCTTGTGGGAGCGGTTCAGGTATATGCGGGACTCACGCTCGTGCAGAAGGTGGGAGCAGGCCCGTTTGTGGGGCTTACCGTCACGGCAGCTTTAATCGCCTCGCTATTCGTTGATCACTTCGGCTTACTTCACATGCCCGTTCATACGATCAACATTTGGAGGATCTCCGGCGCGATTTTGATGGTTGCCGGAATCGCATTGATCGCCAGGAATTAGCAACAACCCAGTCAACGCCCGGTCATCAGAGAGGCTTCGAGCGTCTGGTCACCGCGGAAGAGTTTCGATTGCAAGGCCTAACGGGAACCGGCTTCTAGCGTCATTTGAACGTCATGGGCCGCTGGGCAGGGCGGCGGCAAGACCGCAACCCGGGTAACCGGTAGTCCGGCTATAATGCTCGTGAAGAGTACTCTCCTTCTGCAGTAAGTGCAGCCCCCGATCGCATCAGGAACTGCGCCAAGGAGCATCCAGTATGTGCGGAATTGCTGCGCTGTTCTCACGCCGTGATCCGATTTCCCCGGGGGTGATCTCAAGAGCTACCCAGAGTCTCTGGCACCGCGGTCCTGATGGGCAGCGGCACTGGATTGCGCGGGATAAGCGTGTCGCTCTTGGCCATGCCCGACTTAGCATCATTGACCTCATCACTGGAGATCAACCGATCGCTAGCGAGGACGAGCGCACTCGCATCGTCGTGAACGGCGAATTCTATGGGTATGAATCGATCCAGCGGGAACTTGAGAACGCCGGGCATCGCCTGCGTACCCGGTCCGATAGCGAAATCGCGCTGCATCTCTATGAGGACCTTGGAGCCCAGTGCTTGCATCGACTGCGCGGCGAGTTCGCGTTCGTGCTCTGGGATGAGAAGCACCGGACCATCTTCGCTGCGCGCGACCGGTTTGGCATCAAGCCGCTGTTCTATGCGTTCCACGAGGAAACACTGTATTTGGCGTCCGAAGTAAAGGCATTGTTCGCGGCGGGTGTGCCGGCGCGCTGGGATGCCGAATCCGTTTTTCACTCTGTAGAATTCGGCGGGCACCAGGTTCGTACTTTATTTCAGGACGTTTTCCAGGTTCCGCCCGGTCACTATCTGGTCGCGACCGAAGACCACATTCAGTTGATTCGGTATTGGGATTTCGATTATCCGAAGGCCGAAGTAGCTGGCGGGCTGCGCTCGGACACGGACTGTATCGCGGAATTCCGTCAAGCGCTTGAAGATGCCGTTCGCGTGCGCCTCCGCGCGGACGTTCCGGTGGGTTGCTATCTGAGCGGGGGCTTAGATTCGTGCGCGGTTCTTGGGCTGGCGGCGAAACATCATCCCGAGCCGATTCGCGCCTTCACGCTAACTTTCGACCGGGCCGAGTATGACGAGGAAAAGGAAGCGCGGGAAATGGCCGCTAACGCGGGAGCCGAACTTGTTCCGATTCCCATCGGCCAGGATGACCTCGCGGACCGTTTCGCCGATGCGGTTCTGCAGTCCGAGACGTTTTGTCTGAATGCGCACGGCGTGGCCAAGTACTTATTGAGTAAGTCTGTGCGCAATGCCGGTTACAAAGTCGTAATTACCGGAGAAGGATCAGATGAAATCCTGGGCGGCTACGCCCATTTCCGCCGCGACATGCTGCTGTACAACAAGGCCGGGCAGGATCCCGGCACAGTCGCGGAACTCCTGGCTGATCTGAACGAGCGCAATCCTGTTTCGCGAGGATTGTTATTGCCAGACGGTGAAGTAAAACCACTCGAAAACGTCAGGCGGCTTCTTGGGTTTGTGCCTTCCTGGATGGAGACGTTTTCGGCCCGAGCACTCAAGATGCAGGATCTGTTGGCCGGGGATTTTCGCGCGAGATTCGGCGGCTCGGAGGCATATTACCCGCTGTTCACCGATGTTGACGTGCGCAGCCAACTTGCCGGCCGCGACCCCGTACACCAATCGCTTTACCTTTGGTCGAAGACGATGCTTCCAAGGTACATTCTGACGGTCCTCGGCGATCGAATGGAGATGGCGCATTCGGTTGAGGGACGCGTGCCCTTCCTCGATCATCACGTCGTGGAGGTAGTCCGTTCTCAGCCGGTGACACAGAAAATCCGTGGCATGACAGAGAAGTACGTTCTGCGGGAGGCGGTCCGCGACGTCATTACGGACACTGTTTACCGCAGACAAAAGCACCCGTTCCTGAGCCCACCGGCGACTTTGAATCCCGCCGCAAAGCTCAGCACGCTCGTGCAGGACACGCTGCGCGGTGCCGTTTTTGGAAGGATACCTTTTTTCGATCAGAAGAAGGTCGTGGCCCTTTTGGACAATTTGCAGGCAATGGACGAAGGCTCTCGTGTTGCGATCGATCAGATTCTGATGGTCCTTGCGAGCGCGAGCGTTCTTCAGAACGGGTTTCGGCTGTCGGTCTGAAAGTCTTTCCAAATACGTAGTAATACCTAGAGTGCTTCAACCGTATTGGTTGTAATCTGATTACACCCCGGTACCCCGATGTGCTGTTGCGAGCGCGATCAGCGCGGCGCCCGGGCGGAGGTGCGTTGTGTGCATCGAAGGGAACAGGCCGTGGGACCTCGATTCTGAAATGCTGAGGCGACTCAAGGCTGCCACCTTACGGTACGCCGCGTTAACTGGAGTGGCCGACCCAGACGAATTCCGGAACGAGAAAGATGTCGCCATTGAGTGTTTGGACATATGCTCCAGAAAACCTGAATCGAAGTGGGATGACGCTCGCGCCGTCGCCTTCATTCAAGCCGTTACCGGCTATGACGCAGCGATCTGTAGCTTGTGGCTGGTTTACGAGTGGGATATAGACGTTCCGCTCAGCTGCGTGTAATGAATGGGTTACCTGCCGCGACTCTTGCTCCGAATTCTGCTGTTTTCGGCCTAAGCCTGAGAGCGGGGTCTCTGTGACAACACCGTTCGTTGCAGTTGGTAATCAGTAAGTTGTTTGTTTTCTGGTGAGCGCGGTAGGAATCGAACCTACAACCTAGTGATTAAGAGTCACTTGCTCTGCCAATTGAGCTACGCGCCCGTTCTCGGAAGGAAATCGTGGCGCGACAGCACCACTTCCCAACTATACCATTCACCGGCATCGCCTTGCTTTTAGGGATGCTTGTCTTCTCCTGGAGGGCATATCAGGAGGGGCGGCTAACGGGCGTCCGTTCTTCGGAATCTCGCAGGCTCTCTGCGGCGATCTGTGCAATATCCAGCAATCTGGGGGGATTTGGCGATGTCGAAGCAAGCGCATCCCGGAACATGCTGTTGCAGAACGGGCAGGCCGCTCCTACTGTGGGCGCGCCCGTGGCCGCCAATTCTTGCGCGCGGGCCTCGTTTACGCGCCGGCCCGTTTCCTCACCGAGAAACACCAGGCCGCCGCCCGCGCCGCAGCAGAATGAGCGCTCGCGTGCCCGTGGCGGATCCAGTACCTGCGCCGAGCGGCCGATCACCTGGCGCGGTGCATCATAGATTCCGCGGTATCTGCCCAGATAGCAGGGGTCATGGAACACTACCTCCCCGCCGTTCTTGCGCGCGGGTAACTGGTCCGAGTGGCGCGCCAGGAACTCGCTGTGATGCTCGATCTCGAAGCTCTCGCCGAATTCACGCCAGTCTTCCTGAATGGTGCGGACGCAGTGCGGGCAGATGGACACAATCCTCTTGACGCCAGCCTGCTGCAAAGCTCCCAAGTTCGATTCTGCTAGCTGGCCGAACACCAGATCATTGCCGAGCCGCCGTGCAGGATCGCCGGTGCACCGTTCCTTCCTGAGTACGCCGAAACTCGTTCCTAGATGTTTCATCACTGCGGCAAACGCCGCAACAATCTCCCG
>JAFAMM010000470.1 GCA_019233375.1 Acidobacteriaceae bacterium
ATATTGAACGCATCGGCGCGGCGTTTTTCACCCGATCCTAAGTTAAGGATCGTGAGACCCTTAGTATCTACGACCTTGTTCGTGGTTGCGTACACTTTCGGTTTGTTGCCTAGCTTTGGAATTTAAGTGCGCCCGCCGGGCTCGAGAGCAAGCGGATTCGCTACCCCCGAAGTTCCAGTGACCAATGGCCTAGAGTTCCTGGGTCCGCAGTACCCGAATCTGCATCGCTGAATGCGCTCTTGATTCCGCTCTTCAAGATCAGTGCCCTTCTCCATAGCGACGCGAAGGACAGCAGCAAAATGCCACTCACTCACTGCTCCTCCCTGAAATCGGACGATCCGATGCAGCGCAGAAATCGCGCTGGATTGCCGGCGACGATGACGTTATCCGGCACGCTTCTCGTGACCACGCTGCCGGCCCCGACAATCGCGTTTTCCCCGATCGTGACGTTCGGTAGTATCGTCGCACCAGAGCCGATCGATGCGCCTCTTTTCACTACCGTCAATTCTATTGCCCAGTCCTTATCTGACTGGACGCAGCCCTCAGGACTCACGGCTCTCGGGTATGTATCGTTTACGAACGTTACACCGTGTCCGATGAACACGTCATCTTCGATCGTGACGCCTTCACAGATGAACGTGTGGGTGGATATCCTGCAGTTACGGCCGACCTTGGCATTCCTTTGAATCTCCACAAACGTTCCTATGTTCGTGTAGTCTCCTACCTCACAGCCGTAGAGGTTGACATAGTCGCAAACCTTCACGTCCTTTCCGAGCCGTACATCAGGCGCTATGTTTTGATGACATCTCACACGTAAACGGCCTCCCCTTTTCCTTCCAACGACTGCTTCGTCACGACGGCAGCCAACAACCTATTGCGCCAATACTGCCGGCCGCCAACCTACCTGGGCTACAGCTTCTCGAACGGGTACCACCCAGGCCCGATCGATTTCGATCGTCATGGATCGCTGCAGTAGGCTGACCGATACAACGATCCTGTCTTGCTTGCGGTCGGCGAGATAAAAACCTTCCAGCCCCGCAAGCGGACCCTCTTGTAAACGAACCAACTGCCCGCTCGTTAGGTATGGAAACGGCTCGGCGATCAATCCTGAGCTGACGGCAGCCTGGATTGCTGCGATTTCAGCGTCATCGATTGGCAAAGGGTTTTTTCCAGCGCCGACGAAGCCGATCACCCCGGGAATCGTCAACAAAGGCAGCCTGCGTTCGACCTCAAGCTTGCAGAAAACATATCCGGGGAACAAGGGTAGTTCAAGAACTTTGAGCCGATCAGACCAGCGGCGTCGCACCTTGTACTGCGGAACAAACTCATCAAAACCTTTGTTCCGCGCGACATGGGCAACTACTTTCTCGGAACGTGCCTTCACGTGAAGGGCGAACCATTGGGGGGAAGGGACACTACGGCTGCTACTCATAAACATCGCTGCTTTGTTCGTCCTCCTCGGCTATCCCTGAGCTTTGCGACAAGCTACCGCCATGGGAGCCCCAAAATCGGGTTTCCTATTTGTCGGGCGCCGTTGATTGTTCAACGCTGAGCTTGCACTTTAGTGCCCAGCGGGTATGAACCCTGTCTAGGTGCCTTAGACACCCGAATTCCAGCAACTCGATGGGTTCAGTTACACGATCGCAATTGTCGACTGGGACTTGATCCCACTTTGTTTGACTAAAATCAAAGCGGGCGTGACTCGCACTTGGCTACTTCGTTCCTGCACACGATTCAGGAGCGTCGGTCAGCGGCGCTAGAGTCCGGGTGCTTGATTAGCCCATCGCAGCGCTTTTTTTTTCGCCGATACCGAGCTTCTTCATTTTGTAGAGGAGAGCCTTGTAGTCAACGTTCAGCAGCATGGCTGCGCGCTTCCGGTTCCACAGGCTCGAGTTCAGTGCATCAAGGATAGCCTTCGATTCCGCGGCTCTGCGCGCCTGATCGACCTGCGAGAGCGCGGATTCTGTAGCCTGCCGGCTGATAGGTATGCACCGCCCGAGAGTCACGCTCTCGCTCTCCTCACGCGGGACTGCCACTGGTCGAGGATGCGCTTGCCGATCCGTATCTAACCGGGCAAGGCTGGTTCCCGCTTCGAAGTTCCACCGCGCAGTCTCGTGCGCGCGCCTCGGGGCGCCGAGTTCCACGGAGGCATCCGCAGAGGCAGGCAGCGGCCCGTTTTGAGCTGGCACATAAACAGTCTTCGTCCTGACCGTGCGCTGTCGAATCTCCGCCGCTAGAATGTTGGGGCTGCGAAGCACCAGATACTTACGCATCGCATTTTCCAGCTCGCGCACGTTGCCCGGCCATGAGTACTCCACGAGAACTTGTCGAAGTATCGGGGTGATTTCGATTCGCGGCCACTCCGGTGTCGCATACTTATCCAGGAAGTATTCACAGAGGGGTAGAATTTCACTCCGCCTTTCCCGCAGCGGAGGTATCTTCACGTCGATTATGTTCAACCTGTAATACAGGTCTTCACGGAAGCGTTTCTCGTGCATGGCCTTCTCGAAATCACAATGCGAGGCCGCCATGACGCGCACGTCTACCCGGGAGCTCTCTTTGGATCCGAGCCGGAAGAACTCCTGGTCCTGCAAAACTTGCAGCAGCTTCGCTTGAAGCTTTGCATCCATATCCCCGATTTCGTCGAGAAGAATCGTTCCCTTATGGGCCATTTCGAACTTCCCGGGAGTGCTCTTGAATGCGCCCGTAAACGCACCCCGCTCGTAACCGAAAAGTTCGCTCTCCACCAGTTCGGACGGCAATGCCGCGCAATTCAGCTTCACAAAAGGGCCAGTTGCCCGCGACGAGTACCCGTGTAGCTTGCGTGCGATGACTTCCTTCCCGACTCCCGTTTCGCCTTGGAGCAGGACCGGGACGTTCGATGATCCAATCCGTTTCAACATCGACTCAATTCGCTGCGACCACGTGCCTGACGGGGAGATATCGTTCTGCGGATTGCTGTGCGGATCAGGGACAAGCTGGTTTCCCGCTTCCGCCGCGCTCGTCTCGCCGTTCGAGGCGAGCATTGCTTCAATCGTCTCGCCAAGCACCTGCGCGCAAATCGGCTTTAAAAAAGCGCGGCCGTTCGAGGTTCTCGAAGCGGCCGCGTTAGCGCCGGCCTGGGACGATGACGACAGCGTGATGACGCGGAGCGCCGGATGCAGATGAGCAACCCGGTCGAGCAAGCCCGAAGCCTTTTCACCGGCTGCATCCAGATCGAGGATGAAGATATCGTGCTGACTCCAGTGCGCGGGAATTCGGAACAGATCCTCCGTATGGTCCAAGAATCTTACAGGAGCACCACAGGCACGCAGAGCGCACTCGAGCAGTTCGTATGTTTCCGCATCATATTCCGAGACGAAGATGGTTGGCATGGCAGCTAGCAATCCACTCTGGCGTAGTCGTACGCTTAGAAAGCGACTTCGCCCCGACGGAAAGTGCACGCAGCGGCCGCGGCTGCCAAGAAAAAGATCTGACCCGGATTAAGGTTGACGTTGTCTGGTTTCTCTCGAAAAGAAAGAGTCACACTCTCTCTTATCGCCGCTACTGAAGTTTCTGAGAGGGGAATTAAGAAAGTTGTCACGCGTACTAATCCTCCGTTCCGCATGGTGAAACAGCAAAAGACCCTCGAAAGTCATCCTCCGAATTTAGGCTATCGAGCGAGCTGTGTTTTTCTGATTCTGCAAGATCCGTGCCAGCGGCACAATGATCGCCTTTCGCGCTTGGTACTAGGACGCGTACTGGAATTTCAGAGCTCAGTGCCTGAAAGCGTCGTAAACGGCATTGACCGTAAGGGAGGTACGCCAAGCGGGTGTGTGGCAGGCCGGGAAGTCACTGCACGCTTCGACTCAGTCATGTTCGTCTCAGGCGTATGAATTTTTCGAGAGTTCCGCTTTGTGGCTTTCTCTCTAGAGTCCGTTGTCCGCGCCCGCATAATGCGTGAAAAAGTCCGAATTTTGGGGGAGTCCCAAAGCGTGGCCAGCTCTGGTCCCGCATCAAAACGCGAGGACGAGAAACAGAGTTGCTGTTCCGGTTCGCGCGCCGGGACTTTATGCCTTCATAAACACATAAACGTACAATTCGCGCACTCTATCGGCAGCGTTCGACCCCCAGAGCTGAGCGAATACCTGTCACGCCAGTGCGGTTATGGCAGTACTATACCGATGCGCCCAGTACTCAATCGCACCGCTATCTCTCCTGCTAGTTCGATTCGCAACCCGGATAAACGGTCTGCGGGGAGCCATTCGCCCTCGCTGAGCGGCTTCTAAAACGGCCGGGCCGTGCGCTGGCTTTCCCTCCATTCTCACGAGGCGTCGCAGAAACCGGATATTGACAAGCGCAGAAATAAGCCGGATGCTTCACATAAGGGGGTTAATATGCGCCGGTTGCGCCTGTTCGCTCCGTGGCTTTTTTTGGTCGTGGCATGCGGGTCCGCCAGCGGCCAAGCGGTTATCGCTACACACTCCGGAATTGTAAACTTCTCCGAAGGTGCGGTGTTTCTTGATGACCAGCCACTAAATCAAAGATTTGGCACGTTTCCAAGCGTCAGTGAGGGGTCGACACTCCGGACCGCTGAAGGACGCGCAGAGTTGCTACTGGAGCCGGGCGTGTTCCTGCGTCTGGACGAGAACAGCGCAATCCAGATGACATCCACTGATCTCTCGAAAACCCGGATCTCTTTCCTGCGAGGAGCCGCCATCGTGGATTCCAGCGACCGTCCTGCGGGAACATCACTCGTCCTATCCTACAAGACGTTCCGGTTCAACTTCCCCAAACCCGGCCTGTACCGGCTCAACGCCGAGCCCGGCATCCTTGAGACGTATTCCGGTGAAGCCGAGGTCGCGATCGACGGACAGCAGCCTGCAAAAAAGATCGATCAGACGCATGAATTCTTCTTGGATATAGGCACGCTGACCCCGAAGTATGGAGATGGAACGGTGGATGCGTTTTCAGAGTGGGCGAGACGAAGAAGCGAAACCATCGCCGCGGCGAACCGTGCTGAGCAGGGTGCAACCGACCCGGGAAACCTTACCACGGATCCGTCCTACGGTGGTGGATACGGCGACGCGTTCGGTGCGTATAGTGTTCCCGGCATTGGTCCGCTGTACGGTCCCGTCGCGCCCTCCATCTCAGTTGCTCCAAGTTTTGGGTACGGCACGTGGGATCTATACGGCTCCGCCTGGGGCTCTCCGTTCCTTTTGCCGAATACGTTTATCTACGTTCTCCCGGTTTATTACCGGCGTTACCCAAACGTCACGCACCGTTCCGTGTACCCCACGATGACGTCTTCGCCCCTCCACACCGGCATCGGAACTTCGCGATCACCGCTGGTCACGTTCCCAGTCACTTCGCCCCGGGCGGGATCGTACGGGCCGAGTTATAGAACGCCCGCAGCCGGCAGAGCTCCCGCTACTGCGCCGCATTACAGCGCGCCTGCTATGCACGGCGCCATGCCCCATGTAATGGTTCATCGCTGACAACTACTGAGAGGGAGCGTAGTAGCCGAGCCGCCAGCGCGCTTTCAACGGCGGCAGACCGGCTGGCGCTTTTAATTGCACTTCTACGTGTCGAAACTTCCCGTCCTTGCTGCGGTTCGAAGGCGCATAGGCGAGGACGTACTGGTTCCTGAGCTCGATGCCGATGCGGGTGGCAATAGAGGGAAGATCGCGATTTTCCGAGGCAGCGAAAGCCCGTCCGCCCGTTTGTTCGGATAGCTCGGACAACAGCTTCGGACCGGAAAGTTCGGCGGCGGTCAAGCCCAGCAAAGGAAACGGCTCGAAAACCCCCATAGAATAAACTTGCACGTCGGCTTCGCGGACGAGTTGCTTGATCTCGGCTGCGGTATAGCGGCTGTTGTTATCGCCACCATCAGAGATAATGAGCAAGGCCTTGCGAGGATTCTTTGCCTTCTTCATTTCTCGCAGCCCGGCTGAGATTGAATCGAGCAGCGCCGTTAAGCCCTGAGATTCGACGTTGACCAGCTTCTCCTGGATGGCGACCGTGTCGGTGGAAAATCCCGCCACCACTTCTGCCCGGTCGCTGAACTCAACCAGAAAAGCCTCATCCTGCTTGTTCATCGTTTTCAGAAACTGCGACACTGCGGCTCTCGATGTCGCGATCTTTGCCCCCATGCTTCCGCTAGTATCGACAAGCAAACCTACCGACAGCGGCGCGTCCTCTCCGGCGAATTGAGTGATTTTCTGCTCAACGCCGTCTTCCAACAACTTGAAGCTGCCCTTTTCGAGCCCGAGCACAAACCGGTTCGAGGAATCCGTAACGGTGACTGGGATGACGACCAGGGTCGATTCGACGTGGATATCCACTCCCGAGCGCCCCACCGATTCCTGGCCTTCAATTGGGGGCGATTGCGGCGACCCGTGCGAAGCCGGGCACCAAGCGCAAAGCCCGGATACAAGGGCCAGCCAGACAAAATGGATTCCCGGCTTCAGCATCGCGCCACGATCACGGACGACAAACCCTCTTTGAGTTTATGTCCGCTAGAACGGGGCCGGGGGCTGTTTCTCAAAAATCTGTACGCTTCCCGGCAGCGACGGGCTCTTGAAGCTCCTGAGAAGGCGGAAGTTTTCGGGATTGTCCCGCAGTGCTTCGGCGAGCAGACGGCTGTGTTCAAAGTTGGCTATCGGCGGGAAGTCGTCGGTAACGATAACTTTGATCTGAGATCGATTAAGATAATCTACCAACTCCGGTGCGCTTGTAAACGCGCAGCGATACTGAGTGCCCGTCCAATCAGTCTTCGCTAAGGCTTTCGTCGCGCGGATGATGGTGTCCGTCGGCCGTGGCTCACGCATGGCGATCTCAGAGATCAGCAGTCCCTCGCCCAGATTTGAGGACGAGGCGAGAATCGTGGCACCGCGAAGGGATGGTGTTGAGGTGATAAACTTCGCCGCCTCGATGTAGCCGAAGCGAGTGTGACGGGGAATCGCGAACGTCTGGACCGCAAAGATAACAGTGATCACAGCCAACGCGGCGGGAAAACGAAACCGGCTAAACCGGCCCGCCGGAACCGAGGCTGCCACCCACTTCGCACCCGCAACGAGAAAGAGCACGAGGCCGGGAACGGCCATGATCATTTTTCGGTTCTCGACGCCGGCGGGCACAACCGAATGGAAAATCCAATCAGCTAGTATCAACGCAAGCATTGCCGCCGGAATCGCGTCGCATCTGCGGAATCGGATGAAGGGCAGGCCGGCAGTCGCGATAACGCCGAGTAAGGTCAGGGCGGCCAACAACGGTCCCATGATTGACACTGCAATCGAGCCGAACTGCTGAATGGCGTTGACGGTGTAAGAAACGCTCGGCCCTGCGCCACCGGTCCAGCCGCGTTCCGCCACGCGAAGTGTCATGATCTGCCATGGCAGGCAGCAGATCGCGATGAGACCCGCGGCCATCCAGAATGAAGCTTTGAATGCCAGCCGTACCTTATTTGCGAGCACAAGTGCGATCGGCGGTACGAACACGAGCAGCCAGCCGCTTCCCTTCGTAAGCACCGCCAGCGAGAAGAAAATCGCGAACCAGAACGCATCCCTAGGCCGTTCGGACTGAATATACCGAGCAAAACAGACGGCGCTCCAAAAGCAGGTCAATGCCAGCAGTATTTCAGCCATCTCTTCATCCGTGGAGGCTTGTACTAATGGCAAGCAAACCGTAAGTAGGCCGGCGAAGTACGCTCCCCATTTGCTCCTAAGCCAACGTTTCGCCTCAAGGTAAACGGAAAAACCAAGCACTGCCGTTGTCACGGCCAATTCCAGCCGGACAGACACCCGGGAGGCCGAGAACAGCATCATCCAGAGTGCCTGTATCCCGTAGAACAGGGGGGGCCAGTGTCCGAACGCAACTTTCGGATAATGCGCATAATAGTTCTCCGCGAATTGCATCGGCCAGGCGGGGGTGCCGCTCGTAATGTACTCGCGCACCATAAGTGATGTGACATAATGCGCGGGCTCGTCCGGGTACGAACCGAATTCGCTTTTGTAAGCTCCGCTCGCGGCTTGCAAGGCAACCGTCACAACCAGAAGAACGAAAAAGATCAGGACAGCAGGCCGTGCTTTAGAGCGGGGACGAGGCTGAGCATCTTGTACTTCAGTGCTTGTTTCAAGCGCCGACCCGGGCATTGAAGAGGGCGTGCCGAGTTCCGTAAAGCGGCTCAAAACAGACCGCCGTGCGTCCCGTGAAAACTGCCCCGTTGTGAGATCGAAAATAGTATCACCTGCTTCTGCCCGTCCTTCGTCGTCAGAGCCTGTCAATCCATGGTATCCGGTAGCAGGAATTTTCGGAACGCCTAGAAACAATACCAGCAGCAGGAAAACACTAAGGATTTCCCGGGTACCGGCAGTTGCGTAGGATAGGAGGAATTACGCTTTGCTGAAGGGCTTACAAAACAACGCCGTTCACGACCCCATAGAAGCGGGATTCTTCCTGCAGGCTGTCGTCGAGGACGCGCGGAAGAAACATGGGGTTAGAGTTGCGGCGCGCCATGGCTCGTTCGCACGTGGTCGCGCTTTGAACGCCCGATTCGACCAGCCACCGCGCAAACGTGTCCGAGTACTGGCCGCTCGGATAACAGAAATGGACTGGCTCTTTTCCAGAAAGCTCCCGGATTTGAGACCGGTTCTCCTCAATTTCCTGCGCGAATTGCGCTCGGTCCTCAGGCATGCGATGCCTGTGCGTGTGCAGTTCAATGGCGAAGCCGGACCGTGCGATCGTTTGCACTTCTGACGGGCTCATCAGCTGCAAAACGCGCGACGCCAAGACCTCCTCATACTCGAGGCCCAGGCGGCCGGCAATTTGGCTCAAAATCTGGTTCTTTCCTTCAGAATCCAGGCGCCGACTGTCCATATACTTGCTGACTTTTTGAACCGCTTCTTGCCGGCTCGAAAGATCGTTGATGTTCATCGGAGCATCAATGCCGTATTCCGGCAACAAGAGAGTGTTGTGCTTCGATTTCCATAACAGATAATCGAGCATCAAGTTCGGGACCGGGAGCTGATGCTTCACATAATGCGTAGTCAAATAAACAGTCGCAGGATAGCCGAACTGGTTCAGAACCGGTGCTGCCCGCATGGAGAAGTCGTGAAAGCCATCATCGAACGTAATCGTTGCACTCTTGGGCGGCAGGGTACCGGCTTTCAGGCGAGTGATGGCCTCGCTGAATGGCAGAACTGTTACTTTCGCCTCCTGCAGACACCTGAGACGTGCGGCCAACCGCTCTTCCGATATGTAGAGGTCGGGCCTCCATTCATGCTCGTCCTGTAGAGAAACCCCGTGATAGCACAAAATAATCAGGCCGCGGTTACGGCCGGCCGTCCGTCCCAGTACTGAGAACGCGCCCGTCGAGCGCATGGTGGCGAACGCTGTGGAAACCAGTACGCGCCTAAGCGGCGGCGCGGCCGCACGGCGCCTGCTGACCAATGTTTGCGCATCCTGCCGCTCCGGCCCTTGTTTCGACTGCATGCCCGATCTCCTTTCGATGAGACACCTATCCGGTTCGGGGCCGGCGAACGCAAATTAGCTACCGCTGAGACCGGGTATTTACATTTTATGAACGCAAAAGCGTTCATGCAATCTATGGTTTTGTCAACCAGAGATTGAACACCGCCGCCGTTTCTGATAGAGTTTAACCCAATCCGTACATCGCCCGCTGGCAATCAGGTTTTCAATATGAAGTCGCAGAAGTTGGAGATAGCTCCCTTCAGCAACATTGCCACGCACCTTCCCGCAGTGTAATAGTACCGACGCAGCCTCCCTGAGAGCTAAGTTTGCTTGAAAGTCTCCATTTTTTGATTAAAATTAAGGAATTCGACGGCAACAATGGAGACCCCTAGGAGACTGCTTTCGGAAGCTGAACAAATGACGGTTCAGTCTGTGCCGGAATCTCCGTGCCACAATCTACTCTTGAGGAGCGCCAGCGCATCGATGCATCGTACCAGGCTTTTGGAGTGTTTCAGGGCCGTTTTCCCCGAGCACACAGACGAAAAGCTCCTTAACGCCTCCCCGGACAATCTGCAAGAGTGGGACTCGACTGAACATGTAATCCTGCTGAACCTAATAGAGCAGGAGTTCGGTGTGTCGATCCTGGAAGGGATCGGTCAGGAATTGCTCAGCTTCACCGATTTCGAACGTTATCTCGAAGGTCAGGTCGTGGATTCATGAACTCAGACGAGAACTGGAAACAGAAATTGTCAGCGGCCGCGGTGGCGTGCCGGACCGCCGCCCTCGAAGATGCATATCCATGGCTCGCCCAGCGTTCCGTCGCGAGATATACGACCCCCGACGAATGCTATGAAGCGCTTTCCGCAATTAGCTACTCGCCTGCTTCGTTCGAGCCATTAAAGAGGTACGCGGAGGAGGTTGGAGCGGACACGCGCATGCTTGGTCGCTGGCTCCTGATTCAAGCGGCTCTGCATGCCACGCCGAAAATTGCCTCATTCCCGGTATCCGATACCGTAAAAAGCCTGTGGGCGGATGAAGTTCTGTTTTGGAGCCAGCCATCGCCAAACCAGTGGTTTTCTGTCGATAGTCTGCGTTTTGTAGATATGGCCCGGATCGCCACATTGCGGCGCTTCCCGGCGGGCCAATTTCATTGGGAGATCTCCGGGCTCCCTCGTTCGTATCTCCTCGACACGGAATCCGGTAAGCGGATCGCCCTGCTTGCGTGCATCCTTCATCAGACGGGCGGTTTCTCTCCCATGTTCGAGACTCATGTGAACGCCCGCAGGAAGAACCGGCTCACTCTGAGCGAATTCGAAGCGAAGCGTAGCTATTTATTGATAGCCAAATCGCTTGAGCAGCAGCCGAATGTGAAGGGATTGTACGCCGAGAGCTGGTTGTACTGCGAAAGCACCAGCAGGGTGAGTCCACATTTGGCGTGGCTGCGTGATTTCTTCCGGGAGAACGGAGCCTTCATAGCTTCAACCCGGCCCGCCCCTGTCAATAGTGGATTTCTAGTAGGCAGCCGCGAGCGCCGCGAACTCTACAACAAGGGCCTGTACGCGCCCCGAATCACGTATGTGATCTGGCCTCGAGGCGCCATTTTGGAATGGAGCCGCAGATACGAAGCGAGTCTTTCTGAAGAATCAACAGCGCGTCACAGCGAGCAGCGGCTGGAACCAGCGGCCCAACAGTACCGATCGGCAGCTTCGTAAAACAAAATGCTCTCATTTCGATAGTCGCTGACTTCACCTGGATAGTGCAGCACTCGACCGAAAGCTCTCAGGCGAAGTCGCATCCTCGGACCGCGCCTGAACTTTTCTTCTCGCAATAGGCAATACCTCCGGCGAAAAGACCGCAACCGTATCCGGCCCCGAACACAACCGGCGGATAAAAGCCAATTTCCTTAACCCAAAATTCGGCATCGAAGACTCCCTCGATCAGTTCAGGAAGGTTCGCATCATGCGTATAAAACCTTCCGCCTGGCCGTAATCTCGGCCAGAGAAACCGCAGCACGTCGCGCGTCGACGATATGAGATCGGCGTCGCTGAATATGAAAGCCGGCTCGATATTTAAGTTCGGCAGGGAGTCGCAGAAGAATCCTTCCACAAATTCGCACACCGAGAGATCCCCACCGGCTGCGGCGATATTGCTCCTGACGACTTCCAGCTGCGCGCTGTATTGTCCCTGCCCGAAACCGTTAAAAGCCCCGGAGATGGACCGGAAGGATGCCTCCTTCTGAGAGACGCCGGGTAGCCCCTGGAAGCTGTCGCACACGTACAGTTTTCGTCCTGTGCGGGCAGCTACGAGACTGAGTTTGGCCGAACTGCCGCCCTGGTAACAGCCACACTCGACCAGCGGCCCCGGAGGCGCTTTGGTGAGGATATAATCCGCCATTACCAACATTTCACGAGCGGTGTGTTCGCACTTGACCGTCTGGGCGATCGACTCGAAGGCCTTAAGAAGAGAGATCCTTTGGGACCGGTCCGCAGTGTCCTGCGCACGGCGCAGGAACCAACTGTTCGCGACCCGTTTTTCAAGAACGGATCGCGCTGTCCTCCCCACGTACTGCTGGATGTTCATGTTACACTCACGAATCTAAGCTCTCAGCCCTAGGCCGCGCTGCGCCGACTTTCATTTCGGGACATGTCATAGTGAATTTTCTCAATCAGGTCAGCGAGCCGCCGGGATTGATGCTCCGCGCTGAACTCCTTCTCGAACCAGGCATTAGGCTCCGCATGTACCGACCTCATCTTGAAAAACCGGCTCAGCTTTGCATCCATCTGCTCGGCAGTTGAATCAGGGTAGATGCATTCATACAGGACGCCGCTTTTTTGAAGTATCCGCTCCACCGGAGAATTCGGCGGCACGTAGGCGAGTATAGGACGACCGATTTGCAGATACTCAAACAGCTTGCCCGGTACCTGCAGGATGGACTGGGGTTGCACGAGCAGCAGTCCGTCGGAACAGCACACAATCTGCTGAGCCTCTGATAACGGCAGCCGAACAGGTTGAAAATCCAGCCACCCTTCCCGCGCGGCGGCGCCCATAAAGACCTGGTCAGGTATGGAGGACGCTTCGGCGGGCCCAATAAGCCGGACGCCGATGAAGTCCGGGTGCAAGCATCCATTCTCGATCAGTCTTTTGATTGAATACAAAATTGGCCGCACATCGCGGCCTCCGTATAGATCGCCGACATGACTCAGGACGTACCGGGAAGTGTCAACTTTTGGTGCCGGCCTGAGGCGTTCCTCGGGATCAAAGCCGTTCCAGATGAGTTCTATGTGATCGGCTTTGCGGGGATAAGCGGCCACGAGTTTGTCCCGTGCCGCGTCCGTGTTTGCAATCACCAGCGCCGGAGAATTTACAAACGCGCGCTCAAGAGTCCGGGAAACAGTCCTCCAGAATACTCCCCAATCATCGTAAATCGGATTATCTGAGAGCGGGTCGCGATAATCCGCGATCCAGGCGATTCTTTCCTTGCGGGCAAGCAGGAATGCCGCAAGGTGAGAGCCTAAGGGGGGAAACGTCGAGAAAATGGTAACGCGTTCGGGCTGCTGTTCGAGGATTACGCGGCGCGCCGCCCGAAAAGCGTGTAGTGCCCAGTGAGTTCCAGTAGCGCCGGGAACGAGCAATTTACGCACGGCTCGTTCTAACTGCCATCCGATACCCTGACGCGGTCTCACCACGAATGGATCCGGTACCGCCTCAGCATCCAGGTCAGGACGTCCGGATACATCGGCCGCGGTTATGACATGGCATCGATAGCCGAGGCGCTTCAGGTACTTATAGAATCGAAACGGCCGTGCGGCACCGATCGCATTCTGGGGCGGAAAATAATACGCAAAGATGAGGATCAAATGACCGGGCATAGCGCTCTCATTCCAATCGCCCGTCGTTCAGAAAGAAATCCTTGATTGCTACCCTGCAGCGTAAACCTGCTTGTCCGTCCCACAAAGGTGGAACCCCGGACACTTGAGGTGAGTTGCTAAGATTTTGCCAAGCATCCAGAATCGAGTTTTGGCTCGTGCCCGCAAGGCAATTCGTACCGCAGGTCACGGTTGCCGGCCGTTCAGTATTATCGCGAAGCGTCAAGCACCGGACGCCCAAAACAGTGGATTCCTCCTGCACACCACCGGAGTCGGTCAGGATCACGGAGGCATTCGCCTCCATACAAAGGAAATCGAGATATCCCAACGGCTCCAATAAGCGAATGGAGGACGGAATTCCGACGG
>JAFAMM010000245.1 GCA_019233375.1 Acidobacteriaceae bacterium
CAAGGCCGCCGACCGGCGCGTATTGAAACCCTTCACGGTCGACGAACGATTTGCCCGCGGCATAGCCCGCGAGCTTGAAGAAGCGGCCCCAGGGGGTAAGTTGCGGCCAGTTTCCACCTACGTGACATGCGGCACAGCGCTGCCCCGTTTGCCGAGCGTATGACGGTAAACCATAAGCCTTCGGTGCAATGTCACAGACAATGCACGTAATCAACATCAAGTAACTCAGCTTTCTGATAAGCTTGGGTGGGTCGATCATATCTTTCTGATTGCACTCCTCGTGATTGTGTCGTGCGAGACTACCGGCCGTCACATCTAGTGCAGTTGCCATGCCACAAGCACATGTTGATAAATAAGCCCGAGATGTGCATCCAAAAGCGCCCGCTGTCCGGCAGTTTGTCGAAATATCGACACTGGGCGGCTCTCAGCTCGACCGATGCGACTCTTCCACGCACAGGTCGATGAGTTTGGGCAGCGCTCCGTCGACCTCGGGCGACAACTCCGTTCGCCAATCCGTGCTTTTCGGCTGCACGCCAACCAGCGTAAGGCCGGGCACGTCATCTCGCACGAGTTGCAGAGCCATAAGCAAATCTGCAACTCCGAGCTGATGCACGCTCCACGCGCCCTTCAGGCGGCGAACATCCTCCCCCCTGAGGCAAAACGTCGTCCCCGCGGGTTCGCCCATATCCATCGCATCCACGATTACAATCCGATGCTCATCCTGCAGATAAGGTAGAAGCTCGAGGCCTAAGGTACCGCCCTCAATCACCCGCGTTTCCCTTGGTAGTCGCGGATGGTCGCGCAACATTCTCGCGACAACCACGCCCGCCCCATCGTCGCCGTGAATGATGTTGCCTATACCCACTACGACCGTCCGCGGCACCCTCAGTGGCGCTCCACTCGCTCGCCGACACCCTCCCGGCTTAATCGAGCCGGAGATATATATTTGTAGCCTGTGAAGATACTGTCCATCAGCCCGCTGCGCTCCTCCTTTGAGATCAGAATCGCGCTATAGACGTGGTGGATCAGAAAAGCGCCAAACAAGAACATGATTCCGAAGTGAATCATGCGCAAATACTGAAGATTAATCAAGAGCGTAAGCCAACCGATGAAAGAATGGAGCACCCTATTTCCCAGGATGTTATCGAACAGAGCAAGTCCGGTAAGAATTTCAATTATCAACAGTCCGAAGACGGCGCAGTAGGCAGCCCCGGCCAGGGGATTGTGGCCTACCTGTGGAGCTGGCCACCAACGCAGAAAGCCGTAGTACTCCATCATGTTCTTCATCGCTGACCGGCGCTCCTTCGTGAACGGCACGAATTGATCCCAACGCGCCCAGCGATTCCCTGCGAAGAACCAATAAAATCGCCAGATGAGCGCCGAGATAAGTACAAAGCCGCTCATCACGTGAATGAACCGCATTGTTCCCATAACCCACGATCGGTCACTCACGGCGACAATGAACGGATTGTGAATGTAGATGCCCGTAAATGAGAGGACCACTAAGCAGCCGACCAGAATCCAGTGCGCCAGCCGGACGGGCAACTGCCAGACATACACTCGTACCCATGATGCTTCGGGCCGGATGCGGGCATTGACTGTGCCGCTTGCCATGGCACCCTCCTGCTACACCATGCTCAACTTCTTGATACTGTGCCCCCGGATATCCATGACGTGTACCGCGCATCCCATGCATGGATCGAACGAGTGGACGGTTCTCAAGATTTCAAGCGGACGTTCGGGGTCGGCTACGGGCGTTTTTAACAGCGAAACCTCATATGCCCCGCGCTGCCCCTTTTCGTCGCGCGGGCCCGCATTCCAGGTCGTCGGCACAACCGCCTGGTAGTTCTTGATTTGTTTGTTCTCGATCTCTACCCAGTGCCCCAATGATCCACGTGGCGCCTCGTGAAAGCCGGCGCCGCGGGCATTCTTTGGCCAGCTATCCGGATTCCACATATCGCCGTTGTGAATCGCCAGGTTGCCTCGCGACATATTGTTTTCCAACTGATCCACCCAGGTTGTCATCTGTGCGGCCATAAGCTGCGACTCGATCGCACGGGCCGCCACTCGCCCGAGAGTCGAGAAGAGAGCTGCCGGAGGCGCGTTCAATTTTTTCAAGGTGGCGTCGACAGCCGGTTTCACCTGTGGATGCCCCGATGCATATGCGATCGCAACGCGCGCCAGCGGTCCCACTTCCATGGGCGTACCGTCATACCGCGGCGCCTTCAGCCACGAATACTTCGCTTCCACGTCAAGAAATTCATATGGCGGCTTCGGTCCGCTGTACTTGGGATTCGTCTCGCCGCGCCACGGATGTTTCGGCGCATTGTCGCCGCCGCTGTACTCATACCAGGCGTGCGCTACCGACTCCGTCACCTGCATTGGATCCAGCGGATACACTTTGCTGAGATCGCATTTCATAACAATCCCGCGCGGGAAATAGAAGCGTGACAT
The DNA here is from genome assembly GCA_019233375.1 of Acidobacteriaceae bacterium. Taxonomy (GTDB): domain Bacteria; phylum Acidobacteriota; class Terriglobia; order Bryobacterales; family Bryobacteraceae; genus Bog-105. The sequence continues at coordinate 2,455 of JAFAMM010000245.1, forward strand.
GTCGTCGATGCTACCGGCCGGATAATCGCCGTAGCCGAGGAAATTGCCCAATCCGGCACCTAATTGGAACCATTCCCGATAAAAACCAGCGATCGCCAGCACGTCCGGCAGGTAAACCTGCTCGACGAATGCCTGTGCTTGCGTCACCAGATCGCGCAATAAACCGATGCGCTCCGGATTGATAACGGCCTCGGGCTCGTTCGGATCGACCGTAGTGGTCATACCGCCCACGAGATAAGTCTGCAGATGCGGATTCTTGCCGCCCAGCACCGCGTGGATGCGGATGAACTGGCGTTGAAAATCCAGCGCCTCTAAATAATGCGCCACGGCCAGCAGATTGACTTCCGGCGGAAGCTGGTATGCCGGGTGTCCCCAGTACCCGCTCGTGAAAAGGCTCAATTGCTGCCGGGTCACTAGCGCGTTCACCTTGTCCTGCACGCCCTTGAAATAGTTCCTGCTCGATTTCGGCCACGGCGAGATCGATTCGGCGATTTGCGATGTTTTCCCAGGATCGGCTTTCAATGCCGACGTCACGTCCACCCAGTCGAGCGCATGTAGATGATAGAAGTGAATTACGTGATCCTGAACATTCTGGCTTGCTGCTATCAAGTTCCGAACGATCCGCGCATTGTCGGGAACCTCCACGTTCAGTGCGTTCTCTACCGATCTGACAGAAGCCAGCGCGTGGACCGTTGTACATACTCCACAGATGCGTTGCGCCCAGATCCATGCTTCGCGCGGGTCGCGTCCCTTCAGGATGAGTTCGATGCCGCGGAACATAGTGCCGGAACTCCACGCGTCCGCGACATAACCACCGTCTACCTGCGCTTCGATTCGAAGGTGTCCTTCGATTCGTGTCACCGGATCGATAACCACTCTCGCCATTTCGCGTCCGTTCTCCTCACGTCGTCTAAGATGAGCCGGTCAGTGACACGTCGGCTTCCGTCTCCGCTGTTGCTTCCTGCGGGGGACGAAATCTGGTTCGTATCGCTTGCCCAATGCCGTGCGCGAGAGTAGCCGCAGTCACCGCGCCAGTAAGTGCCCAGCCAATCTCGGAGACCGGCACGTCCACTCCGAATCCGGCAACATCGGGAATGCGATTGTAGAAAGGCGAGCGTGTATCCCAGAACCGGGGGGAGGCGCAACTGATGCAACCGTGTCCTGATTTCACGGGCCAGCTCGTCGCGTCATTCCAGCGGACGGTTGGACAGTTGTAGGTTGCTTGCGGACCTTTGCAACCCATCTTATAGAGACACCAGCCTCGTCGGTGTCCTTCATCGCCCCACTCCTGCACAAACCGTCCCGCATCGTAGTGCGCCCGGCGCTCACATTGATCGTGAATCACACGACCGTACGCGAACAGCGGCCGGCTGTATCGATCTAGTGCAGGCATTTCGTTGAAAGTGAGATAGTGGGTCAAAACCGCCGCTGTGTTCGCCGGATTATGTGGGCATCCACCCAGATTCACCACCTTGATTCCCGGAACTGCTTCCTCCACTCCGACGCCGCCTGTGGGATTCGGATTGGCTCGCACAATGCCGCCGTCCCAAGCGCAGGCACCCACCGCAATCGTTGCCAAAGCGCCCTTGCAGACTTGGGTAGCAATGTCGATCGCTGTCCGCCCTCCTATTGTGCAGTAAACGCCTCCGTCTGCGAGTGGAATTGCGCCTTCCACAACTGCGATGTATTTGCCGTCATTCTCGCGCATCACCCGCTGCAGCACCGCATCGGCGTATTTGCCTGACCCCGCCATCAGGACTTCGTGATATTCCAACGAAAGTAGGTCGAGCACCATCTCCGCTATGGATGGGCTGGTTGCACGCAGCATGGATTCCGAGTTACCGGCACAGTCAGAAAACTCGAGCCATACTAATATCGGCCGCTTAACATTACTCAGAGCCGTTGCAACTTGGGCCACATATTTAGGTGGCAGCGCGAGTGTTGCCACCATGGTGCTGCAGAACTTGAGGAACTTCCTGCGGTTAATACCCCTGACTGTTAACGAGTCTTTCAGAGACAATTTATCTTCTGGAAGGCATACGTCTGACAAGTTGGGTATCCGCCTGCCTCTCTGTTAGCATTCGAATGTCCACGACGATTTCGGTCAGAAATTAACCCTTACGCACGGAACGTAAGTAACCCCGAGTCGAATTGTTGGCATGCTGCCGAATACTCGTCATTAGTAGAGAACGGAATTCCGAATGCATCACGGGGCGATGAGGGAGGCACCTTTGCCGAATGAATTCGATCGCGAAACGATTCAGCGTCTCGCATACCGGTTATGGGAAGAACGAGGCCGTCCGATAGGATCACCCGAAGTGGACTGGCGGCGTGCCGAACAAGAACTGGGCCTTGATCGTTCGTCGCAGGGCCTGCCATTCTCCGCTACGGCGCTGGAGCCGCTGGAGATCTGAGTTACTCACTTTACGATGCCTTACTTCAGCAATGACGATCTGCCGCCAGCGGTTCGAGATCACCTCCCTTTCCACGCACAGGAGATGTACCGACAGGCATTCAATCACGCGTGGGAGGAATATGCGCGCGATAGCCGCCGGGAGGAGATTGCGCACCGGGTCGCGTGGGGGGCTGTAAAGAGGAAATACGTTAAGATCGCCGGTGAATGGGTACCACGCTGACTCCAGGCAGCGTGAGCGTGCTCACAGTTCACGCCGGCTTGATTGATGGATCTTGGTTGGAATCTGACATTGATCCCGTACCTGCGCTGCTTTTTTCGCTCGGCTGCGGATCTCTGCCAGCAGAATGCGCCTGGTGAGCTTGGTGTTTAACGAACTGGAGGATATCGTAGCGCTCAGTATCGCGATCGGTGAAAAAGCTGTTAACCGCATCCTGCTCATTCGTGAATATTTCGAACATCGTATCCAGTTTCGCGAGCGTCAACAACTGCATGTGGGTGCGCGATATCTCGAGCAAAACTATTTTGCCCCCAACAGTTCCGAGGTTGCTATGGTAGACGGCCAACGTGCCGACGCCGACGCTGTCAATTTCTTCGAGCCGGCTGCAATCCACAATCATGTCGACCTTGCCCGCAGCAATGCACGTGTCAACTGCTGTGCGGAAGACGATATCCCCGGACCCCATCGTGAGCTTGCCCACTAAGGTCAATTTCAGTATGCCCTCTATATCATGTTGTTCAACCGTAAGTGCCATCTAGCATTCTTCAGCAGTGCATGCGAAAGGCGGAATCGACATAGGTAGGTTCTCGCGAACTTTCCCTGTCACACGACCGTACATGCGGGTCCGCATCCGGCAGTTCGGCAAGTTGAGCTAACCGCATACGGTTAATCTCGGAAGCCCGAGCGAGTCGAAGTAAGCATTGGGCAGTGCAAATGACCTTTTCCCCGCAAAAAGAACCAACATAAGCTATGATGGAAACTCTCAGCCACCTGTTGGTACTCAAACCGGGGTAAGCTCACAAAGGCAAGTGCCGGACTCTGGGCCAGACGCCACGGACGGTGAGCGCTGCCCGCCGTTTGAGCCAGTTTTCCCGCTCGCAGACTTCTTCATTAACTGTTCGGTAGCCGCACTTTCGGCTCTGCGCTCCGCCGCCAGCGATTCGGCCGCTTCGGACAGGCCATTCGGGGCTTCACGCCTATTCTCCTGCTCAAAGGCAAACACTAGTGGTTGTTCTGCCACTTTTCGCTCATCGGGTCGCGCTGCTTACTTGCCTTCCTATTAACCCTGTATAGAAGGCGGGATCAGTGATCCCGCCTCTCTCTTCGTCCAACCCGGCCTTCTCAGTAAGGCCACCTCCATCCCGAAATCTCAGGCAGATCAATACCGTACTTATAAGCGTGGTTTTTGCATGCGATCTGCTTATTCCGGAACTTTTCTTTCGCGTGTGCACCGAGCTTCTGCAGCTTCGGTGTACGGTCGATAGCGTCGATCGCGAGACTGAACCGGTCCGTCTGATTATTGATTGCCAGCTCCATCGGGGTATTGATGTTGCCCTTCTCTTTGTAACCTCGAACGTGGATGTTCGGACTGCTCTTCCGGCGATAAGTCAACTGATGGACCAGAAATGGGTATCCATGGAAGTTAAAGATTATGGGCTTATCGACTGTGAACAACGATTCGAAGTCCTGCTCCGTCAGCCCATGTGGATGCTCGGTGTTGGGTTGCAGTTTGAATAGATCGACAACATTGACGAAGCGGATCTTCAAATCCGGGAATTCTTCTCTTAACAACGCCGTCGCCGCCAGTGCTTCCTGCGTGGGGATGTCACCGGCGGAGGCGAACACCACATCCGGTTCAACTCCATCGTCCGTCGAAGCCCAGTTCCAAATCCCGATCCCCTTGGTACAGTGCTCAATCGCATCATCCATGTTCAGATACTGGAGGTGTAATTGCTTATCGGAAACGATCACATTGACATAATTGACGCTCCTCAGGCAGTGATCGGCGACAGATAACAGACAGTTAACATCTGGCGGAAGATAGACGCGCGTGACATCGGCGCTCTTATTCACAACCACATTTAGGAACCCGGGGTCCTGATGCGTGAAGCCATTATGATCCTGCCGCCACACTGTGGAAGTAATAAGCAGATTCAGCGAAGAAACATCCTGACGCCAGGAAAGATGGTTGCAGATGGACAGCCACTTGGCGTGCTGATTGAACATCGAGTCGATTACATGCACAAACGCCTCGTACGAACTCAGAAACCCATGGCGTCCGGTAAGCAGGTAGCCCTC
>JAFAMM010000281.1 GCA_019233375.1 Acidobacteriaceae bacterium
TCCTCCGACACCATCCGGATGCGATTTCCCGTCGCGGGATTGATCAGATTGAACCGGATGGTGTTGCGGTCATGTTTGGCGGTGTAGAGGGCAACCGGACAAGACACCAAAGCGAGCCGTAAGTGACCGCGCCAGATTGGACGTTGCGCCATTTTGGACTCCGCTCACTCTGCGCCGCGGGTTCAAGCCGCACGCCGCGTCCTAACCCGAAAAAGGCATGCGCGCCGTCTTTACCAGAGGAGGCTCGAATAGGACAACGAGGCCGGCCTGGAAAAGCCCTGCTGACTGCATCGCCCCTGCCCTTCGCCTGCCCTCAGCTGGCATGGCACCGGGTCACCGTCACCGATGGGAGGAGGGATCCGAACCCGTTTTGGACCCCCATTGGACCCCCGGAGGTGCAAACTGGTTGCGGGGGCGGGAAACCACCGACAGTTGACTCCCTGTGTAGTCGCCTGTTGACAACTTCCAGCTGCGGACAGTCCGAGGTAGGAGACCTGTGCGCGGGGGTTGGTTTCGCTTGGATTCTGCCTCGTTGCTGGGTCAAGTCCTAGCTCTGCTGGATAAACGGCTTCTGGGTGCCGGGACGCTGTTTTTGGTCACGGGTGCGGTGCGGGCTTCGAATGCGTTATCGAGCTCGTCACGAATGGCTTTGAGTTGACGCCGTTCGAACTCGGTGATCTTGAGCCCGTGCCAGCGTTCGGCGGCTCGGATCAGGGCGGCATACATGAGCTTGAGGATCGCACGTTCACCAAACGCGTGCGGAATAGTTTTAGTGCGCCTCCGCTCCTCACCAAATAATCTCTCCAGGAGATTGGTGGTCCTGATTGCACGCCGGTGCGCCAGCGGAAACTTCAAGTGCGCGATGCAGGCCTCGAAGTCGTCATCGAGACACATCACCGCGGCCGGCAGCTCAGCCTGGAACGTTGCCGCAATGTCGTCACGGAGCAGACGGGCCAGCGCGGGAGAGGCAGCTTGATAGCAAGCCATGGCCCGCGCCTTGAACTCCGGCCAGACGCTCTCCGGCACCTTGCTCTGCAGATTGCGCATCTTGTGCGCCAAGCAGCGTTGCCGCATTGAACGGGGGAAACACTCCTCGATCGCGCGGATCATCCCGGGCGCCCCGTCGCTGACCACCAACAGCGGATCCGGCAGGCCGCGACGCCGCAAATCCTGGAAAAACTCGCGGCAGCTCGCGGTATCCTCTTTGCTACCTGGTGACAGATGTAACAAAGCCTTCTTGCCATCTGCCAAAATGCCCCAGGCCGCCAGCACCGCCTCCCTTGGCTGGCCGAGATGCAGCCGCTCGGCAATGCCGTCTACAAACAGGTAGAGAACCTCGAATTCGGCGAGATCCCGGCTGGCAAACGCCTCATACTCCGCCCATAGGCGCTCCGTGACGGCACTCACCGCGCTTCGGCTCAACAATGATTGCCCGGTTTCATCGGCAAACACCGCCTCGATGTCGCGCGTCGATAGCCCACGCGCATACATCTCCACCGCAAGCGCCTCGAGCTGTTCGGTCCGGCTGCTCAGGATCGCCCGAATCTTCGAACGGAATGGTTCCGTCCGGTCGGCGATTTGCGGCGCGCTATACTCGACCGCGCCCTCCGCGGTCTTCAGCCGCCCAGTGCGATAGCCGTTCCGGTACCCCGCGCCGGGCACGGCACCACGCGCGTAGTAGCTGCGTCCCGATGCGTCGTCAGCTTCACCGACCAGCGCTTCTTCAAGGATAAGCCGTGCCGCCAGGCGGACCAAGTCTGATCCCAATTCGCCGCCGCTATTCGTCCCTTCGAGCAACGTCTTCAGCTTCTCGCGTGTCCGCTCAGATGCCGGTATTCTTCTCAATGGGTGCTCCTTCGTCGGACGAGGGGTGCTCCTTCGTCGGACGACCAAGCGCCAACTCGGTCGTCAGTGGATTCGCCATCAGGCGATGGTGCACCCCACCTCTTTATCCAGCAATTTTAGGACTTCACCGAACCGGGCCCTCCTGGACGGTTCCGTTGCAGAATTCGGACTTTGCATGCGGTGTGATGACCGCTTCCGATCCGCGTTGATTTCAGGCTACGTTTTTCGACCTCCGATTTGGGTTTCGCAGACGTCGGGCTTCGGCAAGCCGCAGTCCCGGTTGATATATCTCGTAATCGAGACGGCATGCGAACCATCATCTCCTGCGTGCACTGGCTGGGCGCTGGCGCAAGGCGCAATCGCTTACTGCCCCAAACATTTACGCCGAGTCGCAGGTACGCACCCGTTATTCTTGTGAGGCGCTGTGAGCAGTGAGAAGTCGCAAGTCGCAGGCACGGTATCGGATCTCCCGGGCTAGCGCAGGCCTTAAAGTCGGTGGTCCTATGTTGTTGGGGGATGTGGAAACCGGAATCGTGGCAAGCCGCTGCCGAACTGAGAACCGCGGGTCCCCTCCAGACGTTACGATTGAAATCCAGAAATGCTTGGAAAGGTTATGTCGAGACTGTGATTCCAACATGCTTCGAGCGCTCCCGATAAGGGCCTCGTAATTCTACTTGTTTATCGCGCCGTGATGTGCCCTAGTTAAGGACCATATCGATGGTCCGTTCGGCTTCGGGAGACTCCGAACCGAGGCGGATGCTATGGCTCCGGCGAGCGCCGGATGAACTGAACGTACAATACAGAAAGTGCACGGGAGCATAAGCGCTCAAAGGCCAAGATCGTGCCTCTTTGCTCGCATGGGAGTACGCTAGGGTCTCAAGACATGCGGAGATGTAGATGATGGGAACGAGCACGCCGCAGCAGAGCAAAGGTATTGCGCCGTTGCCAGAAAAGATTCCGGTGTCGTTGACCATAAACGGCGCCGAGATGAAGCTCAGGGTCGCGCCGTGGACGACCCTGCTCGATGCGCTGCGCGACCATCTTGGCCTGACCGGCACTAAGAAGGGTTGCGATCACGGCCAATGCGGTGCGTGCACGGTGCTGGTGGACGGGCGCCGGATCAATTCCTGCCTCACGCTCGCCGTCATGAAGGATGGAAGCAAAGTGACCACCATTGAGGGCCTGGCAACGGATCGCGCGCTGCATGCGCTTCAGCAGGCGTTCATCGATCACGATGCGTTTCAGTGCGGTTACTGCACGCCGGGGCAGATCTGTTCGGCGGCCGGCCTGATCGCCGAGGGCCGGGCAAACAGCGCCGATGAGATTCGCGAACTCATGAGCGGAAATATCTGCCGCTGCGGTGCCTATCCCAACATCGTCCGGGCGATCGAACAGGCGATGGGGCAGTCATGATTCCTTTCCATTACGTCCGGGTCAATGACATTGCCGGCGCGGTCCGCGAGCTCTCCGCCGATCCAGCGGCCAAATTCATTGCAGGCGGCACCAACCTGATCGACCTGATGAAGGAAGACG
>JAFAMM010000322.1 GCA_019233375.1 Acidobacteriaceae bacterium
TATTTCAGGCAACGATCAATAACGATTTGGTTCACGGTGCGCAACACCTCAGCTTCTTCCTATCGGCACTCTTGTTCTGGTGGTCATTGTTCTACGCGCACGGCCGTCGGGCGTATGGAAGCGGCGTGCTGTACATTTTCACCACCGCTCTGCACACCGGAATCCTGGGCGCACTGCTGACGTTCGCGCCGAGGCTTTGGTATCCCATTTACAACAACACGACCGTGGCGTGGGGTCTGACGCCGCTGGAAGATCAGCAAATAGGCGGGCTGATTATGTGGGTCCCGGCAAGTCTCGTTTACCTGGCCGCGGGACTCGCATTGTTCGCGGCGTGGATGCGCGAGAGCGATGCTTTGGTTGAAAGGGCTCCCGGTGCGAAATAGGGTGCTGTTAGCGGTTACCCTAATAAGCGCACTGTGCAACATTGGCTGCAGCCGGAATAGCCAGGCGGAACAGATTGCCAGAGCGACAACAGGCGGCAGTGCTGCCCGCGGCGCGACTGCGATATCGCGCTATGGTTGCGGATCGTGCCACATCATTCCGGGCGTATCTGGCGCGTCCGGCCTCGCGGGACCGCCGCTCTCGGGAATCGGGAACCGTATCTACATCGCCGGAGTATTGCAGAACACGCCGGACAATATGATTCGTTGGATCGAAAACCCGCCTGCGGTCGACGAGCACACCGTCATGCCAAACCTGGGAGTGCGGCATCAGGACGCGATTGACATTGCTGGATATCTTTACACGCTGCAATAGCAGCCGCAGTACTAGTAAAAGAAGATCACGTCCATTGAGGCCACGAATTGGTTAGTTTTGGTCCCGTTGTTGTAAGCGGGCGAGTCAAACGCATGCTCAAACCGCAGTTCGGGTCGAAACACGACCGTAGTCCCAATCCAGTGATTCCACGACACCAGAGAAGAGGAATACGGCGTTTTGTAACCCGTGCGCTGGCCTTTCAAATCGTCGAAATATTCCGTTCTAAAGATCAGCGCGTTTTCTTTGTTAATGTATTTAGCTAAGTAATAGACGCTAGCCCACTCCGGTGCGAAACAAGTCAGCTCTGTGGGGTGATTGCAGTAGGCACCGTTAGAGTTTGTGATCAGCAGTGGGGCCGCCGCCGGATTATTCACATTCGGCGTGTCCTTCATGAACTGATACCAGGTTTCCCAGGCGAAATGCCACGTCGAGTGACCGAATTTGTGATACCACGTCGCGTAGTACGCGTTCAGATTATTGTAATTGTAGTGGCCGTTGTTCAGAGAGTTTGCGCAGATGTAAAGGTTATCACCGCCCTCTGACCATGTATATCCCATACACGCATTGCCGGTAAGCGTAGCATCCGGAGCCCATGGCGCTGCCTCGCAACCACCAGACAAACCGAATTGAATCGTCCAATGATTCGTCCATTTGATCGTCGTATTGATTCCGGTCTGTGTATAGCAATCGTACGTGTAAGTGAGTGAGTGGCTGTATGTATAGTTGTTTGGCGCGAGCTGCGCTTCTATATCGGGCAGTGAGATGTATCGCCCGATTCGAATATCCATTCCCTTCCCGACGTGCGGGTCATAGAGATCCACATATGCCATCACGGGATCATATCCGTACTTAAGTCCGATGCTGCCATTTGCCTGAGGATTATTCAGAAGCTGCTGGCTGAAGTACCCCTTGGCCGTTGTGAAGCGATAATCGAGGCCGTACAGGTTGGTGAATCTGAAGCCCCAATCCCAGTGTTCGGTCTGGATTGTGTCCGGAACGCGCTCCAGATACAGGGTGGCCTGATCCAACACAATTCCGTTTGGCACTTCTATGTAAGCCGCTGGCAGATTACCGTAGGGGCGAGCGGTAGAGGTACTGAGATTGCCCCCGACATCTACCCAGCCATAAATCTGAAAATTCGACTTTTTCCACCAATCGCCGTGTGGGCCACTTTGCAGCGCCTGAGTCAAAGGATAATCTGTCGAGTTCGGATAGCCAATCCACGGAGTACCGCCGATCGGCCACACAGAAAATGGAAACGGCGGGTTGGAGACCGGAGGTGGATATCCGCGGTAGGGAGGTTCTGTGCTGCTGCTTTGCGTGTCACTCGTCGCATACTTCGAAGGGTGCCAATCCTTCCAGTACGCCATCGCAAAGCGCTTCCAGAAGCCAGGCGCACCTGCAACGCTTACGTTCTTTCTCCCGGAATCGCCACCGGACCCATCCCCGGACTGTGCGCTAGCGCTTACACTCAGAGCTGCGAAGCTAATCAAAAGACCGAACACGACGGCTCTCATAATAATCAGATGGAAGACTTCTTCACTGACCCGTAATTCATGCTAAACAAGGACCCGTAAATAAGGTATAAGGACTGCACTAAGTAGGGCGTCTTACAGCAAACAGATGGCCTAAGGAATCCTTAAGCGATTCGATGGATTGTCTTTGACGCCCTACTCGGAATGGTCAAATGATCACGATTTCACGCCCGGCAGCGCAAGCGGCCTTCGCATCGTGAAAACTTGTGCTTCTCGGTGCGGCCAGGTTCTCGTCGCGGGTCGGGTTGGCGGCTCCTGCGATGCACCTTCCAACCTAGGGCGGGTCTGCTTAAGAGCGCATAAGACTCTGGTAAAGAGTCTCTAAGAGCGTCTAACAAATCCGGTCAGACATGGCGCCGAACTTGCCTTGTGCGTCATTTCCGCAGCAGAGGTGGATGATTGACCAACTCCCATGAATTGCCGTGCAAGAGCTCGGCACCAATCGCACAATCGTCCTAAGTAGAAGGATGTCTCAGCTATTTGGGTGGGTTTGCAGAAGGTTCGTTAGGAGCACTAACTGGCGGCGCTAATCAGGATCGAGGCCTAGGCGCGCAGCGGTGTGCTGAACGTCTTCCGGCGCCAGGAGCGGCACTTGCACCTGAACGTGGCTATTTTCCTCGACATCGACGCCAACGCCCAATCGCTGCATCTCGCGAAGAAACACTGGATTCTGCCAGACCCCCGTCCAGCGCCCAATCAGCAGCGCGGAGTAGTGTCCCGGCGGCACATTGCGCATCACGAATCGTCCGTTTGCGGTAACCGGCGCTACGCGCGTTCCGGAACCATCCGGCGCAATCTGATCCGGTACCAGAACTCCGATACCAGACGGCTGGCCCTCGCCGAAAGAAGTTGCATCGATAGTGCCGTCCACTTCGCCTGCTCCCATGCGCAATGTAATGTCCAACTCGCCGCCTCCACCGTCCGACAGATCCAGACCACTTGTAGTGACATCCTGGTGATTGTATTGGATGGATTGCACGTATGATCCGGCCGGAATGTTTTGAAGCGTCACGGTGTACTCGCCCGGATCGACGGCCGGCACACTGAAAGAACCATCTGCCTTCACGTTCGCGCTCACGTAAGAGCCAAACATAGCCTCACCGCCCGGCGCGAACGCGATTTTCATTTGAGCAAACGTCTGTTCGTAGCCGCCGCTGAACGCAATTTTTCCGTCGAAAGCGGCGGGCGACGCTGCTGCGAGCACAACGCCGGTAACGTCTCCGTTTGCTACTTCCAGATTCTGCCGCGCGAGCAGTTTCTGCCACTTCGCTTTGCGCGTGTCTTCGGCCCCACCCGGACTGGCCGTCAGCCAAAGCGTATAGTTCCCCGGTACGACGCGCTCGATCGAAAACGTGCCGTCTTTCGCCGCCTTCACGGTTTGGGAAAGCCCGGCGAGCGGCAGAGTGCCGCGCGGCACTAGCGCAATTTTTGCGTTCATCGTGGAAGCGCCGGCGGCCTCAGCCTCGATCTTACCCTGCACGCGATAAATGGCAGCGCGCTGCATCTGAATCGCAATGCCGGTGACATCCTGGCCAGCCACGATGTCGAGCGGAGTGGCTGCATCCAGCGTTACAGCTTTCGGGTAGAACGTACGCACCGCGACCAGGCCGGCATCATGCTCGTCGCGTTCGGGCGCATCAATGGTAGATGGATCGGCAGCTAGGAAGTAGTGGCCGGGATTGATTTTGGTGAGTTGAAAGCGTCCTTCTTTATCGGTGGTTGCTCCCGGGCCCAAGCGGAGTTGAGGATGGCCGCGCCAATCGTACGTACTGTAAACCGAAACCTGCACGCCCGGCATCGGGGCGCCGTTTTCATCAACCACTTTGCCGGTAACCTTCGCAAGAGGATGCAACTGCACCGCCATGTTGGAGAGCTGTTCGCCGCTCCGTAGGCGGACCACCTGAGTCCGTCCGGAGTCCGTGAATGATGGGGCATTCGCGACGACGAAATAAGAACCGGCCGGCACGTTCTCGAAGCGGAACGAGCCATCTGCGCCGCTAACTGC
>JAFAMM010000376.1 GCA_019233375.1 Acidobacteriaceae bacterium
TATACGTCGGAACTTATCGCCAGCATCAACACCGGCCTCTCGGAGGGATTCACAATCCAATATCCGGGGTTGCCTGGCAGATCGGCTGGCAGTTGCCCGCGCGCGGCATTAATCGCCGCTTGCACATCTCGCCCGGCTGCCTGAATGTTGCGGTCAAGATCGAATTGCAGCACAACCGCCGAGCTGCTCAATTCGCTCGACGACGTCATTTCCGTCACGCCCGCGATGCGTCCGAACTGTCGCTCGAGCGGGGTCGCGACCGCGGAGGCCATCGTTTCGGGGCTCGCTCCGGGCAAGTTCGCGTGCACCACGATCGTGGGAAAACTCACCTCCGGCAGGGGAGCGATTGGCAGAAACTCGAACGCAAGCCCGCCCGAAAGAGCAAGTGCCGCCGTCAACAGCGAGGTCGCCACCGGGCGTTTGATGAAAGGTGCCGAAAGGTTCACCGGTTGTACTCCACCGTCACCGGTTCGTGCAGCCCTCCGCCTGCGTAGGCCCTTGTTTCCCGCCGAGTCAAGCGCTTCGCAAGCCTGTCAAAGAACAGATACACCACCGGTGTCGTGTACAGCGTCAGGATCTGGCTTAGAATCAGGCCGCCCACGATCGTGATGCCGAGCGGCCGTCGCAATTCAGAGCCGACCCCCGTGCCCAACGCCAGCGGCAGTCCCCCAAACAGCGCGGCCATTGTCGTCATCATGATCGGCCGGAACCGCAACAGCGAAGCTTGATAGATCGCCTCAATTGGCGTGCGCCCCTCTTTGCGCTCCGCTTCGAGCGCGAAGTCGATCATCATGATCGCGTTCTTCTTCACGATGCCGATCAGCAGAATGAGACCTATCAGCGAAACAACGTTGAAGTCTTCATGGCAGATATAGAGCGCCAGAATCGCGCCCACACCCGCCGATGGCAGCGTAGAAAGAATCGTGATCGGGTGAATGTAGCTCTCGTACAATACGCCCAGAACGATATAGACAACCACGACGGCTGCGATAATGAGCCAGACTTCGTTCGAAAGAGAATTCTGAAACGCGGCCGCAGTGCCCTGAAAGCTTGTGTGAATGCTCTCCGGCAAGCCGATCTCCTGCTCGGCTTGCCGTATCGCTTGAACCGCGCTACCCAATGACTCGCCCGCCGGAAGATTGAAAGACACGGTGATGACCGGAAACTGGCCCTGGTGATTGATGGTAAGCGGCGCCGGCGAGTCTTCGAAATGCGTGAAAGACGCGAGCGGGACCGCTGCTCCGTTCGATGAGTGGACGTAAATGTCCGTCAGGTCGGCCGGGTTCTGGCGGAATCCCGGCGCCACTTCCAGCACCACGTGATACTGGTTCAGCTGCGTGAACATGGTCGAGACTAGCCGCTGCCCGAAAGCATCGTAGAGCGTGTCATCGATCTGTTGCATGCCGATGCCCAGCCGTGAAGCTGTGTCACGGTCAATCACCAGCGTGGTCTGCTGGCCGCCGTTTTGCTGGTCTGTTGCCACGTCCCGCAGCGCGGGCAGCGTCTTTAGCTTGTCCACCAGCCGCGTCGTCCAGGTATCCAGTTCCTTCGCGTCGGCGTCTTCGAGCGTGTATTGATACTGTGTCCGGCTGACGCGATCCTCTACCGTCAGATCTTGAACGGGCTGCATGAAGAGGGTAATGCCGTCCACCTGCGCCAGCTTCGGCTGCAAACGGCGAATAATCGCGCTCGCGCTGATCTTGCGTTCGCTCAGCGGCTTCAAGTTGATCTGTATCCGGCCGCTGTTCAGTGTCGTATTGATGCCGTCCACGCCGATGAAAGAGGACAAGCTTTCAACAGCCGGGTCCTGCAGGATGACCTTCGCGAGCCCCTGCTGCCGCGCCGACATGGCGGCAAATGAGATCGTCTGCGGAGCCTGCGAGACGCCCAGAATGACGCCCGTGTCCTGCACGGGGAAAAAACCCTTCGGCACCATGATGTAAAGAAGAATGGTCGCGACCAGCGTTCCCAACGTCACCAGCAGCGTCATCGGCTGATGCCACAGTACCCATCGCAGCGTGCTCGCGTACTTTGATATCACCCAATTGAACGCCGCCTCCGATCTGTGATAGAACCAGCCATGCCTTGCCTCACCCGCGGTTTTCAGCAGCTTGGCGCACATCATAGGAGTCAGCGTGAGCGAGACAACGGCGGACACCAGAATCGTCACCGCCAGCGTAATGGCGAATTCCCGGAATAGCCGGCCCACGATGTCGCCCATGAACAACAGCGGGATGAGCACCGCGATCAGCGAAATCGTGAGCGACACGATCGTGAATCCGATCTGCTCGGACCCACGCAGCGCGGCGCGCAGCGGCGTATCGCCTTCTTCGAGATAGCGCGAGATGTTCTCGATCATCACGATCGCATCGTCCACTACGAAGCCGGTCGAAATGGTAAGCGCCATCAGTGTCAGGTTGTTCAGGCTGTAGCCGAGCAGGTACATGATGCCGAACGTGCCCACAATCGAAAGTGGAACCGCAATGCTCGGAATAATCGTCGCGGCAACACTGCGCAGGAATAGAAAGATGACCATCACCACCAGGGCGATCGTCAACATCAACTCAAACTGCACGTCTTCCACCGAGGCGCGAATCGTCGTTGTGCGATCCGTCAATACGGCCACATCGACCGCCGACGGCAGCGAGACCTTAAGCTGCGGCAGCAGCGCCTTAATCCGATCGACGACCGAAATGATGTTCGCGCCCGGCTGGCGCTGGATATTCAAGATGATCGCGGGAACCGTGTTCATCCAGGCCGCTTGGTGAATATCTTCCGGCCCGTCGATCACCGTTCCAATGTCCTCCAGCCGGACGGGCGCGCCGTTCTTGTACGCAACGATGACCGACTTATAACCGCTCGCGGTCAGAATCTGGTCGTTCGCTCCGATCGTGTACGCCTGCCGCAGACCGTCGAAGTTCCCTTTCGCCTCGTTCAGGTTGGTGGCGCTGAGCGCGGTACGTACATCCTCCATGCTCAGCCCGTACGAGGCAAGCTGTGCGGGATTCACGCGAATCCGCACCGCCGGCTTCTCGCCGCCGCTTATCGTTACCAGCCCGACGCCCGGAAGTTGCGAAATCTTCTGCGAAAGCGTCGTGTCCGCCAGATCCTCCACCTTCGTCAGCGGAACAGTCGCGGAGGTCAAAGCCAATGTCAGAATCGGTGCGTCCGCCGGGTTCACTTTGCTATAGATCGGGGGATTCGGCAGGGCGGGCGGCAGATAAGTCCCCGCCGCATTGATCGACGCCTGCACCTGCTGCTCGGCGATATCGATGTTCAGATCCAGATCGAACTGCAGCGTAATAATCGAGCTGCCGAACGAGCTGATAGAGGTCATCTGCTTCAGCCCTGGCACCTGGCCGAATGTGCGCTCGAGCGGCGCGGTAACGGAGGAAGCCATCACCTCCGGACTCGCGCCAGGGTAAAAGGTGGTGCACTGAATGGTGGGGTAATCGACTTCCGGCAATGCCGAAACCGGCAGCATCCGGTACGCGATCGTGCCGGCGATCAGAATGCCGGCCATCAACAGCGATGTTGCAACCGGCCGTAAGATAAACGGCCGAGATGGACTCATTCGGCGGCTTCCTGATTCGAACGATGGCCGGCCGGGTTCCCGTTCGCTTGCCGTAGCGCCACCTTCATGCCCTCGGTGAGCTTTTCTGCGCCGTCGACCACTACGCGGTCACCCGCCTCCAGACCGTCGTCAATCGCGACGTTATTGCCGACCGTCATTCCCGTCTTCACCGCTCGCACGCTCACCGTGTCGTCATTTTGGACGAGATAAACAAACGTTCCGGTAGGTCCGCGCTGAATCGCTACCGACGGAACGATAATCGCCCCGCGTTGTGTGTCGAGCCAGAGGCGAACGTTCACAAACTGATTCGGGAACAGTGCCAGATCGGGGTTCGGAAAAATAGCCTTCAGCTTCGATGTGCCGGTGGTCTGATCGATCTGGTTGTCCACGGTCAGCAACTGGCCTTCGGCCAGTTGCTGTGTATTGTCGCGATCATAGGCGACCGTGCGCAGCTTCGCGCCTTGGTTCAGTTTTTTCAGTACCGGTGGAAGCTGGTCTTCAGGCAGGCTGAAGATCACGGAAATTGGTTGCAGTTGCGCGATAATCGCAATCCCCGTGGCATCCGTCGCATGCACGATGTTGCCCGAATCCACCTGCCGCAGCCCGATGCGGCCGCTGATGGGGGCGGTGATCTTCGTATAAACAAGGTTCAGTTTGGCGCTGTCGATTGCGGCCTGATCTGAGGCGATCGCCGCATTGTCGGCCTCAATCGCGCCTCGATACTGATCTGCTGTTGCCAGTTGCGTGTCTAACTGCTGCTTTGCGATGATCTGGTCCTTGAATAAGTCCTGATCCCGCTGATAGTTCACTTGAGCATCGCGCAAGGCGGCCTGATCTTTCGCCAGATTGCCTTTGGCCTGAGCCAGATTCGCCTGCGCCTGGTTCAATGCCACCTCGTACGGCCGCGGATCAATCTCGGCCAGCAGGTCGCCTTCGTGAACGAATTGCCCTTCTTTGAAATTCACGCTGATAAGCTGTCCGTCGATTCGCGGCTTCACCGCCACCGTGTTGAACGCCGTCACGGACCCCAACCCCTGCAAGTACACCGGCATGTCGCCGCGCTGCGCCGTTGCCGCCACCACCGGAATGCTGTGCGGCTTCATCATCATCGCTCGCCGGGCGGAAGTGGCGACCTGTTTCGACGTTTCAAACTGATAGAGCTTGTAACAGCCGTACCCGATAGCGGCGAAAATCAGGAGCCAAACCCACCAGTAATTCTTCGATGGCGCGCGCTCGTCCAGATCGAGCGTCGGTAAGGGCGGCATCGCCGGTTGGTTCGCTTCGCGGGATCCAGGTGGATGCGGTTCTAGGGCGGTGGGGGGATTAGTACCCATTCTTCCTCAGTATGTCAACAATTGAGACGGCTAAAGCTTAGGTATTAGCACCGCAAAAAGAAACCGCGGCAGATGAAACACGTTTAGTTTCGAAATCGCCTTTGCTGTCAAGACGATCTCAAAACGAGAGATGTTACCCGCCTCCGGCTGCTAGTCAGTCTATCGTTCCGGCGAAAAAGATACGATCGCAACTAACCGCGGCACGAGTTTCCAGTCTAAAGGCCAGCCGGATGGAATGGACCGACGCACAGGCCGCCAAACAGGCGAGCAAGGGTAATCAGCAAGCCTTTCGTGTCCTCGTCGAGCGGCATAGCCGCGCGGTCTTCCGTCTCGCTTTTCGTATGACTGGCAACGAACAGGACGCCGAAGACGTGGTTCAGGAGACCTTTCTCCGGGTTTTCAAGCAGCTCCACACGTTTGATCAGCGCGCGGCGTTCGGGACATGGCTTTATCGCATTTCCGCCAACTGCGCGCTCGACCTGCTGCGAGCGCGAAAAGCCCGCAATGAACAGCAAACCCCGCGGGGAGATGAGGCGGCGCTGCACTGGCTCGACCATGTGGCCGCCCGCGATCCCTCGCCGGAACGCGTCACCCGGAGCCGCCAGATAGCAGGGATGCTCGAACCCGCCCTCAACCGCTTAAGCGAGGTCGAGCGCACCGCTTTCGTCTTGCGGCACTACGAAGGTTTCGATATCGCTCAGATCGCGGAGGCGCTTGGGGTAGGCGCCGGTGCCGCGAAACACAGTGTGTTTCGGGCCGTTCAAAAGCTGCGGCGCGCGCTGCAGCCCGCCTGGGAGGTAGGCGCCGGATGATCCACCTCGAAGAAGAGCAGCTTGTGCACGCCTACTACGGCGAGAGCGACAGCCTGTTCAAACAGCACATTGAGCAGTGTCCCGACTGCCGCGCCGCCTACCAGCGATTGAAGGAAATACTCGATTCCGTCACTGGCTACCCGGTTCCGGAGCGCAACCAGGCCTATGGCGCCGAAGTATGGGCCCGTTTGACGCCTCATTTGCCGCTTGCTCGCCCGCCCGCTGTCTGGCAGCGCTGGTGGGTTCTGGGCCCCGCATTTGCTGCGCTGCTCGCCATCGCATTCTGGGCCGGCGTGCTCACCGAGCATCGCCAGGCGGGCATTTCGGTTACAGCTCGCCAACGCGTTCTCTTGCTCGCCATCAGCGATCACCTGGAGCGTTCTCAAATATTGCTCACCGAGCTTTCGCACGCAAATGCCGAGCACGCGGATTTCTCTTTCGAACGAACTACGGCGCGGGACTTGTTAACAGAGAACAGATTGCTCCGCGAGAGCGCTCTGCGCGCCGGCGATATCGCCGACGCCGGACTGCTTGATGAACTCGAACGCGTGTTCCTGAACGTGGCGAACGGACCAGCAACCCTATCGGCAAATGATCTTGAGCAGATCCAGCAACGGATCGAGAGTGAAGGGCTTTTATTCAAGGTGCGCATCACTAGAACGGATGCGCGGGAAAAAGGACAGAAATTATGATATCGGCAGTTATTCTTTTGTTCGCCTTCTTGCGAGTCGGCGAGGGGCAGACCCTTTTCGCCTCGATCGAAGGTTTTCAGGCGGCTCAGACCGCGGATACCGATTACCAGAACGGGCAGCGCGAACTCGATGCTCGCCAGTGGGATCAGGCGATTCGCTCATTCGCCGCGGCGGCTTCGCACAAAGGTCCATCCGCCGATGCCGCCCTTTACTGGCAGGCGTACGCCGAAAACCGTGCTGGCCAGCGCGAGCGGGCTCTCTCTACCATCTCTCAACTCAGGCAGAATTACCCGTCCAGCCGCTGGCTGAAAGATGCCATGGCGCTCGAGGTCGAAATACGCGCTAAGTCAGGAGACCCTCTCAGCCCCGGTGCCGAAACCGACGAGGACCTAAAGCTGATTGCCCTCAACAGCCTTATGCAATCCGATCCAAAATCCGCGCTGCCGATCCTCGAAAAGCTGCTCGCCGGCAATAACAGCCTCAAAATAAAGGATCGCGCTTTGTTTGTGCTGACGCAGAACGGCTCTCCCGAAGCGAGCAAGGTCCTCGACTCGGTCGCGCAGGGGTCCGCCAACCCTGAGCTGCAGCTCAAAGCCATCCGCTACATGGGCATGATGGGAAACGACGAATCAAGAAAAGAACTTGCCTCGCTCTACAGCTCGTCTTCTGATGAAAAGGTCAAG
>JAFAMM010000040.1 GCA_019233375.1 Acidobacteriaceae bacterium
CCTGCTCCGGCACGCGCGCAATGATGTACGATTCGCCCGCCACCACCAGGTGCGCCGCCTGAGTGCCCAGCCGGACGACCGGCCTTCCATGGTTGGCGAGGTGCTGGCCTCGAATGTGCAGCTCACCTCCGGAGATAGCCGCGTCAGGCTCGACTTTGGCGATCTTCGGGCGCTTTTGCGATTCAGCGGCCTGTTGTTTGCTCGGCATATTTAGTAGAGTCTGAATCTCCCACCTATATACAAGATAAGCGCCCCGCAAAGTCCGGCCGCAAGATCGTCAGCCACAATGCCGGTTCCATCCGGAAGGCGTTCGAGCTTTCTAACCGGCCCCGGCTTCCAGATATCAAAGATACGAAAAAGGAAGAATGCGGCGACGAAGACTTTCCAGCCGGCAAGGGGAGCCCCCAGCAGCGTTACCCACTGCCCGAGCACCTCGTCAATAACCACTATTCCCGGATCCTGTTTCTGAACTTGCCGGGCCGTACGGGTCGCCGCCCAGATCGCCGGCAACGTAAGCAGGATGACCAGCAGCAGTAGCGTGAGCCGTCCGGCATTGAAGTACACGTGTAGACCGGCAGCGATCAGAGCGGCAGCGAGCGAACCAACCGTTCCCGGGCCGATCGGGAAATACCCGCATCCGAACCAGGTAGCGATTACCAGCGCCAGCCGGTTCACTCCTCGGGCCCTTCAGGCCGTTCCGGACCGCGCTCGTCTTCCTCTAAGAAATCCGTGGAGCGCAAGGGCGTGGAGATGACGTACTTCTCGGTTGCCCAGTTGCCGAGATCGATCAGCCGGCAGCGCTCGCTGCAGAAGGGCATCTCCGGATTGTCGAATGCAACTTCTTTCTTGCAGATGGGACAGCGCACATCTACCTGACCGGTATAGCAGAAGGCCGCGCGTGCGAAGTGTGCAAGATCGGAAACGGATTAGCCGCCGCCGGAGCCGCCGGATTGCGGCGCTCGCGCGCGTCCACGAGCTCGCCGACCAGGTCGTAATCATGCGCCTCGCTGACGCGAAACAGACGCATCTCGCCCGGTTGCGGGTCCCCGGAACCAAAATCGTTGATGTAACAGACACCGTCAATTTCAGGAGCTTGCGTCGTCAGGCGTGCCTCCCAAAGTAGATCCGTTTCCTTTGACGGGCCTTCCACCAGAACGGGCAGCGTGCGTCCGATCAACTGCTTGTTTCTCTCGCTCGAAATCCGGCGCTGAATCGCCATGAGTTTGCGCTTGCGGTGGTAAATCGTTCGCTTATCAACCTTGTCGCCGAGATGAAAGCTCCCGCTCGTCTCCTCGTCGCTGTAGGAGAAAACGCCAAGACGGTCAAACTGCGCTGTCTGCACGAACTGGCACAACTGATCGAAATCGGCATCCGTTTCACCGGGAAAGCCAACTATCATGCTGGTGCGAATCGCCACGCCGGGGATGGACGCGCGAATGCGTTCTATCAGATTCAGGAAAATATCGGCGTTCGCGCCCCGCTTCATGCGCTTCAATACCGGCGCACTGGCGTGCTGCAAGGGCATATCAATGTACTTCACCAGCGCTTCGTGCCCGGCGATGGTGTCCAGCAGTCTCTGTGTCACCTTGTTCGGGTACGCGTAAAGAAAGCGCACCCACTTGGGCAGCTCCGTGGGGATTTCCGCGAGTCTGGCCAGCAGATCGGCCAACCCATGCTTGAGACCGAGATCTTCTCCGTAGCAGGTCGTATCCTGCCCGATGAGATTGATCTCGCGCACACCGGTGGCGAACATCCGGCTGGCTTCGTTGATCACGCTTTCAAATCGCCGGCTGCGAAACGCTCCCCGAAACTGCGGGATGACACAGAACGAGCACGGATGATCGCACCCCTCCGCGATTTTGATATAGGCGGAATGCCTGGGCGTGGTAAAGACGCGCGCCGTCAGATCGTGATACAGATACGGCTCGGCTGCGAGTTCTTTCGGCTCCAGGCCTTCGCACAGCGCGGTGATTTGCGACAGCTCGTTTGTCCCGAGCACGGCGTCGACTTCCGGCAGATTCTCGCGAATATCGGCGCGATAGCGCTCTACCAGGCAGCCTGCGACAACCAGCCGCTGGGCTTTGCCCGTCTTCTTGTACTCGGCCATCTCGAGGATCGTGTCCACCGATTCCTGCTTCGCCGGATCGATAAAGGAACAGGTGTTGACGACGATTACGTCGGCTTCGGCGGGGTGCGGGGTCAGTTCGTGCCCGCTCGATACGAGCTGGCCCATCATGACCTCGGTATCGACGAGGTTCTTCGGACAGCCGAGACTTACAAATCCAATCTTCAAGTGGGTTTCAGTTCCGTGAAAGCGCAAACCGCATCGCTGCGCGATAAAAAGGGGTGGTGCGGAGACCCGCACCCCACCAGCATATCGCATCAGGGGATCAAAACAATCTTCCCAATATGTTGGCTGCTTTCCAGGCGCGAGTGCGCGGATGCGGCGTCGGCGAGTGGGAAAGTGGAATCGATAACCGGGCGAATAGGGTCTTTCGCCGGCAGCAGCGGCCAGACTTGCTCTCTTAATCTTTGCGCGACCTCGCCTTTCTGCGCGGCAGTTCGGGCACGCATCGTGGATCCCATGACACGAGCGCGCTTATGCATGAGTTTCGCGAGATCGAGCTTGCCTTCCCGGCCGCCTTGCGTGGAGACGATCGCGAGGCGTCCCTCCACAGCAAGCGATTCTATATTCCGCTCCAGATAGGACCCGCCGATCATATCCAGAATCACATCCACGCCGCCGCCCCCGGTCTCGCGCGCGACTTCCGCGACAAAATCCTGCTGTTTGTAATTGATCGCGTAGCGGGCGCCAAGACTGATACACGCAGCGCATTTCTCGTCAGTGCCCGCCGTGGCGATCACTTCAGCTCCCCAGGCGCGGGCCAGCATGATAGCCATGTTCCCGATGCCGCTTGTCCCGCCATGCACCAGCAAAGTTTGGCCGCGCTGCAAGCCTGCGCGCGTAATGACGTTATCGAAGACCGTAAAAAGATTTTCCGGCAGAGTAGCCGCTTCGACAGCCGTCCAGCCTTGCGGAATGGGAAGAACCTGTGGCGCGGGAACGGCGCAAAACTCTGCATAACCTCCGCCCGCAAGGATCGCGCAGACGCCATCACCCGGCCTATACTCCGTAACTCCGGGGCCGGCGGCATGCACTGTGCCCGCGACATCAAGACCAGGAATATCGGATGCGCCGGCCGGAGGCGGATACGAACCTTTTCGCTGCAGCGTGTCCGCTCGCGCAACGCCGGCCGCCTGAACGCGAATCACAATTTCCCGCTCGCTTGCCTCGGGCATGGGACGTTCAGCCACGCGCAGCACCTCCGGGGCGCCGAAGGACGAGATCTCAATCGCTTTCACGTCTACAGCGTATCGATCGGCCGATAGAAAACACGCACCATCGTCAGGTACTGCTTTTCGTGCTCGCAGGTGTGGTGGTCACGCACCGAAAGCCGAGGTGGTTCGTGCCGGTGCTGATCTCACCCTTGCCACGCGTTCCAACCATGTATCGTGAGCAGTACTGCTCCGTACAGAGAAACGACCCTCCGCGGTGTACCTTCTTCCTCTCGGTGGGCTCCGCCGGATCGAACGGACTCTCCGGCCCGGCCGGGTTACGCGCGACGCCGCCGGCGCTTTCGAGAGTGCTGTAGTAGTCGGCCCGGTACCAATCCGATACCCACTGCCACACATTGCCCGCCATGTCATAGAGACCGTATCCATTCGGCGGAAATTGAGCGACGGGTGCGAGCCCAACGAAACCATCGCTGCCCGTGTCCTTGTCAGGAAAGTGTCCCTGGTGTGTATTCGCCATCCACTTTCCGCCCGGCCGGAATTCGTCGCCCCACACGTACGCTTTCCCCGCGAGACCGCCGCGTGCTGCAAACTCCCATTCCGCCTCGGTGGGCAGCTGTTTCTGTGCCCAGGTCGCGTACGCTACCGCGTCTTCGTATGCGACTGCAACGACAGGAAAGTCATCCTTTCCCACAATCGAGCTGCCTGGCCCCGTAGGATGCCGCCAGTTTGCGTCTTTCACGTAACTCCACCACTGCAGATGGTTGTCAAGCGAAACCGCGTGATCCGGTGGAGAGAACACGACGGCGCCCGCAACCAGGTTTTCCGGCGCCGCGCCGGGGAAGTCCTCCGCGCGGGGTGTTCTCTCCGCAACCGTTACATAGCGCGTTGCCTTGACGAAGGCCGCAAATTGTGCGTTCGTGACGTCCGTCTTATCCATAAAGAAGCCGTCAACATAGACCCGGTGAACCGGGCGCGCATCGGCGGTGGCGTGCATGCCCACCATGTTGTCGTCCATACCCGGCGGATCCTGTGCCCCCATTGAAAACTCCCCGCCAGGTATCCAGACCATCCCCGCGGGCGCCTTCCCCGGAGGCGCCGATGTGTTTGGAATCGTCGGGCCGAAAGCCTGCTTCGCTTCGCTTGAGGTTGAAACGGGGTGTACCGGCTGGCTCGCTCCAGCCACTGGGGGGCGTTGGGTCGCGAGATAGATTCCGATTCCCGCAACCGCGCAAGCACCGGCGATCCACAGGAGCGGCTTCCCCGAAGGCCGTTGAGCGATAACAGTTCTTCCGGGCTTCCTCTTTGTTTTTTTCACACTCTTCATAGCCGGGATGACGCCCCCGGTCCGATCGAAGCAAAATTTTACTCCCCTGGAGCGGCCGATCGCCTGACATTTTCCCGAACGCAGTAATTCCGAAAGCGAACACTTCATGGACGGCTCGGGAAAGCCAACGCCCTTCGTTTGTAGCACCATAGCAGGGGCGATAGACTTGCGGAATCCCAGCCAGCAAGGCGGGGCTACCGGAATGCTTGGAAACATGGCGCGTTTCCTGCTGGAACTGAAGTTCGCCGCGCGTTCATTGGCGCGTGCAAAGGGCCTCACGACAGCGGTCGTGCTGACCCTGGCGCTCGGTATCGGAGCCAATTTTGCAATGTCCACTCTGATCCGTGGCGTGCTGCTCCGGCCTCTGGTCAACCGCGATGAGAACCGGCTCATTTACATCCGCCAGAGCGCGCCGGGACGGGGCGAAAATAACACCAGCTTTTCGGTACCGGAGATCGTAGACATCCGTTCGACCGTAAAGACACTGAACGCGTTCGGCGAATTCGCTCAGGTCGGTTTCACTCTGGTCGGGCTAGGAGAGCCCCGCACGGTGGGCGCCGGTGTCGTGAATGGATCGTACTTCCGGGTCATGGGGCTCCGTCCGGTCCTCGGGCGACTGCTCGATGCGCGCGACGACAATCCGCGGGCGCCCGGCGCGGTTGTCCTGACCTATCGATTCTGGTCGACAGCGCTGAAGCGCGATCCCGCCGTACTTGGGAAGCCCGTCCGTCTTGAGTCGTTCCTCGACGCGCGCATGGCCACCGTAGTGGGGGTGCTGGAGCCATCAGTGCCCTATCCCTCCGACACCGAAATTATCGGCAACATCGTAACCAGCTCGCATAATCTTTCCGCGCTGATGCAGACCAACCGGGTGCACCGGATGACGGAGTTGTTTGCGAGGCTCGCGCCAGGCGCGACCCTCGATTCAGCGCGCGTTGAGTTGAATTCGGTTTACAAGCGCATGAAGCAAGCGCATCCGGAAGCCTATCCCGCCAAAGCTGATTTTCGAATCGGCGCCGTGCCGCTGCGCGATGAAATCACATCGGGAGCCCGAACCATCCTGCTGGTGCTCATGGCGACTTCAATACTCGTCTTCGTTATCGCGTGCTCTAACGTCGCCAACCTGATTCTCGCCCGAACCGTCCGCCGCGAAGCCGAACTGGGCGTCCGCGCGGCCCTGGGCGCGAGCACGGGTGATTTACGGCGAACTCTGCTCGCCGAGAGTCTGTTGCTATGCCTCGCAGGAGCAATCTTTGGCATTTTGATCGCCGATCCGATGGTCTCCGTGCTGGCACATTACATGTCCCGATTCTCCGTTCGGGCGGTCGATCTCGCGGTAGACTCCAGCATGCTCTGGGTCGGCGCGGTACTGGCCGTGTTTGCGGCGGCGCTGCTGGCATTCATTCCCCGCCTGCCGTCGTCAGGAACCACCCAGGGTTTCGGACTCGCAAGCGGCGGCGCTCGCGTCACCGGTTCCGCGAATCGGAGATTAAGGGTCTTTGCGGTGGTTCAGATCGCGGCCTCCTTCGTGCTGGTAGCCTCCGCCGGCGCAAGCATCAAGACTCTTCTTTCGCTCGAGACCGTGCAGACGGGGCTCGACACACGCCACGTGCTCTGTCTCGAAGTGCCTGTGCTCCATCTGGGGAAGACGCCGGCCCAGGTGGTTGATTACTATCGCGAAGCGACGCGGCGTATCCGCCAACTGCCCGGCGTTCGAAGCGTTGCTGTCGGCATGTTCGTTCCATGGCGCGAGGTCACCCCAGGGAGCGATTTCGGGCTGCAATATTCCGTCGATGGGCACGTGCCCGGCCCGGGCGAGCAGCATCCCCGCTCGAATATGCGGATCGTCTCACCCGGATATTTCGCGACGCTCGAACTGCCGATCATCGAAGGACGCGATTTCAACGATGGCGACCGTAGCACGAACGAGCCCGTCGCGATTGTGAGTCGGAGCGCAGCGCTGCGCATGTTCCCCGATCAGGATCCGCTGAACCATCACGTTATGTGGACCGATCCGCTGCTGAACGTGATACCCACTATTACAACTACGCCGATGCGCATCATCGGCGTGGTTGCAGACCTGGACGACGCCGACATTGTGCCCCGGCCGACCGTGACCGTGTATCGTCCTTTTGATCAGGAAGCTGCCCTGATGCAAGGCCGCCTCTTTGTTCACATGAGCTCGGATCCCTATGCTCTGGTACCGCCGATCACCCGTATTTTGCGCAAAATGTCAGCGGACCAGCCGGTAGAACACCCCGCCACGTTGGAAGACGTTCGTGCCGAGGTGCTCTCATCCGACAAGCTAAATGCGATGGTGTTCAGCGCGTTCGCCACGGTGGCGCTGCTGATCGCCGTGGTGGGCGTTGCCGGCGTATTGGCATTCTCCGTGAGCGGACGCACACGTGAATTTGGCATACGGCTCGCCGTCGGATCGCAGCCGCGCGATCTACTGACGCGAGTTATGACGGAAGGCGCCGCCATGGCCTTCGCGGGACTTGCCGCCGGTCTGGCCTGCGGTTTCGGATTGGCGCAAATAGCGGGGGTCTTCCTGGCGGATCTGAAAACGCCCGGTGTTCTGCCTGTTGCGGGCTCGGCTCTAGTCCTCTTGCTTGCAGCCGTAACTGCCTCGTTCATGCCCGCGGCCCGAGCCGCTCGGGTCGATGTCGTGCAGGCCCTGCGAACGGAATAGCAAAGGGCGAGCGAGAGGCAATCTCCGGCCACACACGAAGTGATCGAGAAAAGCTCTGTCGGTTGCCGGTAAAGAGGCGCGCGAACTAAGCCCAGAATCAGAAGGACTTCAAATCGGCCACCACCCAGACAGCCCCTGTAACAAGGAAAGTCAGGGCGCATTCGGACCAGTTGAAATGGGCCTTTGGGTGAGCGATCAGGTGTGGAACCCATACCAGTACGCCAAAGAGTGTCAGCATGAGCGTCATCAGACGCATCGCGAGTCTTGCGTGGCGATTAATGAGGATGGCAACTGCCGCGAGTCCAAAGCCGGCCGTTGTGAGTATCGCCCAAAACATCTGGTTAGGCGGAATCCACTTTGGAACCAGGTGATCAGTCTCCCGAAGTAAGAGTATCTGGCCCAACGTAAAGGAAGTCGCAGAGACCCCAAGTCCAAGGCGCGCCAGCCGGCCGAGCACCACCAGCCTTGCCGTTGCAGTTCCTGCGTACTGGGCAATCGCGCCACAGAGCAAGGAAAAGAACAGGAAGAAGCTCCCACCGTAGCGTTCATAGACGTTCGATGCGGCAATGATCTCAGGGATGCAGGCCAGTGTGAAACACAAATATACGACGCAAAGTACGACCGAAGCCGAGCGCCCACTGCGCGGGCACTGCATCCCAATCCCACCGGCAATTTGAGCGGCCATGAGACACCCGCCAATGATGGTGCCGAAAGGCAGGCTCCAGATATGTTGCAA
Organism: Acidobacteriaceae bacterium; assembly: GCA_019233375.1. Lineage (GTDB taxonomy): Bacteria > Acidobacteriota > Terriglobia > Bryobacterales > Bryobacteraceae > Bog-105. Next base: position 8,050 of record JAFAMM010000040.1, read on the forward strand.
GCTTTGCCAGGTGTCAGGGTCGTGCCACATCAAGGCGATGATGCCGAAGAGCACTGCCGCCGCGCCAAAGACCACCCGTCCGCACAATGCCGTTTTGATTCGCTTCTCCGCTCACTTCAAATCAGAGATCAACCTGAACATCGCCCCTGGGCTCCGCGCAGCAGATGAGCACATTGCCTTGGGCCGGCAAATCCAGCGGAGCGGGTCGATATTCGACGTCGCCCCCGATTAACGCACACTCGCAGGTATGGCAAACGCCCGTTCGGCAGGCCCACTTTACCGGAACGTCGCAAGCCTCGGCGAGTTCGAGCAGACTGTTAAAACGTTTGCTCCAGCGGACGGTAACGCCGCTTCGAGCAAACGAAACCTCGGGGCCCGAGCCGCTAGTGTCGCTTAGTACATGCGGCTGTGTCCGTTGAACACCGGCGATGCCCGGCGTCAAAGACTCTCCTGGGCCGAAGATCTCGTTGTGAATCCGTCCTGATACAACGCCCCGATCCCGTAATCCGGCTGTGATGCTCGCCATAAAACTTTGCGGACCGCACAGATAATAATCGGCATGGTGCGGAATGCCGAATTTTTCGCAAATGGAAGCGTCCAGCCGCCCATAGGCGTCGAAGTCCCGGCCCATACGGTCGCCCGGACCCGGTCTGCTGTATGCAACGTAGCTGCGGCAGCGCTTCAATGATTGAACAAGCTCGCGCGATTCCCGTGCGAACGGGTGCTCATCCCCGTTGCGCGCTCCATATAACCACCAGATCTCTTGCGCAGAGCCGGCTGCCGCCAGCGCGTGCAGCATCGCAAGTACGGGAGTTGCCCCGATTCCCGCGCTCATCAAAACCACCGGGCCATCGCCCGCCCGAAGCGTGAAAGATCCGCGCGGCGCACTGCAGTCTAGAAAGTCGCCGGCCTGCACGTGACGATGCAGAAAGCCGCTGCCGGTTCCGTT
>JAFAMM010000094.1 GCA_019233375.1 Acidobacteriaceae bacterium
GACGCCATTTAGCGCCGCTACGATCTGAAACAACTCCCGTTTGATGCGCTCGAACCGCAGCTCATAGCGGTCCGCTTTAGCCGCTATTGAATCGCGAAGCCAACCGGGTAACCGGGTCTTCGCGACGTGAGAAAGCATCAATGTCACCTGGCTGTCATCGCACCAGCGAAGAAACCGCTGCTGTTCAGTATCTGATAGCGAGCACACTCTGCCTTCCGGCGTACTGTGAAACTGCAACAGCTCCAGCGCGGCCGCAATGTGAGGCGGCGGCTTAGCGGCAGTGAGTAATTCAATGATGCCGCTCAAAACAGTTTGTCCTGTACAGCACGCTCGAGCAGGTCGACTGCCGGGCCAAGGTCCGAGTACTGTATCTCAAATGTTGGAACAGTGAGCAGACGTTCGAGGGCGGCGAGCCGTTCTTCAAATGCAGGCATCTGCACGGCCCACACGGAAAAGCAGAGGCGCTTCCACGCGTCCTCATAGGAAACGGGAAGTAGTAGAGGCGGCCCCGACTCGTAAGCCGGGCGATTCAGGAATACGATTGCATCTACGTGGCTCTCGCAGGCGCCTTGAATCGAATCGATTGTCCGTGTCAGTACCTCAATGGTGGGCTTGCCGTAAGCGCGGAGGGTACTTTTCAGGTCTCGAAATTCTGGAAATAGCTGCCCAACGGGTTCGCGAAAGCGAAATTTCTGAGGATGCCCGATCACGGTTGGAACGGGGCAGCATCGCCTGAACGCGCTTGCGTCGTCCGATACGAATGTCCAGCCGCGTCGCGCGCAAGCGTACGACAGCGATGATTTTCCCGCGCCTGAGTTGCCCGCGAGCAGGATTCCCTTGCCACGGTAGATTACGCATGCGGCATGTAAGGTTACAAGATGACGAACCTCAAGCAGAGGGTAGATCATGACATCCAGCAGACATTGCCGAAAATACTCCTGGTTGCGGGCGGTCGCCTCTGTTGCCCAACCAAAGGCGAAGCCCGCATTCAAGTCGAGGGAAGCAAAATTCTCGCGATCTGCGACGATACTGAGCAGATGTCCTTGAGATCTGAAGGTAGGCGGCTCGACGCATGCCGGACTGTCACTGGTGGAAAGCACGAGGCGAATGTCGAGAGGAGTATCTTCGTGACGGTGTGTATAGGTACTCCAACTGATATACGCTGCCTCTAAGGTTGTGCGGGAGTTCGAACGGATTCGTACAGGATATCCATACGGGTAAAACAATGCGTCATGTTCGAGGACCACTCGCGTTAATAGCGGGTCATTGACCAGAGTGTCAGAGCTGGTTTGAGTAATAGTCATTGCCAATTGAGGGAACACACGCAACGTCTGCAGACGGGATCACTCGCAATATCGAGCGCCGCTCGAAACTGTTGCGCCTCGAAACCGTTTATTACGTTTAACAGTGTGTGAGATTTCAGTGATCCTATGGGGCGTTGAAAGAAACAGGGTCGAACCGTGCCATCCGCCTCAACCACGGCCGATACCCAGGGCGCGTTGCAACGGGGCGCAGAGGGTAGAGAGAGCCCAAGATGGACACGGAAGTGGTTGGAGATCCGGCGCAGCTTCTCCGCGCTTTCTGCAACGAAGCCGCTTCCTTCCCATTCGATATTCACGGCTTCCAGTTCGCGTTCGAGCGCAACGACCTCCTCTAGCGTTAAAGCCACTTGCGCCTGCCGGTAAGCCTCCCATGGTTGAAAGCGGTTGAAAGCGGAGGAGGTGACATCAGCCGCCAGAAAGGAGATGCAACTCAGGCCGAGCCGCTTGGCCGTGCGTGCAGTCTCCACCGGGCAGCAGTGGTTCAGGTGTTGAACTGTACACCGCGCGGATATTGAAAATTGAGGATTCACGTCATGAATGGCCCGGATCCCCTGCTCGAGAAGGCGGAATGCGCCGGGAACGCGCCTGATCCGATCATGGATCTCTGGAGGGCCGTCGAGCGAAACAATGATGTCATCAATGTGCGCTGCTATCTCGGTCGCGTAACGCGCCAGAAGAAGCCCGGTACTGAGCAAAGTAACCCGGATGCGCCTGCTTCTCAGCATCGCGGCTAGCCGGAAAAGATCGCGGTGCATCAGCGGCTCTCCGCCAGAAAAGACGACCCACTTCACCGCGAGCTTCTCAATGTCCGCCAGATGGCGCGCCAGATCCTGCGCGGCCATTTCTGCGCGGCTCTCTTCTTTCCAGATGTCACACATCACGCACCGGCAGTTACAGCGTGCGTGAGGGCACAGGATCAGCACAGGGAGAGAGTGAACCGAGGGGGTCAAGCGGCCATCGCCTTTCCCGCCAGGCGCGGGCTATGCCGCAGGTTTTCTGTCGTCTGCTTCAACATCGTTGCGACCGGCGCGGCAAAGAGGTACGTTCCCCGGCCCTCAATTTCGACTTGCTGGAAAGACCGCAACAGGTTCGTGGGAAGAGCGGACGCCAGGTCTGACGAGATCAGCTGTATCTGCCCATTCAAGATCACGAGCTGAGGGTGAGTTTCGAGCAACGTCATTGCGGGTGACAGGCCGGTATCTTTCATAACCAGTAAGTCAGCCGGGCCATTGGGGGAGATCCGCCCGAAACCGGCCGGCAGTTTGAGCATACGTGCCGGCTCGGACGTAACCATCGCATACAGACGCTCAGCACTAACTGTCTGATGCGCAAAGCGCAGCTCATCGAGAAGGTCGCCTTGCGCGGTCATTGCGGAATCGTTTCCAAGGGCGACTGAGATTCCTGCGTCGAAAACAGCGGGCTGGAGGCTTCGACCAAGAGTGAAGTGATTGGAGGTGGGGCACCATACAACGCCTGCGCCCGCGCGCTGGATCCGGGCCAAGCCTGAAGCGTTGACGCCGACTCCGTGCACGAGGATTGTTGATTGCCTGAGCGCCCCGGCGTTCCCTAACGTTGAAATTTCACTGCGAGCAGCCTCATCGGTCCCTTCGGCTGCGTGAATGAGGAACGGGCAGTCAACCGGCGTGCGCTCGAGACGCGTGTGCCAGTCCGGAGAGAAGTGTATGGAGTGCGCCCATCCGTAGCGGCGCACAACTCGCACCGGGAAATCAGGTTCGAGAAAAATTGAGTGGAAAGGGTTATGGTGCGCAACTGTAGTAACACCTGAAAGCAGGTTTTTGATCGCACCCCATGTCAATCGCAATCCTTTGGGAACGGATAAGTGTTCTTTTACAGGCGACTCACGGGGCCGGTGGATATCTTGCGCCCAAGCCGATGCGTTTGCATAAGGACCGTGCCCTAATCTCGGAAAGAGATTCAACTCCAGATGATCATGGGCGTTGATCAATCCGGGCACGATGATACATTCATCCAGGCAGAGCGTCAGAGTGCGCTTGATAGGAACGGGTGAGAACGAGACCGCTCCATTCCTGATCCACAGATCTGAATGGACCGCCTGAGATGAGTTCAGGGCTATGCGCGCGCCCTTCAACAGCATGGCTTCTCCCAAACTCCTATGAATAGAGCGGCAATGCTTTTGGCAGACTCGAAGTACCGTTCTCTGCCGGCGCGTTGAAATATGGGTAACTCCGCGGCGCCCAGAGAAACTTCTTCGAAAGATCTGCACCTTAGACCCGCATCCGTGGCAGCCTGCCCGATCTCCTCCAAGGCGCGAGAGTAGTGCATGATTTCGTATTTTTCCCGCCCCACGTTGAACGATCGTTTCCATCCGGCTGCCAAGGCATCGGGGTGCAGATCACTGACGGCGATGACACCACCAAGCGTCACGGTCCGTGCAAACTCGCGGAACACCTGATCGAGCCTTTGGAAGTACCCAAGAGACAGTGAGCACAGAATCAAATCTGCAGCCGAGCTGCGAAACGGAAGGCGTTCGGCATCGGCCAGAGCCAGCCGGCCGCGCAACGAGTGGTTTTTGGTTGCCTCATACAGCATCTCCTCACAGGCATCGCAGCCGAAGACCTGTGATCCTGCATTTTGTAAATGAGGCAGCCACCGGCCTGTGCCGCATGCAACGTCGACAACCCTACATGGCTGCAGCGGTTTCAATACGCTCTCCATGGCGCGGCGTTCCAAGGCGAGAATGGGATTCAGGCACGAATCGTAGAGCGGCGCCCAGAGTCGATGCGCTTGAACGGCGGCGACACGCATCACAAGCTCTCCAAGCGCGGCTTCCGCAAAGCCAGGAAGCGGTGCGCCCACGCAAGCTCATACGGAAAGTCATAGAATCCGAGTAAATAGCGCCAACTGCTCAAGCCACGCAACATACTCCGGCCCCAGCGAGGCAGGTGGATATCCTGAACGGTTGGCCAGCGGGAATTGACGACTAAGTCAAAGTTGTCGATGCGCCGTTTAAGCCGCCTCGGAAGCCAAGCAACATTGGGGTCGTGACGCGTTGTGAAGTTATACCAGCGCTCACTGGCCCACTCTTCGGGCGTGCGCGGGAACTGAATTTGCGCCTGGACCTCGCCATACATGCCATCCGGATGCGGGGTGGGAATATAGTGCTGAACGATAATCTCCGCATTGGGATTCGCACGTTTGATGCGGCGAATGAAAGCAATCGTCTCGCGAGTGTCCCGTTCCGGATTCTTGGGATTTCCAACGACGAACGAGAATTCGGGAACGATACCAAATTGCCGGATGCGAGCCGCTAAGGTAATTGTCTGTTCGGTTGTGATCTTTTTATTCATTTGCCGCAGCACCCAGTCCGAGCCGGACTCCGCTCCGAAGAAGATCATCGCCGCCCCGGCCTTCTTCAGCAGCCGGAACGTATCGTCGGAGTAGCGGAGCACGGTGTCGATGCGTCCCTCGGACCACCAATTGAGATTCAGCGGCTCGAGAAGCTTGGCCAAAGCGGCAGAATGGCTCTCGTTAAGAAAGAAGTTGTTGTCGTAGAACTGAACGGAATCGATAGAGTATTTTTGCTTCAAATAGGCCAGGACCGACGCGGTGCGCTCGGGATCTTCCGTGCGCTGGCGGCCCTGATAAATAGGAACAACACCGCAGAAGGTGCATCGGAACGGGCATCCGATGCTCGCTTGATGGACGGCGGTCCGCCGCCCCAGGAAAGTGGGCAGAATGTAATTGGCGGCATTCGGGAGACTCTCATAAGGCCGCCAGGGAAAATCATTGGGAGAGCGCAAAGGTCTTTCGGCATTGTGAACGTGCAGACCGAAGTTATCTTTGTAAGAAAGACCTTTGACGCCGGCGTACTTTCGAGTTGTTCGTAGCGCGACAAGAAATTCGAGGAAGGTCTCTTCTCCTTG
>JAFAMM010000109.1 GCA_019233375.1 Acidobacteriaceae bacterium
TCGACATCGCCCGGCGCGCGGGCATCAAACTCGGCGTCATGAGCCAGCACCGTTTCGATGACGCCACTATATTTCTGAAGCGGGCGTTGGCCCAGGGACGCCTTGGAAGAGTGTTGCAAGCCGATGCTTATGTTAAGTGGTTCCGCAACGACGAATATTACTCACGTGCAATCAAAGGCAGCTGGAAAACGGAAGGCGGCGGCGCGCTTATCAACCAGGCAATTCATCAGATCGATGTTCTGCTGTATTTGATCGGGCGGGCGGCCCGCGTATGCGGCAACTGGCAACTCGGCGCAGCGCACCGGATGGAATCGGAAGATATCGTGAACGCTCTGCTGACATATGCGTCGGGCGCCACAGGCGTGATTCAGGCTTCGACCGCGTTCTGGCCGGGTTACACCGAACGAATCGAAATTCACGGGAGCAAGGGGTCGGCCGTCATGTCCGGTGATCGCATGACGAGCTGGGATGTGCGCGAGGACGAGGCGCAGAACGCGGCCGATCCGGCGCCCGTTGCGCAAGATGTGGCATCCGGCTCTTCTGATCCGATGGCCATTTCTGTCGCCAGCTTTGAACGGCAGTTTCTTGATTTCAAGAATGCGATCCGGGACAATCGCGAGCCGCTGGCGAACGGGGAGGAGGGCTATCGTGCGCTGGAGGTGGTGCTGAGCATTTATCGGTCTTGCCGGGAGCAGGGGCCCGTCGTGCTTGCTTCCTGAAACAAGCCTCGCGCGAGGGACTGTCGTTCAGCTCAATACATCAAAAGGTGGCGTCCCGAAGCGGCCGGTTCTTTTCGCGCAAGTGGGTTTGCTTGGAATCGAAGGCGACGAGCACCGGTACCAGTACCACGGCGGTCCGGAGCAAGCTCTGCTTTTACTCGCCGCGGAGGTTGTCGACACACTTACTGCCGAGGGCTGGTGGGTTTTCTACGGAGCGCTGGGCGAGAATCTCACAACGCGCGGGCTGGATTATCGCCGCTGGCGCGCCGGGCAGCAGTTCCTGGTTGGAACCGTCCGCTTACAACTGACGAAGCCGCGGGCGCCTTGCTCGGCGCTGAATCCTTATGGACCCGGTATCCAGAGTCGCATCTATGATCCGCTTGTGAAAGCTCGAGATCCTGCCTCGCCGCATTGGGGCGAGAGCGGCTTCTTCGCGAAAGTGCTCGAGCCTGGACATATCAGCGTAAACGATATAATTGAGGCGGTAGACCCCGTCGTCTAGCGGCCGCATTTGAGTGCCGCTTATGCGCGCTTATGCCGCTCCCCGTTGCCGAACCCACACACGTCCCGGCCCAGTCCGCTGCGACCCAGGCTTCTGAAACCGAACTTTCATCGAGACTGCAGGACCTAATCGCGACGTCCAGCGATCCGTCGCGGGTCAGCCAGTACCTGCGTGAGTTTGCGGCGCGCAATCCTACACACTGGCAATCGTTTTCGAAGCAGCCGGAGGTGCTCTCCTGGTTGACCGCGATTTTTGGCTCTAGCCGGTTTCTCTCGGAAGAGCTGCTGCGGAATCCAGATTGGATTTCCACCGTCCATCAGATTCATTCGACATTTTCGGCGGAACATTACAGGGCAGCGCTCGATGAGTTCTTGGCATTGCGCGGAGCCGTAGCGCCGGGCGCGCTTGATCTCGCACTGTTCCGGCGCCAGCAGCTTCTGCGGCTTGTTCTGCGGGACCGATTGCACCTGGGCACCCTGGCGCAGATTACGGAGGAGCTGTCGAACCTTGCCGACGCGATTCTTGAACGCGCGCTTCTCAGCGTCACCGCGGAGCTTGAGTTGCGCTACGGCAGCCCTACTTCCGACGACGGCCAGCGCCGCGCTGAGTTCAGCGTGCTTGCACTCGGTAAATTGGGCGGCCGGGAGCTGAACTATAGTTCTGATGTCGATCTGATGTTCGTTTACAGTGATAACGGCGAAACGTCGGGCCAGCACAAAATAACGAATCGCGAATTCTTTAAGAAGGTCGCGAATCAATTCACGAATCTTCTCTCCACATACACCGCAGCCGGACTCTGTTACCGGGTGGATCTGCGTCTGCGGCCGGAGGGCAGCCTGGGCGAGGTCTGCATCTCACTCGCCGCGGCAAAGGAATACTATTCGAAACGCGGCCGCGACTGGGAGCTGCAAATGCTCTTGAAGGCGCGCGTGGTGGCAGGAAGCGAGAAGCTCGGCCAGGAACTGCTCGAATTTGTCGAGCCCTCAATCTATTCGACGAGCGTTGATTTCTCAACGATCGAAACGATGTCCGCCACGCGGGAGCGAATCGCCGAAAAGCTGGCTCGCAAGCGTCTCCGGAAAGACGAGCTGGACGTGAAACTGGCGCGCGGCGGCATTCGTGACATCGAATTCCTGGCGCAATGTCTGCAACGCCTGCATGGCGGCCGGGATGCATGGATCCGGCACGGCGGTACACTGCTGGCGCTGACCCGCCTGCACGAAAAGGATCTCCTTTCGACGACCGAGTACTCGCGGCTCGCACATGCGTACCAGTTTCTGCGCGGACTGGAGCATTTGCTGCAATATGAGGACGACAGACAAACGCATGCTTTGCCTACTAACGCGGCGGAGCTTACCGGCATCGCCCAGCGGATGTTTCAGCTATCGCCGTCAGAACAGCCGGGAATCAGCGTTGCGGCCCAGCTTCTACAGGAGCTTAATCATCATCTCGAAAATGTGCAGGCGATTTACGAGCGCATCATCCACGCCCAGAGGCCGCTGTACTATGGCCCCCCATCGTCCGCTCCCGCGGTGTTGGAGAGCGTGGGAGTTCACGACGAGCGGCGCCCGCAAGTAGCCGACGACCTGCTGCTCGTCGCCGAGCAGTTCGCTCCACAACTCGCGCGCCGGCTGCGGCTCCGAGGGATTCTCAGATCGGATGCGAAGCTGGCCTGTTTCATCGCGAGCCTGCCTGCCGGGTCGCCGGAGCTGGATCTGCTGAATGCTCATCCGGTCGTGACCGATTGGGTGACGCAGATTCTTGAAACCAGCCCTTATCTGTCCGAGCAACTGATGAGGGCGCCGGAACTGCTTCAGGAGGTACGGCGCGCGGCCGATCATCCAACGCGCCGGTGGGCCTTTGAAGGTCTTGCGGCCCCATTGAACGACATTGAAGGATTGCGGCGTTTCTACAGCCGCGAGATGTTTCGAATCCTGGTAGCGGGCATCTGTTTGCCGGAGCCGGTATTCCAAACGCTTGACAGCACTTCAGCGCTGGCCGAGTTTATGATCGCGCGCGCCTACCGGATCGCGCTCGAAAAAGGATTGGCCCACGCTCATGCCCATGCCAGCTTCGAAAAGCCGTTCGAGGATCCGCAAAACGAAATGATGGTGGTAGCGCTTGGACGGCTCGGCATGCGTGAGTTCGACCTCGCCTCTGATGCCGACCTGCTGTTCATCATCCCCGATAGCGAATCGAAGCGGCAGCGGTTCTGGACGCGCGTAACAGAACATATGATCGAGATTCTGACGGCATACAGTGCGAATGGAACGTTTCTTTCCATCGATACTCGTCTTCGTCCCAATGGGCGCGAGGGGCTGCTGGTCCAGACCGAATCGACATACGTTGACTACTTTTCGACGAAAGCCGAGGCTTGGGAAGGAATCGCCTACATGAAGGCCCGCGGGGTGGCGGGCGACACCGACCGCGCGACGAATTTCCTGAACGAGCTGCAGCAGGTCGATTGGCGGCGCTACGGCCAGAGCGGCCGTTCGAAACAGGATTTGCGGCAAATGCGGCTGCGGCTTCAACGGGAGCAGGGCGGCGTTACGCCGTTAAAGGCGGCGGAGGGCGGTTACTACGATGCGGATTTTATTCTCATGTATCTGCGTCTCAAGGGCGCCGGCATGTTCTACAAGAGCCTCAATACCCCCGAGCGGATCGATATCGTCGAGAAGATGGGACATCTGGACCGGCCGGATGCAGAGTTCCTGCTGGAAGCGACGACGTTCTTCCGCGCGCTGGATCATGGTATTCGAGTGGTGACCGGGCGGGCGGAAGGTAAAATTCCGACCGCCGCGGAGCAGCGGCAAATGGTGGCGGAACTGGTGACCCGTTGGACAGGAAAACAGCTGAACCCCGCTGCCTTAGATGAAGATCTGCTTGCGTTGCAAACCAGGACGCGACGCCTCTTTGATTCAGTGTTCAAACAGTAGTTCAGCGGTCCCGGTCAACCGCGCGGCAGCGTTTCAGTACACCAGCCAGGTCTGGTTGCTGCGTCCGGTCGCGCTCCAAAGTTGCATGCCGGTTCCGGGTGTGAAACGGTAGTTGGTGTTGTCGGCGACCAAGGCGCTTGCTTTGTTTCGCAGCACGTACCCTGACCCGGAGATTGTAAGAGACCACAGTTGAGGGTCGCTGCCGTTTGCCGTTTGCTGCTCCAATTTTGTGCCGAAGGTTTTAGAGCCGCCCGGATCCGTCAGAAGCAGGCCGCTGGCCGCGTTCCGGATGGTATAAAAGCCGTGCCCGTCGGAAGTGAAAATCCATTTCTGATTGGTTGCTCCATTCGGGATAGCTCCTTGTATCTGGACTCCGGAGGTGTTCGACGAACCTGGATCTTCGAGTGCCAGATTGGTCAACTGGTTTGCAATCGTGTACTCGCCATTAGGCAACACTGTGGCAGGAAGCAGGCCGAAAACGGCAACGCTGTCGGGTGTTCCGACAAACACTTCGCCCGAGGCTATGGTCGGAGCGATGAATTTATTGCCTGCACCGAACTGGTCACTGGCAGCGTCGCTGCTATTGTAGTACTCCTTCGCCAAGTTGGTGGCATCGTAAGCGTGCAGAACAGCCGGGTTGGAGTTTTCTACAGCCCACACAATCGCGTTCTGCGTTCCGTTCGCAGATACACTTGGAGAGACGCCAGGATAAGGGAAGGAGTGAGAGGTAGTTGAGCTCGCAGGCAAGAGGAGGCGCGCATTCTTGACTTCGAAGGCCTGAAGCACGTTCCTGACGGAACCGTAGTAAACAAAATTATCGAAGTAGGCCGGATTGCTCCAGATACTTCCCGGCAGGGCTTCATTCAGCTGCTGGTAGATGGTATGGTTTGACGTCGAGTCGAACTTTCCCATGTTGTCGCGGTTGACGACCCAGAGGTTGCCATCTTTGCCTGCTCCCACGGCCAGATGAAAAACGGTACCGCTGCTGTTTTGCACGTCCGGGAGAAGCATAATGCCGCCAGAGCCCAGGTCGGCATCGCCTGCAGATTCGCTTGTGGAGTTATCCATCGTCCAGTAGTCGAGCGGGACCATCTGGCCGCCCTGCACCGCAAGCTTTAAGAACGCGTTTCCATAATCCCCCGCGTTAGGAAAGCCCTGAGCATTTAACTTTGTATCGAATGTTCCGTTGGCGACCGCGACGAAAATGTTGCCGTGGGCGTCGGCGGCCGGCCCTCCTCCGCTGTTCCACAGAGCTGCTCCCTCGCCATTCGGCGCGAAGTTGAAGACGCTTGTCTGATGCAGGCTAAGGCGGTCATAACCTATGATCCAGCCCGTGTACGGAGGGATATCGCAGTGAGATCCCCAACTTGTGTAGACGACGCCGTTCAGCAGCAGTAGGGCCGCTCTGTCCTTATACTGCTTCGGATCGAAAACCACACGTCCGTCGCTGCTGTTTGCGCCTGACCCCGGATACGTGGCTTCGATTTCGACCGGTCCTCCGAACTGTTCAGCTCCGGTTACAAGATCGAGCGCGTGCAAACGCTGGTAGTAGTTCCCGGAGGAGTCTTTGCTCATGGCGACGACGTACACCGTGCCCTGCGGTCCGGCGCTGCGGTCAATGACAGGCGTCGCCGTGACGCCGATCTCCGGGCTTACCTGGCCGCAACCGCGATTATCGGAGGTGGTCTCGCCGGATTTCAACAGGGTGGTGTGCCAGTAAATCTTGCCGTTATCGGCATCGAACGCGTATACGCTGTCGTGCTCGGTGGCGGCGAGCACGATATTGTGAATCCCGCCAGCCAGGTTCAATCCGCCAACATGCAGCGGTTGTGCATCCACTTTCCCGTCGAGTTTTACTTCGAATAATTTGCCGAAGCGGCCTGCTTTCACTGTCGCAGGCGTTAGTACGGTTTCAGAAAGACTCTGCCCGGTTCGAGAATTGTCGTTGTGATACGTGAGAACGTTTATCTGGCTGTAACACAGCCCGGAGCCCAATGTCAGCGCCGTGACAATGGACGCGATGGTTGTTGGCCACATGGACATCAGGATAATGTCGACGGAAAAAAGGTTTCTGAAAATGCGACGTCGACTCTATCGTGCGCCCTTATGATTCGCCAGAAAATCGCTGTCGATCGGACGCCGGCCGCGAAACCCGTCTTCCACGTGATGCCAGAACCCGATGCCTTCCTCGCCAACCTTCCAGCACAGGTAGACTTCGCGGTCGCGATACAGGGTGGGGAAGTCAACCAGGCCGGTATCCAGGTCCTTCAACTGGCAGCCGGTTTCCTGGAACCTCTCGAAAGTGCTCTTTAGCGTCCGCGCAGTAGCGTCTTTTTCCTGCCTAAGATGCGCGATCTCCTCGCGCGGCGGGATCATGCCGCCGGCCAGCGAAACGCGCTGCATCAGGGCGCTTAACTGACTGTCGATGTCCGTATAGGCATCCTTGAATCGAATCAAATCGCGCAGGAGCCGCTCCACTTCCGGCAGCAGTCTTTCGGCTTCTGGCAAGGTGAAAAATCGTGGCACGCCCGGCGATGAGTATAGCGCGGAGTGCGGCGTTTATCCTGAGAGTTGCGAATCGGTATTCATTGCTTCACCAGCGGATCACTCGGGCGCGCAGCAGTGAAGGCAAATGAACTCGGCGCCAATACCTTTCAGATATTTTCCGCAAGCCCGCGAATGTGGCGAGCCAAGACGCCGGACGCCGCGCAGGTGGCTAACCTGCAGGAACTCCGGGCCCGGCATGACCTGAAGCCGCTGATTATTCACGATAATTACCTGATCAACCTCGCTTCGCCGCCGGGAATCATTCGCGAGAAATCAATCGCCGCATTCACGGGCGAGATCGAGCGAGCCATTGTCATCGGCGCGGATTACCTGGTTGCGCATCCCGGGAACTATAGAGGGCTGAGCGTAGAGCAGGGCATCGTGAATGTGGCCGAAGGACTGGCGCTTGCCTGGCGCGATGTGCGGGACGATCTAAAGGCGCGCGCCAGGCTGGCAATTCTTCTTGAAAACACAGCCGGCGCCGGCGCGCAGCTTGGCGGAAATCTGGAAGAGCTTGCCACCATCCGGCAGGTGGTGCAGCCATACCTCGATATACCGGTGGGCTACTGCCTGGACACCTGCCACTGTTACGTGAGCGGCTTCGATATCTCTCAACAAGCCGGGCTTGAGGCACTGATTGCGAATGCCTGCTGCGCGCTGGACCTCGACAACGTGCCGGTGATCCACACCAATGACACGCGGATGAAGCTGGGCTCGCATTGTGACCGGCACGCCCATATAGGCGCTGGATATATTGGTTTAGAGGGCTTCCGGCGCATTTTGAATCATCCAAAATTGCGCGACAAGGCATTCATCCTCGAGACTCCCGTTGACGAACCGGGCGACGATCTTCGCAACGTAACTGCACTGAAGGAGCTGGTATCCCCGAAAAAGCGTACGATCCGCAGGAAATCGAGCCGAAATGGCACGAGCGGTGGTTGAACGACTCATCGCTCTACGCGGCCGATGCGCCTGAAAAACCTAAGTATTACGTTCTGGAGATGCTGCCGTATCCAAGCGGCAAGCTCCACATGGGACATGTGCGCAATTACGCGATCGGCGATGCGCTGGCCCGCTACATGTGGATGCGCGGGTACAACGTTCTGCATCCCATGGGATGGGATTCATTTGGCCTTCCGGCTGAAAACGCCGCACTGAAGGAAGGGCGCGACCCGCACGAATGGACCCTTACCAACATTGCGTTCATGAAGGCGCAGATGCAGCGTCTGGGCTTTGCGTTTGACTGGAAAAGAGAGATCGCGAGCTGCGAACCGGAATACTATCGCTGGAACCAGTGGTTCTTTCTGAAGATGTACGAACGCGGCCTGGCGTACCGCAAAGAGGCGCTGCTCAACTGGTGCCCGGAATGCGCCACCGTGCTGGCAAATGAGCAGGTAGTGAATGGCTGTTGCTGGCGGCATGAGACCACGCCGGTGGAACAGCGTGCCATGCAGCAATGGTTTTTGAAAACGACGGCGTACGCCGCTGATCTGCTGGAGGACATGAAGCAGCTCGAGGGCGGCTGGCCGGAACGCGTGCTCGCCATGCAACGCAACTGGATTGGACGGTCGGAAGGAGCGGAAGTGGATTTCGCGCTGGAGGACGCGCCCGGCGCTATCCGCGTGTTCACGACTCGCATTGACACTATCTATGGCGCAACGTGCCTGGTAGTTGCTCCCGAGCACCCGATTGTAGAGAAGCTGGTCCAGGATAAAGAGACCAGGACGCAAGTGAAGGAGATCATCGACTCAACGGCGCGCCAAGATCCTGGTCAGGTTGCGAAGATCGGCCTGTTTACAGGCCGCTATGCGCATCATCCATTCAGCGGGGTTCGTGTTCCGATTTGGATCGGCAATTTCGTTTTGCTCGGTTACGGTACGGGAGCCATTATGGCCGTTCCGGCGCACGACGAGCGCGATTTTGAATTCTGCCGTACTTACGGCATCCCGGTGGTGCCGGTGATCCGGCCAGTTGACGGCGAACTCGCGGATAGCGCGGCCATGGAGGGACCGTTCGTCGAATACGGCGTTTTGGAGAATTCGGGAGAGTGGTCCGGCCTGTCGAGCGCCGAAGCGCGGCAGAAGATGGCGGCGTACGCCGAGCAGCAGGGTTTCGGCACCGTCGCGATTACGTACCGGATCAAGGATTGGGGAATTTCGCGGCAGCGCTACTGGGGCACGCCCATTCCGATCATTTACTGCGAGGGCTGCGGGCCGGTTCCCGTTCCGGAGACGGATCTCCCGGTTCGGCTGCCGCTTGGCGTCAAGGTCACAGGCCAGGGGAGATCACCGCTCGAGAGTATCGACTGGTTCATGAACGTGCGATGCCCGAAGTGTGGCGGACCAGGCCGGCGCGAAAGCGACACGATGGACACTTTCGTCGATTCCTCGTGGTACTTCTATCGCTATTGCGACCCATGGAATAACGGTGCGCCGTTCGATTCCGAGAGCATCGCGTACTGGTTTCCGATTGACCAGTACATCGGCGGCGTCGAGCACGCCATACTGCACCTGATTTATTCGCGTTTCTGGACGAAGGTCATGCGCGACATCGGCCTGATATCGAACGATGAGCCGACGCGCCGGCTATTCACGCAGGGCATGGTCATCAAGGATGGAGCCAAGATGTCGAAAAGTCTCGGAAATGTGGTCTCGCCCGATGACATGGTGGCCCAATTCGGCGCGGACTCGGCCCGCATGTATTCTCTATTTGCGTCGCCTCCCGACCGCGATCTCGATTGGCAGGAAGACGGTGTTTCCGGCATCAACCGCTTCCTGGCGCGGCTGTACCGCTACGTAACGCGCAATTCCGATGGCGGCGCGGCAGCGATGGGGGACCGCAATGGAGCGGACCGGCAGGCTTCGCGAAAGCTTCACCAAACAGTCCAAAAAATCACGAACGATTTCGACAGCCGGTGGCATTTCAACACATCCATCGCCTCTCTGATGGAACTCGTGAATGAGCTGTATCAACTCGAGGGGCAGCTATCGGCGGCATCAAAGCGCGAGATTTGCGAAACACTTACACTGCTGCTGGCCCCGTTCGCGCCGTACGCGGCGCAGGAGTTGTGGGATCAGCTCGGAGGCAGCGGGCCCGTGTTCCGTGAGGCGTGGCCTGCCTTTGACCCGGACCTCGCGAAAGAAGACGCGGCGGAAATCCCGGTACAGGTTAACGGGAAACTGCGCGGCCACATACGTGCGCCGTTTGGAACCTCACGCGAAGAACTCGAGCGCCTGGCTCAGTCGAACGAGCGAGTGAAGCCGTTCCTCAGCGGCAAATCGATAGCAAAAGTAATCGTAGTACCCGACCGGCTTGTAAATTTCGTCGTGAAGTGACGGCATTGCCGAGGAAAAGACGGTCAAACAGAATCGCACGCTGCCCGACGCACGTCTAACGATCAGAAGAGCATAGCCAAGGGGGTTTCGAGTTCTCGTACTGCACAAACTATCCCTGTACGCAATAGGGCTCGATTCGCCCGAAGCTGTTCTAATCTAAGAGGTAGAGGCGACGGATTGAACACCGGCAGTGCGATCCGGGCGGAGTCAGTTGGGAAAACATACCGCTCCGGAGGCACAGACATACATGTCTTCGACAATCTCTCGCTCGAGGTGCGCCGTGGAGAACGGCTGGCGATTATCGGCGAATCGGGCAGCGGAAAATCGACGTTGCTGCATTTGCTCGGCGGGCTAGACCGGCCATCGCATGGCCGGATATTTTTCGACGATCGCGACATTGTTGCACTCTCCGATCGTGCGCTCGCGGATTTCCGGAACCAGCAGCTCGGCTTCGTCTGGCAGAATCCCTCGCTGCTTCCGGAGTTCACTGCTTTCGAGAATGTGATGATGCCGCTGCTGGTCCGCGGCGTGGGCCGGGAAGAGGCGAGTCATACTGCGGCCGTGTTGTTGCGCGAAGTACGCCTGCAAACACGGCAGCATCATCGGGCCGGAGAATTGTCGGGTGGTGAACAACAGCGTGTTGCTGTGGCACGTGCCTTGGCGGGCTCTCCCAGAGTTTTGTTGGCGGACGAACCGACGGGCAGCCTTGACTTTCGAACCGGCGATATGGTGATCGGGTTGCTTGCTGATCTGCACGAGATGCACGGTCTTACTTCTGTATTTGTTACACACAATCTCTCTTTCGCAACCCGCTGCGATCGAGTCTTAGAGTTAAGGAATGGCTGTCTAGAGGCTCCATCCGTAATGGATCTAGCGGCCGGAGTAGTTGTACAAGACGCAACCCGTCTTGGCGGTGGCACTTATGTTTGAACGATATACCGAGAAAGCACGCCGGGTCATTTTTTTTGCAAGATACGAGGCGAGCCAGTTCGGCAGTCCTTATATTGAGACGGAGCACCTGCTGCTTGGTCTTTTGCGCGAGGACAAAGCGCTCGCGAATCGCTTCCTGCGGTCTCATGCCGCGATCGAATCGATTCGCAAGCAGATAGAGGCTCACACGACCGTTCGTGAGAAGGTCTCGACGTCGGTCGACTTGCCTCTCAGTCATGAATGCAAGCGTGTGCTGGCCTATGGCGCGGAAGAAGCCGAAAGACTCAGCCACAAACACATTGGGACGGAGCACTTGCTGCTCGGCCTGCTGCGTGAAGAGAAGAGCTTCGCGGCGGAAATTCTGCACGAACGGGGGTTGCGGCTTTCCGCAGTGCGGGAAGAGATTGCACGCTCGGCGTCGGAAAAGACTTCGGCGAGCCGCCCCAAGGAGAGCTCGCTGCTCGCGGAGTTCAGCCGTGATCTAACGCAGGCCGCAGTTGACGGGATGCTTGATCCGCTGATTGGGCGTGATTCGGAAGTCGATCGCGTGGTGCAAATTTTGTGCCGCCGCACCAAAAACAATCCGGTTCTGATCGGCGAACCCGGGGTTGGTAAAACCGCGATTGTAGAGGGTCTGGCGCAGCGGATCGCTGACGGCGATGTGCCCTCCTTCCTTTCGGACAAGCGCATCCTGGCGCTTGATCTTTCCCTTATCGTGGCTGGCACGAAGTACCGCGGCCAGTTCGAGGAGCGACTGAAGACCATCATGAAAGAGTTGATGGAGAATCAGAACGCCATCATCTTCATCGATGAGCTGCATACGCTGGTAGGCGCCGGGTCGGCCGAGGGCTCGCTCGATGCGGCGAATATTCTGAAGCCGGCCCTATCGCGCGGCGAAATCCAGTGTATCGGAGCGACCACGCCCGCCGAGTACCGCAAATCCATCGAAAAAGACCGCTCGCTCGAGCGCCGTTTTCAAGCGGTCAAAGTTCCGCCGCCGAGTGAAACTGATGCGATCCGCATTCTGTTCGGCATCAAGGAACGCTATGAGAAGTTTCATGCTGTCGCCTATACGGACGAGGCGATCGAATCGGCTGTGTACACCTCGACGCGGTTCATCCCGGATCGCTTCCTGCCAGATAAGGCGATTGACCTGATCGATGAAGCGGGAGCTAGGGTCAAGCTACGGCAGACGACACTGCCGACCGAAGTTGCCGATATCCAGAAGCGGATCAAATTCATCGTGCACCGGATGGAGAACGCCATCGCCAATCACGAGTTTGAGAAGGCGCGGTTCTATTCCGATGAAGAACGCAAGGAGCGCGAGAACCTGCGCCAGCTTCGCGAGAAGTACAACCTGGACGATACATCCACCGGTGTTGTTTCGAAGGACGACATAGAGGAAGTTGTCGCGCGCTGGACCGGCGTGCCGATGACCTCCATCAAGGAAGAGGAAATCAACAAGCTTCTCCGCATTGAAGAGGAGTTGCACAAGCGTGTGATCAGCCAGGAGAAGGCGATTTCGGCGCTGTCGCGAGCGATTCGCCGCTCGCGCGCGGGTCTGAAATCGCCCAAACGTCCGGCGGGTTCGTTTCTTTTCCTCGGGCCGACGGGCGTTGGCAAAACCGAAGTCGCTCGCGCGCTCGCCGAATTTCTATTCGGCAGCGAAAAGTCACTGATCCGCTTCGATATGTCGGAGTTTATGGAAAAGCACTCGATCTCAAAACTGATCGGGTCGCCTCCGGGATACGTCGGCTACGAGGAGGGCGGGCAGCTGACAGAGCGGGTCAAGCGCGCTCCGTATTCGATCATTCTTCTCGATGAGATTGAGAAGGCTCACCCGGACATCTACAACATTCTGCTGCAGGTGTTTGAGGACGGGCAATTGACGGATGGTCTGGGCAACACGGTCGATTTCAAGAACACCATCATCATCATGACTTCCAACCTGGGCGCACGCTTCCTCGAGAAGCGCGGTCACCTCGGCTTCTCAGCTCCGGCGGGTGAAG
>JAFAMM010000025.1 GCA_019233375.1 Acidobacteriaceae bacterium
CCGCCGCATGCAGCGCGCGATATCGGAGTATCGGATTCTCGGTATCACGACGAATGTTTCTTTCTTTGACCGGCTGATGCTTGATCCACAATGGCAGGACGGCCAGCTTCATACGGCCTTCCTCGACGAGTTCATGGCTCGCTGGCAACCCTCGGCTCCGGACTCCGGCGGACTTGTCGCCTCGGTCCTCGCAGCCGCACAGACCCGTGCCGCCAACGGGAATCCTGTGCGAGTATCGGCGTCGCAGAGCCTTTGGAAGACCGAAGGCCGGCGCAGCTTGAACCGCTAACATGAAATACATCGTCGCCGTCGATGACCTTGAGTACGTTCTTGAACTCCAATGCGGCAAAGACTCTGTTACTTATCAGCTCAAAGGAGATGTTCAAGTTTCGGGGTCCGCTTCAGTCACCGAGGTCGGGCCTGGCGTTTTCTCCGTCTTGCTCGATTCCCGCAGTATTACGGTGTATCTCGTCCGCAATGGATCCGGTGTCGAAACCTGGACCGGAACGGATCACCGGCTGATTGCTGTAAGCGATGCGCGTGACCGCTCGGGGAAAGCGCGAACGGCGGGTACGGCGGGACCATTCGAAGTGAAGGCGCAGATGCCGGGCAAAGTAATTAAGCTGCTGGTGAGCGCCGGCCAGAAGGTCGAGACCGGACAAGGTCTCCTGGTGATCGAAGCCATGAAAATGCAGAACGAAACAAAGTCCCGTAAGACGGGAACAGTCACCACGATTCGGGCACGAGAGGGCTCGACTGTCAGCGCGGGTGAAAGCCTGATGGTGATCGAATAGGCCGCGTTATGGCCAAGGCTGATTGCAAACAATGCGCAGGTACGGGTTGGGTTACCGGTGAGCGCGACGGCGTGTCTTCCGCAATCCGCTGCTCGTGCGTAGCGGAATCGCGCGCCGAAGAGCTCGAAGCGCAATCGCAAATCCCGGAAAACTACCGGCACGCCTCTTTTGAGACCTTCCATCTTCCGCACGACAATCCCACAGCGCAGAAGACACTCGCCGACGTGATGCTTGCGGTATCGGCATACACGCGCGCTTATCCCGATAACAACAAGCCGGGTTTGCTTCTGGTGGGCCCTCCGGGGACCGGCAAAACCCATCTCGCGGTAGCTGCCCTCCGGCTCCTACTGGCGCGCGGCTACGAAGGCATTTTTTTCGATTATCAGAACCTGCTAGAGAGAATCCGTGCCGGGTATAGTGAGACGCTCGGGAGTAGCAGCCGAGAAGCATACCGTTTCGCACTTGAAATTGAAATTCTGCTGCTCGATGATCTCGGCGCCCACCGGGTCACCGACTGGGTAGAGGATACGGTCACCTCCATCGTGACGTATCGCTGCAACCATCGAAAACCTCTCATCGCAACTACCAATCTCACTGACCCGGACATCGGCGGCACGCTCCTCGAAAAAACTTCGCTTCCAGGAGGACACGCCTATCGAACCACGCTCGAGGAGCGCGTGGGCGAGCGGGCGCGCTCGCGCCTCTTCGAGATGTGCCGCGTCATTCGGATGCCGAACGTGGCCGATTATCGCATCCGCCCACACCGGCATTACTGACCGGCGCACGGGCGTGAGGAGGGCGGTTCGGAACGCCCCCGCGCCATCTCTTGTTATGCCGTCGCGCCGGCTTGCGCGAAACTCGCCACCGCCGTGTTCTCGTCTTCGTACGACGGGAAAATCGTGTGGAGTTTCGTGATCTGCATCAAGTCTTTCATTTTGCTCTGCAGATGGAGCAGCTTGACGGCTCCGCCCTGGTTTGTGGCGGTGGTGTAAGCCCCTACCAGCTCGCCCAGTCCGGCGCTGTCCACGTAGCTCACCTGCGCCATGTTCAAGATGATGTTCTTGCGTCCCTGCGCGAGAAGCCCGCGCAGTTCGTCCCGCAATACGCCGGTGCTCTCGCCCAGCGTAACTTTGCCGTTCAGATCCACGATCGATACGTTTCCGACTTGTCGCGTCTTTGTTGTGAGTGACATGTCACAACTCCTTTTGTAATCAGTGTTCGCAGCAGTTCTTCTAGCTTATACTCGGGCGGCGGTCCGCTCTTTTGTAACACGTCTTTACGAGTTCTGCAAGCGGCGCGATCCACCCGAAAACAAGCGCCTCCCGGCGTCCGTCGCTACACTATCAGAATGCGATTGGGTGTGGACTTCGGTACCAACCGTACCGTGGTCGCGGCTGCGGACCGTGGCAATTATCCGCTGGTTTCATTTGACGCGCCGGACGGCAGTACGTCTGACTGGTTTCCTTCTCTGGTGGCGGTTCGCGGCACCGAGAGGCTGTATGGCTGGCATGCCTGGGAGGCGCAGGCCGATGATTCCTGGACGGTTGTTCGCTCGATCAAGCGGCTGCTGGAAAACGCGGGTCCGGACTCGGTTCTCGATTTAGGAGAACAGCACGTCAAACTCACTGACCTGCTTCACGGCTTCACCAGGGCGCTGCAAACGGCGCTTCGCGAGACTTCGAACCTGCGAAACACTCCGGGTGAGCTCCTTGAAACCGTCCTGGGGGTACCTGCACACGCCAACAGCAACCAGCGGTTCCTCACCGTAGATGCGTTTCGCGCGGCCGGTTTCCATGTCTTAGGTGTCCTGAATGAGCCGAGCGCCGCGAGCATCGAATTCGGCCACCGGCAGCGCCAATCGAAGGCGGGACACGAAACCATCCTCGTCTACGATCTCGGCGGAGGCACGTTTGATGCGTCTCTTGTGACGCTAGACGAAAACGTGCATCACGTCATCGCATCAGAAGGTATCCCGACGATTGGCGGTGACGATTTCGATCATATTCTTGCCGAACTGGCTCTGGAAGCTGCCGCCATTGACGCCGAGCAGCGCGACAACCTGTCCGCCGGAGCCTGGTTCCGGCTGCTTGAAGAATGCCGCTGCAAAAAAGAGGCGCTCAACCCGAATTCACGACGCATCGTCGTCGATCTGGAACACGGGCACCCGGATTGGACCAGCATCCATGTGCCCGTGACGGAGTTCTACGAGGCTGCACGCCCGCTTGTCGAAGAAACGCTCGCCGCAGCCGAAGAACTTCTCTCCCGGCACCCGGGCGAGTTCGAGGCGCTTTATATCACGGGAGGCGGAAGCGAACTGCCTCTCGTCGCCAGAGTGTTGCGCGAGCGGTTCGGGCGCCGCGTGCGACGTTCCGCCTTTACCCGTTCGGCCACCGCCATCGGACTCGCCATTCAAGCCGATCAGCCAGAAACTTACCGCGTCAGTGAGCGCCTCTCCCGTTTTTTCGGGGTATGGCGCGAGGCCGACTCAGGCCGCCGGATTGTCTTCGATCCTCTTTTCGCAAAGGGGGTGCATCTACCCTCGGCCGGCGAGCCCCCGCTCGCCATTCGCCGCGTATACATTCCGGTTCACAACGTGGGCCATTTCCGCTTTCTCGAATGCAGCCACCGTGGCGCCGATGGGGCGCCCAATGGCGAAATCAGCCTGTGGGACGAGATCCGCTTTCCATTCGATCCCGGCCTTGAAGACTGCCCCGATCTCGCGAAGGTCGACGTGACGCGCTCTCCGGCGGCCTCCCTGCAGTCCGTCGAAGAGGTTTATGAGTGCGATTCCAGCGGATCGATCGCTGTTACGATTTCCAATCGCAAAAATCAGTATCTTCGAGAATTTCGCCTGGCGCGCTGGTCGCATGACCCGAAACCGGTGAAGCCCGTGCAGCGCCGGAAAAAGGGCGCGGCGTCTTAAACTCCCCAGCTGGCCACAGGCAGAGCGGCAGATATCCTACTCTCGTGAGCAAAAACAGGCCGGTCACGCTGACGCTTCTCGGCCTGACCGTTCTCTATGCCGCGGTGGTCGCCTTGCAGGTCGGGCGCCATCTCTGGTTCGATGAACTGATCACCTACCATATCGCGCTGGCACCATCGCTCGCGCGTATCGTCCGCCTGGTCGTAGCGTGGGACCTGAATCCGCCAACGATGCACATTCTGGCGCACTATTCGCTTATGGCGTTCGGGCCGAACGCGTTGGCGGTTAGGCTGCCCTCCATCGTCGCGTTCTATGCGGCGGGAATCTTTTTGTTCTTCTATGTTCGCCGCAAGGTCGGAGTCGCTTACGCCGCTATCCCGTTCCTTTTGCTTTGTGGCAGCAACTTCTCTTATTACGCAACCGAGGCACGCCCGTATGCGATGATGGCCGCGGCGTTTTGCGGTCTCCTTCTCTCATGGGATACCGCCACCAGCACTGCTCGCTACCGGAGTTGGGCGCTGGCCGGTGTTGCCGTATCCAGCCTCGGCCTGGTCGCCTCGCATGTTTTCGGACCACTGTCGCTTTTTCCGTTCGTCGCTGCGGAAGCCTATCGATATTGGACAACACGGCAGGCCGATTGGCCGCTCTATGGCGCCCTCCTGCTTCCATGCACAGGAGTTCTCGGCTACCTTCCGCTCGTGCGGGCTTACAGCGCTATCACTTATTACCCACCATATTTCCAGGCTTCTTATCACAAAATGGGTGCGTTTTACTGGAATCTCTTCAAGGCAGTGGGCTGGGCAGTGTGCCTGGGAGCGGCTGCCGCCTGCTTCGTGGTCAGAAGAGCCCCGCGCCGGGCAAACCTGTCCTTGTTCCGACCCGTCAACGCTATCGTCTACACACTGATCGGGGCGCTCCCGGTGTTCTTGAATATGATCTTCATGCACGATCAGGGAGCATTCTGGCCGCGGTATTGCATCACTACCGCTTTTGCGCTCTGTACACTGTTCGCCGTAATTTTGGGTTCGGCCGTGTCCCGGGACGCTCGTGCCGGTTATGCCGCTACCGCTGTCATCGCCTGCATGGTCGTGATTGGAAGTGTGGCGTTGCCGGCGTGGGAAAAATCGGTGAAGCCATCACTCTCGCCAAATGCTGCGACTCTTGCCGGCATTCAGGCAAACCTGCCGCTGGTTGCCGCGAGCGGCATGACTTTTGTCGAGATGGGGCACTATGAACAACCTGCCATTACCGACCGGCTCTACTATCTCGTGGACCGCGCCGACTCCATTCGGTACGCTCACTCCACGCTGTTTGACGACTTACATGGTTTCGCACAAGCACTAGGGCTGCGGGGCCGCGTTGAGCAATTCCAAAGCTTCGTCTGCGAGCATCCGGACTTTCTTGTTCTCGGTACTGTCGATTACCCGGAAGACTGGCTGCTTCGAAAATTAGCCGCGGATCGCGCTTCCGTCACGCTGATCGGAAAGTATCCCGAGCTGCCGTATAAAGATCACCGGCTTTATCGGATCGCGTTGCCGCGCGCCGGCTGCGTGCCACCCCCAAAACACGATTCCGGTCAGAGCGCAGACGCCGTCAGCGCCAGCTCCGTACTTTGAAAGCTGAACTGCTTCACAGCGTCAATCACTCGTCCCTGATCCCGCTCGCTCAGACCTGCGTACATAGGCAGCCGCACGAGAGTGTCGCTTACTTGCTCTGATATGGGACATTGCCCTGCGAAGCCGCCGAACCGTCTTCCCATCTCGGAAAGGTGAAGAGGAACGTAGTGGAAAACGCTGAGAATGTCGTGCTGGCGGAGATGTGCAATGAGCGCTGTCCGCAGCTCCAGGTTTGGCATGCGCATGTAGAAGAGG
The DNA here is from genome assembly GCA_019233375.1 of Acidobacteriaceae bacterium. GTDB lineage: Bacteria > Acidobacteriota > Terriglobia > Bryobacterales > Bryobacteraceae > Bog-105. Next base: position 5,589 of record JAFAMM010000025.1, read on the forward strand.
TGGTAGCTCTGCTGGCAATGATCGGGGACAAACGGCAGACCCACCCTGTGCCGCCCCGCCCACTCCTGCAACTCCGCCTGGTAACGGTTCCAAATCCTCCGCCGCTGATCCTGAATGTATTCGCGTCTTTCTAATTGGGCGAAAAGCGCTGCTGCGAGTATGTCGGAGGGCAGAAAACTCGAGCCGAGGTCGACCCAAGTGTATTTATCCACTTCCCCGCGGAAGAATCGGCTGCGATTCGTCCCCTTGTCTCGCATGATTTCCGCCCGCTCAACGTACTGCTCATCATTGATCAGCAGCGCGCCGCCCTCGCCGCAACTGAAATTCTTTGTTTCGTGAAAGCTCTGCGTTGCAAGACATCCGAACGTTCCCAACGGCCTGCCGCGAAAACTGCCGAACAGACCGTGGGCATTATCTTCGATGACCGCAACGCCGTGCTTCTCCGCGATCTCGACTATGCGGTCCATTTCACATCCCACACCGCCGTAATGAACTACGATGATCGCTCGCGTCGACGGCGAAATGAGATCGTCAAGCAGTGCTTCATCGATATTCAACGTGTCGGGCCGGATTTCGGCGAACACTGGCGTTGCTCCGCGCAGAACGAAGGCATTCGCAGCAGAAACAAAAGTGAACGAAGGGACGATGATCTGATCACCGGGCTGAATATTTAGCAGCAGCGCGGCCATCTCGAGCGCATCCGTGCAGGATGTGGTCAGGAACGCCTTCCGTACCCCTAACTCCTGTTCTAGAATTCGCTGGCAGCGCTTTGTGAAGGCGCCATCACCCGAAACGTGCATGGCCTCAAAGGCCTGCTGGATGTAGTCGCACTCGGTTCCAATCCAGGGAGCCGCATTAAATGGGATAAATGACACTAAACCCAACCATTGAACTCATGGATTCGTCGTATCTGTATCAGTTACGGTCACCGAAGTCCTATCAGTCCTATTCGCACTTTGCTGTTCAGCGCCCCAAATATAGCGCACCGCGTCTGGGCCCGTCATCACTAGCAAGTCCAGAATCGAAACTTGCGGGTCGAACGGCGGATAGAGCTGTGGATACTCGGGATATCGATAGTCCATCCACTCTACGGCGATGCCTCTCTCCGCGAGCTTCTCAACTTCGAGATAGTCTTTCGCGGACGGCCCGCTGAGATAGGTTCGCGCGCCTACCTTTTCAAGAATGCCCAACAACCGATCTGTTTTCTGCCCAAAGCAGCGCAAAGACGAGCTGCGCAGGAAGCGAGTATGGCAGATGCCCAGTTCGCGCGCGAGCTCGACGGTTGTGGCGATCGTGAAGTCTGCAAGTTTTTCTTCACGCCTGCTGTACCAGTCGCGCAACATCGGCTCGTAGCGGCTGAAAAACGGGGCCTTTCCATAGCTGTGCCGCAGCGTCTCGAAATGCACACGGCTCCAATTTGTTTCCCAGCTAATGTCCATGTCGAGAATTTTCGCGTCGCGCCAGCCCTGCCCGACTTTCTTTAGCGGAATCGTTAGCCATTCCGTCGCTCTCTTCGTTTTGACCCGGTTGCGGTTGCGCCAGCCGTGACGGTCATACTGCACGTCATCGTAAAAAACGAAAACGTCGGCCTTTTGGATTTGGTGAAAGAAGCCGCGCCAAGGTATGTAGGACGGCTGCAGAATGACACACGTCATGGTGATTCGCCAGGCAATCGCTCATACACCTTGCGAACGAGATACTGCGGCCTCTCCTTGCTTTCAGTGAAAATCTTTCCCAGATAGATCCCGATCAGACCCAGAACGCTGATGACGCTTCCACCAATAAGCCAGAGGGAAACCATGATCGAAGTAAATCCCGAAAGGATGAGGTCTGGATGCAGAAGCTTCGTTACGAACAGATATAACGCATACAGCAAAGATATGACCGTGATTACCACACCCCCTACAAACACAACCGTGAGCGGATAACTCGAGAAGGATGTAATTGCATCCACCGACAGCGCAATCAGGCGCAGCGGCGTATAGTTGGATTGACCACTGCGCCGGATCTTCGTAACATACCTCGGTTTCTGCCGGAAACCCGCCCAGCTGAAGAGCCCCATCATGAATATATGGAACTCCTTAAACGCGGTTACCGCATCGACATACCGGCGTGTCATCAGCCGTACGGTGCAGCCGTTTGTCGGAATACCGGGCTTAGCAGCCAGGTTGAAGAGACGATAGAAGAGCGATCCTGTGTAACGTTTGATAAACGAGCCGGCGCGTTCGGTCTGAACCCCGTAAATCATGTCTGAGTTACTGTCGTGCAGATCCTTCCAAAAATCGAGCAGCCACTCGGGCTGCTCTTCGAGATCGATATCGGTAAGATAAACGAGCTCTCCGCGCGTATGCCGCAGACCCGCAAGCATGGCCGTATGATGCCCAAAGTTCCGGGATAGCTCGACAACACGCACCCGCGGGTCCATATCGGCGAGAGCGAGCGCGACCGGGAGCGAATCATCCGGCGATCCGTCATCCACCAGCACAAGCTCAAACGAAGGTGTGACTCGAGCCGCAGTTTCGGTTATGCGCCGGTAGAACTCCTTCACAAAAGGCGTGGACCTGTACATCGTCGCGACAATCGAGAGTTCCGGGACGGCGATCATACACTCGCGCCATTCACTTCATAAATCAGCGCGGCGGCCCCGGTCGGCAGTTTCAGTTCTGTGCAAAACCGGAGCCAGCGATACCTTTCAGCCTCTTTGCGGAAAACCGTCGCTGCTGCGGTCCCGTAGAACAGAAGTCTCAGGCTCCGCGGCCGTTGGCGCGCGCTTTCCGCAACTCTTCCTAGAACGGCGCTCATGATTGCGCCGCCAAACGGATTGAAGAAGAAGACCACCGATACCTCAGGCGGAATGTCATAGGCGTTCGCATTCGCGTTTACGATTTCAATATCGGAACAACGCAGACGATTCCTGATCCTGGCGATATTTTCTTTCGCAATAGAGCACAACTCCGGCGAGATCTCCACACCAATAATCGATCGGAACGGATAAAAAGCGGCTAAACACACAGCCCGGCCCATTCCGCACCCGAGATCGAGAAAGACGTCGTCAGGAGTGACGGTTATCGAATTCAAGATGACGCGAAAATCAGAGTAACTGACCGGCTGGTAATCCACGCTCTCCGGCAGATCAATCCCCAGTTCGCGGAGCGAGCGCCGATCAGATGATTCCAGACCCAGCTCGCGGTCCAGTTGCCTGTCGCGTAAACGGTCCACGATCCAGGCGCGCGAATACCGCACACCGCGAACTCGAAACAGCAACTCGGAGAAGTGTTGTGCGAAGCGCGACATAGCGTCTCGCAGCCGGCGGTTAGGCCGTCAGCTGCTCATGTACCAGCCGCCGTTCACATTGATGGTCTGGCCCGTGATGTATCCGTTGCATGCCAGCATGACTGCCACCTGCGCAACCTCCTCGGGCGTACCGAAGCGCCCGACGGGAATCCTGTCGGGTTTCGCATTGAGATTGCTCACCACCATATCGCTTTGTATCAGCGCCGGGGCAATCGCATTGGCCGTAATCCCTTCCTTCACCAGCAATGCGGCATAAGAATGGGTGATCCCGATCATTCCGGCTTTTGATGCGGCATAGTGCGGGCCCACCACGCCGCCCAACTGTGCCGCTATCGAGGAGAGGTTAATGATGCGCCCGAATCGTGCCGCGCGCATGGCCGGCAACACTCGTTGCGTGACCAGGAACACCGACTTGAGGTTCACTCTGATGATCTCGTCCCAATCGCTCTCACTGATCTCCTGAATCGGCTGTACGCAAGCGATTCCCGCATTATTGACAAGGATCAAAGGCGCTCCCAGCGTGTCTTCCACGCTCGAAACCAAGCGGTCGACTTGATTAGCGTCCGAAACATCTGCCTGCACCACCATCGCGCACCGTCCGGCGGCCGTCACCAGCGTTCTGACCTCCTCGGCCTGTTTCGCCGCGTGCCGGTAGTTGATCGCGATATCCGCGCCTGCCTCCGCGAGCCTGATCGCAATTGCCCGCCCCAAACCGCGGCTCGCTCCCGTCACGAGAGCGACTTTTCCGTCCAGCATCCGCATGAGTGAAGAAGCTTAATCGAGCAGCTTTTCGAGCTTCGATCCGGGAACAATCATGGTCTCACTCCGCTCCGGCCCATTCGAAACACTACCGATCTCTACGCCTGTCTTCTCTTCAAGGAAGCGAAGGTAGCGCTGCGCTGCCGACGGGAGCTGTGTCAGGCTCGTCACTCCCTGCGTTGACGTCCTCCAGCCAGGCAGATACTCGAATACCGGCTTTATCGCCTCCATACGGCGCGTGCTCGCGGGCATGTACGTGATCACTTTGTCGTCCACCTCGTACGCCACGCAGACCGGAATCTCCTTGAGATCATCTAGCACGTCCAACTTCGTGATGATGAGGCTGTCGAAACCGTTCACCTCGGCCGTGTAACGCAGTAGCGGAACATCAAACCATCCGCAGCGCCGGGGGCGTCCGGTTACAGATCCATATTCATTGCCCGCACGGCGAATTTTCTCGCCGGCTTCCGTCTGATCTTCCGACGGGAATGGGCCCGCGCCCACGCGCGTAATGTACGCCTTCGAAACGCCAATAATGCCGTCGATCTTATTCGGCGGAACCCCTGTACCCGTACAAGCGCCGCCGGCCGTCGCGCTCGAGCTTGTGACAAACGGATACGTGCCGAAATCGATGTCCAGCATGGTTCCTTGAGCGCCCTCAAACAGTACGCTCTTGCCTTCACGGATCATCTGGTTCAGCAGGTGCGAGGTATCGCATGTTAACGGGCGCATCTGATCCGCCAAGCGTTTGTACTGGCTCAGAATCTCATCGAAATTCACCCGCTCGGAGATCTGGAACGCGTTGGCGATCAGCTGCTTGTCTTCCGCGAGCGCCCGGTAGAGCCCCTCAAATTCGATGTCCACCAGGTCCGCAACCCGAATCCCGCGGCGAGCAATCTTGTCCTCGTACGCCGGCCCGATGCCGCGCGAGGTGGTGCCTATGGGAATCCGGTTCTCGCGTCCTTCAGAGATCTTCTCTATCGTGCGATGAAACGGAAAAATGACGTGCGCCCGGTTGCTGATCTTCAGCTGCGATTTGACATCCACCCCGGCCGCTTCCAGTCCGGACATCTCTTCGAGCAGCGCGGCGGGATCAATCACGACGCCGTTCCCGATTACGGCAAGCACGCCCGGTCGAAGAATGCCGCTTGGGATCAGCTTCAATACGAATTTCTGGCTGCCAATGAACACCGTATGGCCGGCGTTGTGGCCGCCCTGATAACGAGCCACCGCATCAAACTTCTCTGAGAAAAGATCGACTATTTTGCCCTTGCCTTCATCCCCCCACTGTGCTCCCAGCACAATCAGATTACTCATTGTCTTTTACGCTAAACTCCAAAACGTCCGATTGTACCGCAGACGGCAAAAGTACATTGAAATCATTAACTTGTACGCCTTCGTAGGCATGCCTGCCATAGCTGCCTGTGGTACCCTTGACACAATGCAGATGTGTGGCGTCTACCAGGCGCTGGGTCCGGAAGTTTTTCACGAACTGGTGCGCGGCGTTTCTATTGGCAAATTGAAAACGTACCAGGTTTATGAGCGGTTTAAACTACGTGCGCGCCTTGCCAAGCTTAACTCCGAGGCATTGCGCAAAGCCGAACCGCGGTTCTGGGCCCGCATCGAAGCCGGCGAAGAAGACTTCGCCACTGACCTGTCCCAAGTCTTCCTGCTCTCGCATCTGGACATGATCGTCGATGTGTTGAACTTCCTGGGAATCCCGAACGAGCAGGGGTTCTTCGATAAGGACCTCAAGCCTGAAGAGCACCTCACCGAAGGTTGGCAGCAGCGCGTCTTTGACCAGTTTTCGACGAAGTATCCTCGCGAGATCCTGTTGTTTTATGTCAATCATTTGGACTGGGAGCTGAATAAGACGGACCAAGTCTTTGTGCCGGCTCCATCGCATGCCTGACCTGAATCAGTTCCATGAGTCCGTAAGAAAGGGCAATCTCGAGGCGGTACGCGCGGCCCTGACGGAAAATCCTGCTCTGCTCGATCAGACGAATGATGCCGGCCAAAACGCCTTCGTTCTCGCAAAGTACTATCGCCAGGAGGCGGTTGCGAATGACCTTTTGGGCCGCCGGCCGAGACTGGACATCTTCGGTTCCTGTATAGCCGGCCGCACGGATGATGTTGTTGCGGAATTGGACCGCGATCCGGATCTGCTGAACGCGCACAGCCGCGATGGATGGACGCCGTTACATCTCGCGTCTTTTTTTGGCTGGCCCGAACTCGCGAATGTTCTAGTCGAGCGTGGCGCAAGTCTCGAAGCGCGCTCGACAAACCCGTCTAGCAACACCCCCCTGCATGCCGCCGCGGCAGGCGGGCAAAGTGCGGTGGTAAGGCTGCTGCTTGAGCAGGGCGCTGATGCTAACGCCCGCCAGGAGGCCGGTTGGACCGCGCTTCATTCCGCGGCCCAGGCAGGCAACCGAGCGATGGTGGAAGACCTTGTCGCGCACGGAGCCGATGTGAACGCGCGCGCCGCTAACCATCAGTCACCGCTTGATCTGGCGCTCACCGGCGCCAAGCAGGAGATGGTTACCCTCCTCGAAGCGCTGGGGGCCAAGCTGCAGTAACCGAGCGGCGCTTGAGCGGGCGAAAATCGCAACCATGATTGCAGTAGAAATGATTAGTGAACAGCTCGAAGAATTAAGGCGGGCTGCCCTCGCCGCTTTCGCTTCATCCCTCTCAATGGAGGAGCTGGAGGAAGTTCGCGTTCAGGCTCTCGGTCGCAAAGGCACTCTCGCACAGATTAGCAAGGATTTTGGCAAGCTTGCGCCTGGCGAGCGCGCCGCTGTCGGCAAGCTCCTGAACTCTGTCAAGCAGGATCTCGAATCCGAGTACGAAACGAAAAAACACCGCTTTGCGGAGTCTGAGCTGGCCGCCCGTCTCGCCGGCGAGTGGATTGACGTCACTCTGCCCAGCTCAGGCGTCAGGCCCGGAAGCCTGCATCCCGTCACACAACTGCAAAACGAAATCGAGGACCTGTTCACGTCACTTGGCTTCGCCGTGCTCTACGGTCCCGAGGTCGAAACCGAAGAGCACAACTTCGACGCACTCAACATTCCGCCCGCCCATCCGGCGCGCGACATGCAAGACACGTTTTGGCTTTCAGACGGCCACCTCCTGCGTACCCATACCTCGCCCGTCCAGGTGCGCGGTATGCGTCTTCTCGGGCCGCCGCTGCGCTTGATCGCCCCCGGACGCGCGTTCCGCAACGAAGAAGTCGACGCTTCGCACGAACATACGTTCTATCAGCTCGAAGGCATGATGGTCGATCGCGACGTCTCGGTGGCGAACCTCATCTACTTCATGAAAACGCTGCTGAGCGGCATCTTTCATCGCGAGGTGACCGTCCGGCTTCGTCCGGGCTACTTCCCGTTCGTCGAACCCGGCTTCGAACTCGACATACGGTGCGTCATCTGCGATGGCGCGGGCTGTCCGGTTTGCAAGCAGAGCGGATGGGTGGAGCTGTTGCCGTGCGGGCTGGTGCATCCCAACGTGCTTCGTCTTAGCGGTATTGATCCGGAACAGTGGGGCGGCTTCGCCTTCGGACTCGGCCTCACACGGCTTGCCATGATGCGCTACGGCATCGACGATATCCGTCACCTGCAGGGCGGAGATCTCCGCTTCCTGAACCAGTTTTGAGAACTGAACTCGAAGAACGAACGTGAAGTTTTCCTATCAATGGCTGTCTGAACTCGTACCTGGCTTGGATACTGAGCCTGCCGAACTGCAACGCCTCATCACGATGAAGACCGCGGAGTGCGAGGGCATCGAGAGCGCCGGCGCTCATTTTGCCCGTGTTGTCGCCGCTCGAGTGGTAAGCGTCTCCCTGATTGATGGCACGCGAAATAAAGCCGTCGTAATCGACACCGGAAATGGCCGCCAGGCAACCGTCGTTTGCGCTGCTGGAAACGTTCGTCCCGGCATGCTCGCGCCCTGGGTACCGCCCGGCACGGCGCTCGGCGATAAGAATATCGGGGCTGTCGTCATTGATGGCGTCGAGAGCGAAGGCATGCTTGCCAGTGCGGCCGAATTGGGCATCAATCGCGATCACTCCGGAATTGCCGAACTCGAAGGACTGCAAGCCGGCGAGAAACTTCCGCAGCTCGCGCCCGATTGGATCATCGACATCGATAACAAGAGCTTGACCCATCGCCCGGATCTCTGGGGCCATTACGGCATGGCGCGCGAAGTAGCCGCTATCACGGGCGGCCGGCTGCGCGATCCAGTTCAACTGTCTGCTCTGCCTTCCGGCGCGCCGGCCATCCAAGTACAAATCGCGGATCACGCCCTCTGTCCGCGTTACAGCGCGCTCGTCTTTGAAAACGTTCGCGTAGGGCCATCTCCGCTGTGGCTGCAAGCCCGGCTGGAACGCATCGGCCTGAACGCTATCAGCAACATCGTCGATGTCACGAATCTGATCCTGGCGGAATTGCCACAACCGATGCACGCCTTCGATGCGGATAAGCTTGCGGGCGGCATCATTTATGTCCGCCGGGCGCTGGCTGGCGAAAAACTCCTCGCGCTGAACGGCGAAACCTACTCGCTGGTGCCGGACGACCTGGTCATCGCCGATGCCAACGGGCCTGTCGCGCTAGCCGGCGTCATCGGAGGCGCCGCGTCCGCTATTTCCGAGACCACCACTCGCATCGTTCTCGAAAGCGCAAATTTCCAGGCAACCAGCGTCCGCCTGACCTCCGCGCGCCACAAACTCCGCACCGATGCCTCAATGCGGTTCGAAAAATCGCTCGATGCCGAAAACACAGTGCGTGGTCTCGCACGTGCCGCCCGGGTCTTCGCTGAACTGTACCCGGGCATGCGCGTAACCGGCGGCGTCACCGACAATCGCGCTTCGCTTCCAGCCCCGAATCCCATTCTTCTACCGCTTCGCTTTGTTTGCCGCAAGCTCGGCAAAAGCGTCACCGAAGAACAGGTGGATCACATTCTCGAATCGCTTGGCTTCGGCGTTGCAGCGACGGAGCCGGGGCTTTTCACCGTCACGGTCCCTACCTGGCGGGCAACGAAAGACATCTCGCTCAAAGATGATCTGGTCGAGGAAATAGGCCGCATGACCGGCTACGGCGAGATTACGCCGGCGCCGCCGCTCGTTCCCTGCGTAGCGCCTCCCTCGAATCCGCTGCGACTGTATCTTCGCCAGGTCCGTTTTCAGCTCGCCGCGCAAGGGTTCACGGAGGTTTATAACTATTCCTTCGTGAACGAATTCGCGCTCAAGCGATTTCACTTCGACATCGCAACGCATATCGCTGTGCGAAATCCCATCGCGGCCGAACTCACCCACCTGCGCCGCAGTCTGCTCCCCGGCGTGTTCCAAAACATTGTTAGCAACGTCCGCCACTACTCGGAGTTCCGCATATTTGAGATCGGGAACGAAATTCACCCGGCGGCAGCCGGACTGCCTCGCGAACTGCTCAAAGCCGTGGCGGCGCTCTACAGCGCTCACGCCGACGAACGCGATTTCTTCGAACTCAAGCGCGTCCTCGAGTGTCTCTTCCCCGCTGCGCGCCTGTTTGAAACCGAAGCGCTACCCTACGAACACCCCACGCGCACAGCGCGTATCGAGTGGCTCGGTACCGATCTGGGTCGCATCTTCGAACTGCATCCTTCCTTGCTGCAGGAACAAGGCATGCCCGGGCGGGCGATGCTCTTCGATGTAAACCTGCAGCTTGCGCAAGAGCTATCCGCCGCCCGCGTGTTTCGCTGTACGCCGTTGCGCAGATACCCGACCAGCGGCTTTGACCTTTCCGTGGTCGCCGATCTCGCGATTCCCGTGCAAGATCTCGAAGATCGCATCACGTCCCTTGCCGGTTCCGCTCTGGCCGGAATCGAATTCATTCGCCAGTACGACGGGCCGCCCCTGCAAGGCCGGAAGAGCGTGTCGTATCACCTGGAAGTGGGCGCGGCGGATCATACGCTCACTGCTGATGAAGTGAGCGTCATCCGCAATCGCATCATCAACGGGATGCGCGATGCAGGATTCGAAATCCGCGGGCTGGACGCCTGACGAGGTAGTTCAGCGGTCTAGAAACAGCCGCCGCACATCCTGCCAGTTGTCTACGCGCCGGAACGCCTGCTCATAGATGTTGTGTGGCGCAGTATATAGAATCCCTTCGCCACGAAAGTTTCGCAGATGGCGCACATTGTCATCAATCATGTAGTCGGCGGCGATGATGCTTTTGTCGCCGCAGAAAACAATGTTCTTTGTCGAGATGAACGGGAAATGCTGTTGCAGCCAGAAAAACTTCGCTGTAAAGGAACAGGGCACATCCATGGCTGCCGTCGTAATGAAGACTTCGTAGCGCTCGGTGAGTTCCTGAACCACGTCCTGGCTGCCTGGCATCACCGGAATGCCGGCGAAAAACTCTTCCTGCTCGAAGTACTCGCGCACACGCTCGCGGTGCGCAGCATCGATCACCTCGAAAACAAATCGGCCATGAAAGTCTGTGGTCGTGAGACTCTGGCCGAATTCCTCGTTGTAACGCTGTAAGTAGTGCGCCATGGTGTCCGCCATGACCTCGTCCATGTCGATTGCGACTCGCCGCATTCTGTCTTGAACCATTGTCGAGCACGCTCGATTCCCGGCTCGCGCGAGCCAGCACACAGCGAGGTTGGATCAAAAAACCTGCGCCGGTAACTGCCGTATCTCCAGGCATCCTTTGCCCGTCGGCAGCACTTTGCCCGGGTTCAAGGCGCACTGGGGATCGAACAGCTTCTTGAAAGACGCGATCAATTCCAAGGTGTCGGCGGAGAATTGATGGCCCAGCAGCTCCATCTTCTCCATGCCGACACCGTGTTCGCCGGTGATCGATCCGCCTGCTTCAATGCAAAAATCGAGGATCTCCTCGCCAGCCTTCTGCGCGCGTTCCAGATCGCCGGACCTGCGCGGATCAAACGGAATGATCGGATGCATGTTTCCGTCGCCGGCATGGAACACGTTGCTGATCTCCAGACTATATTTCCGGCCTATCTCGCCAATGGCGCGCAACGTCGGCGCAATCTTCGTTCGCGGAACAACTCCGTCTTGCACGTAGTATGTCGGACTCACGCGCCCGATCGCTCCAAAAGCGTTCTTGCGGCCCTTCCACAGCAGATCGCGCTCTTCCGCAGTCTGTGCCACGCGAACATCCCGCGCTCCGCAGTCCCGGCATACGGCGCTGATCCGCCCGGCATCTTCCTCCACCGCTTCCTTTAGCCCTTCCACTTCAATCAGAAGAACCGCGGCTGCATCCAGCGGATAGCCGGCGTGTGTGGCCGCTTCCACCATCCGCAGCATCGGGCCGTCCAGCATCTCGAGCGCAACCGGTACAATGCCGCGCGCCGTCAACTCGCCCACCGTATCGCCGGCCTCGTCGGTCGATCCATAAACGGCCAACAACGTCTGCACGCTCTCGCGCTGTTTCATCAGCCGCACGCCGATCTTTGTCACTAAAGCAAGCGTGCCTTCTGAGCCGGTCAATAACCCGAGCAGGTCATATCCCGGCTGATCCGGCGCCACGCCGCCGGCATGCACCACGGTTCCGTCGGGCAGCACCGCCTCCAGGCTCACCACGTGGTTCGCCGTCACTCCGTGCGCAAGCGTGTGCGGGCCTCCCGCGTTTTCCGCAACGTTTCCCCCCACCGTACACGCGCGCTGGCTGGACGGGTCCGGGGCATAGAAATAGCCGAAGGGCGCCGCGGCCAGGCTGATCTCCAGGTTCACGACTCCGGGCTGCACCAGTGCACGCTCGTTTTCGATGTCTATTTCCAGGATCCGGTTCATGCGGGCGAACGAAATCATCATTCCGCCTGCTCGCGCAATTGCTCCCCCGCTGAGCCCGGTGCCCGCGCCGCGCCCGACAATCGGCATGTGCTGCTCAGCGGCCAGCTTAACCAACGCAACCACTTGTTCAGTACTTCGAGGAAAGACGACGACCTCCGGAGGCGCTTTATCCACCCCGCCGTCGTATTCGTACAGCTTCAGATCACACGCCCGCGAGAGCACGGCGTTCCCGCCGAGCAGAGACTTGAGCTGCGTCAGAAACGAATCAGCAACAGCCATGGTGCGCGGCCGCTCAAAGCACGCCCTGAATGTACTGCACCATATCGTCGCTGGTCCAGTCCTCACCCATGGCGAACTTACGCAGAATCCGGCCGTTTTTGATGACGTACGTCTCCGGAACCTGATACGTGCCGTACTCCGCGCTTAGGTCCGCCCGCGGATCTCGCGCGGTCTCGAACACTACCGGAATACGCTTGAGAAAATCGCGGTATTTCTGTGGATTCTTGTCGATGCTAACAGCCACAACCACGACGCCGTCTTTGGCGAATCTCTTCTGGAAGGCATTCAAAGAGGGAATCTCCTGCACGCATGGCTGGCACCAGCTCGCCCAGAAATTCAGCACCAGCACCTTGCCCCCGAATTCGGCAGGTGTGATGCGATCGCCCTGATCCGTCGTAATCGAGAACTGGGGCGCATGGCTGCCCTCCTTAGCCGATGTGTCGCGCAGGCTAAAGACGATGACACCGAGAAACGCGGCTGTCAGAAGAGCCAGCAGGGAGCGCAAAATGTTGTTTGTATTCACGGCGAAACTACCGCCCGGGCTCCACATGCGCCGACGGCGCTGACGAGTACCGGACAATTATCAGTATCCAACGAAGGTCGCCCGGCATCCAACGGGTTGGATGTTTGTGACCCGCAGAGCTGAATTCTCGGCTTCGCACGTATGTCGTATTCCGTCTCTTGACGACTCGACAAACCGCGAGCTATTCGACGAAGAAGCCAACCCAAACGGTCATGGACACAACTACATCGTGGAGATTACCGTGGAAGGCGAGCCCGACCCGCTTACCGGAATGGTTATCGATCTAAAGGATCTGAAAGGCGTTCTGGAAAGCGAGGTGGTGCTTCCCATGGATCACCGTTTCTTGAACTACGAGGTTGCACCGTTCGACCGGGTCGTGCCCACTACGCCCAATGTGGCGCGCGAGATCTGGCGGCGTCTGGAACCGGTACTTGCCGCGCGCCAGGCGGCTCTTGCCCGAGTGCGGCTGTTCGAAAGTCCGGATCTTTATGTCGACGTGCTGCGGGACGGCAGCGCAGCGGGTTGAAACGAGAACATGACAACCCTTACACGCCGTTATCAATTTTCGGCTTCGCACCGTTTGCACTCGCCTGAGCTGACTCCGGGGGAAAACGCGCTCGTGTACGGCAAGTGCAACAACCCCTACGGTCACGGCCACAACTATCTGCTTGAGATCACGGTTGAGGGGCCCGTGGACAGCGGGACCGGTCTTATCGTCCGTGTAGCCGGCCTAGATCGTCTCGTTCAAAGCACCATTCTGAGCCGCTTCGCGCACCGTAACATGAACGCCGATATACCTGAACTTGCAGGTGTGGTGCCCACCACTGAAAACGTTCTGCATCTGATTGCGAACCTGCTGCGCAACGATTGGCACCGCTTGCAGGGACCGCCTCATCCACGACTGCATCGTGTTCACCTGCAGGAAACCGAGCGTAACGGCTTTGAACTGCTTGTCCCTGCCGTGCACTCAAAATCCCCTCTGGAATTCAAACCTGAAAGTGTGTCAGTGAATGTCTAAAGCGAAAGCATCCGCCATCAAGCATGGCACAGCAGCTGCCCGCAAGCGCCCGGTCATCGAAATCCAAGCGAAGTCACCTTCGATCGCCTCGCACATGCGGGATGTCATTCGGGCGCTCGGCGAAGACCCCGGACGCGAGGGTCTCGCCAACACACCGGAGCGTATAGAAAAAGCCCTCCGCTATCTGACGAGCGGCTACTCAGCCGACCTCGCTGAAATAGTAAACGGCGCTCTGTTCGACGTAAAGTACGACGAAGTAGTCATCGTTCGCGATATTGAATTCTTCAGCATGTGCGAACATCACATGCTGCCTTTTTTCGGCAAAATGCACGTCGCTTATCTGCCTGAAACCCGTGTTATCGGCCTTAGCAAGATCCCGCGCATCGTGGATGTGTTTGCGCGGCGCCTGCAGATTCAGGAGCGCCTGACACAGCAAGTTGCCGAGACGATTCAGCAGCTGATCCATCCGAAAGGCGTGGCCGTCGTCTGTGAGGCCCGGCACTTCTGCATGATGATGCGCGGTGTGGAAAAACAACACTCCGGTGCGATCACGAGCGCCATGCTGGGTGCTTTCCGCGACAGTTCGCAAACGCGCAACGAGGTTCTTTCGCTCATCGGTAACCGCTTGGTCACGCCCTGAGCATCGGCGTTTCCGCCAACCCTCTCGCAACCTGGATTCGCGTGTTAGCATCGGGTCATGAGTGAGCAGGCACGCCTGTTCGATGCGGGTCCGGACCCATTCGGCCGTACCTGGCACGTGCAGTTTCGCTGGCTTCAGACCGGAATCTCCATTCGCCACGCCGATACCGTTGACGTGAAGTTCTTCATCAATACCGCTGACGGCCCGGTGGAGGAAAAGGTGATTGCTCTCCCCCGTGCCGCCCTCCTGGATATGGCTAACCTGCGAGGGCGGCCACTATCGGACCCGTACTGCCTGCGTCTCGCCGCCGCGCATCTCCGCCACATGATCGAGACCTCAGAGGACATGGAAAAAACCCTTGTCACCGTCAGCCCTGAAGAGCTTGCCGCATACGATAACGAGTTGAACAGTGTAACCGTTCCGCAGCGCGGATAATCCATCGGTCGAGCGCGGCGAGCCGCGTGCTAGAAACTATTGGTAGGTCAGAACGCAATCTGTCGGCTTGAACGCAAAGAGGAACTATTTTTATGGTCACTTGCCCAAAATGTGACGCTGCCATCGACGTAGAAGAAGAAGAACTGGACGAAGGCGACGTCCTTTCATGCGATGAGTGCGGCGCTTCTCTCTCAGTCGCCAGTCTCAACCCTGTCGAACTGCAATCAGATGACGAAAGTGACGACGAGGATGACGATTTCGACTTCGACGAGGACGATGACGAAGACGACGAGGAAGATGAAGAAGAAGGCGAGGAAGACTGGCAGTAAGGCCTGCGCGAGAACACTGATCCTGACGCTGGTGCTTGCGGGCGCAGCTTTGCTCTGCCCTGCTCAGATGCAGCCGCCCGTAATCGGCCAGGAAACTCTAATGACGCGCGCCATACGCGGCGTCGTTCTCACAGATAGAGGCGAGCCAGTACCGGGCGCCATCATCCTGCTCAAAAACATGAAAACGCTGCAGGTGAGATCGTTCATTGCGCAGAACGATGGCACATATCATTTCTACGGTCTCAGCGCTGACATCAACTATGAACTACGGGCGCAAAATAACGGTTTGACGAGTAAGATCAAGAACGTCAGTGTCTTCGACAGTCATAAGCTGATCACCGTCAATCTCAAGCTCGTCAAGAAGCTGAAGACCTGAGTCGCATGTCTCACGTAGTCGCTCGCATCAGGCATCTCGCCGTCGTGCCCATTATTCGCACACCCGACAGCGCGTCTGCTCTCGCGGCCGTGGAAGCGGTCCTGGCCGGGGGTCTCGATTGTGTTGAAATCACCATGACGGTTTCTGGCGCGGTCAAAGTCATGGCGGCCATTGCCGATTCTTACGGCGATCGCGTGCTGTTAGGCGCGGGGACGGTGCTCGATCCTGAGACCGCTCGCGCCTGCATGCTGGCCGGCGCGCAGTTCCTCGTGACACCCAGCCTGAATCTGAGAACCGTTGAAATGGCGAAGCGCTACGGCGTACCCATTTTTCCGGGCGCATTGACACCTACAGAGGTTCTCACCGCCTGGGAGGCAGGCGCCGATGGAATCAAGGTCTTCCCGTGTAACGCGCTCGGCGGCCCGAAATACATCAAAGCGCTCAAAGCGCCATTTCCGCAAATCGAGCTCTTTCCCACTGGCGGTGTGAACCTGGAGACGCTACCGGCCTTTCTCGCCGCGGGCGCTTCCGCCGTGGGCGTGGGCAGCGAGCTTGTCGATAACGAAACCATCGCGGCAGGGAACTACGATCTCATCAGCGAGCGCACCCGGCGCTTTCGTCATGCGGTTGCGGCATTTCGCGCACAAGGCAAAGCCGCCGATTGAACAATTAGAGGGCGGCCTTTTCGCCTGCCGTCCGATTATAGCCGCGCTGTTCAGTATCTCGGTACGGAGGGATCTACTTCCCTGCTCCAGCGATCGATACCCCCGGTCACGCTGAAACAGTTCCCGACTTCATGCTCGCGAAGCCATTGCACCACTTGCAGGCTGCGAACCCCGTGATGGCACATCACCAGTAATTCCTTTTCGTCCGCCAGGGCCTCCAGGCGCTGCAGTTCCGCGGGAACCGACTGCATTGGTACCAGCTCTGACCCCTCAATCCTTGCGAATGCAAATTCTTCCGGCTCGCGGACATCGATCAGCACCGCCTGATTGGACGCCTTCAGCTTTGCCGCGGCCTCTTGCGGAGTAAGTTCCAGCGTGGCTGCCATATCTGTTTTCCACTATACCGTCGCGGTCCGAAGTTATTCCTGCGTCGAATAGAAAAGAAAAGCCGCCCGGTCCACCGCCGGGCGGCTTTTCTGAAGCAGTCTTATGTGAAC
The DNA here is from genome assembly GCA_019233375.1 of Acidobacteriaceae bacterium. GTDB lineage: Bacteria > Acidobacteriota > Terriglobia > Bryobacterales > Bryobacteraceae > Bog-105. The sequence continues at coordinate 22,187 of JAFAMM010000025.1, forward strand.
GTCCTTAGGCGTGTTTGCGGTTTGCCCGGCGACGGCTATACCAGACTAAACCCGCCAATAGTGGCAACATGAGCGCGAACGTAGCCGGCTCAGGTGTCGCCGTTCCTGGCGCCAGGTTCACATTGGCCAGAATCGAGTCGACGTCGAAGTTGCCGGCAGGCCCTGGATTCGAGGTAAAAGACAAAAGTTCCGTTCCCGAGATTGCGGTGAAGGTCTCGTTATACAGGGCGAAGCTTACGGAGCCGGGCGTGACGCTCCCCAGTGTGGTCGAACCCATTGTCACTGTGAAAGGATTCACACTGTAATTCGGCCTTTGTGCTGCATAAAACGAAAGAGTATAGGTGTCACCCACCGTAAGACCCGAGACCGATTGCGAAATGATGCCCGACGTCGCAGTCGTAAGCGGCCCCACATAGTTCTGCAGGAAGGCTGCCTGACCGCTGCCACCTGGAGGCGTCACCGTAAACCACGGTGTTGTGCCCGGAACATTCTGAATCGATAACCCGGAAGTGCCGGCGAAAATCCATGCACTACCCGTGGGGTTGTACATGAAACCAGGGCCACCCGCAACAGAGGGAGTACCAAAGTTTCCGTCTGAAATGCTCGCCGCCTGCACGGCTCCAGTGACTGCAAGCAAACAGATAGAGGCGAACAAAAAGTGTCTGCGCACGATATTGGGTCCTCAACTAAGTAGACTATGAAGTATTCCGATCATTCATCAGTACTTTTACCTACACATACACCGGGAAAACCCGACGCAAGTACTGGTACTAATGATACGAGATCGGCGCCGCAACCTCAAGCGTTAGGCTGCGGCGAGCTCAACACTTCCAGGTTCGTCGTCCGCCAGTTCGCCCGAGGCGCGTTGGTGCTCAATCGTCTCCTGGCACGGAACACAGTACGCCGCCCACGGGAGCGCCTTCAGCCGCTTCTCGGGTATGGCTTCCTCGCACCGCAGGCAGATGCCAAACGTGTCTTCTTCCATACGAGTGATCGCCGACTGCACTTCCTTAAGTAGCTTCGATTCGCGATCCAGATTACGAATCGCTACTTCACGGTTCAACTGCTGTTGCAGCCTGTCAAACTCTTCAGCCGCGTTCTCGATCAGTATTTCCTGCCGGTCGGAACCACCGGCCAGTAGTTCCTTTCTCTTAGCTTCCAGCGTCCGCCGGAAGTCATTTACACTTGCCTTCGTCATGTCTCCTTCTCTCCTGCCCACAAAATGCAAGACCACGCGCGCGCTCGCCTACGTCGGCCTTCCTGCAACCGATCAATCTCTCGGGGAACTGAGCCGCTCCCGGAAGGGGATGGCACGGTGGACCTTAACAACTGCTTACTGATGCACCGGTACCCTTTCAAGTTGCAACCTGGTTCGGGTGTAGCGTTACTAGGCCCCATTCAGCCATTGGCGAGGTTCTCTGATCTCGGCACCCAAATGTTGATGGGGCAACGCCACCGGGCGGTTTCAAATTTTAGCACGTTTCTGATCCTGTGCAAATTCGAAGGCGTTCGCACTGATTATGAGCAGTTAAAAGTTGCGGGATTGTCGTGCGGTCCCGCGGGCTGCAGCTTCGTGTCGAGCACGTGTTGCTCTGCGGGATTGTGCTGAAAATTTTGAGCGCATGTGTCCAAGACGTCTCATCAGATAGAGGGGCAGGCACGCGCGGGCCTTGCGTATCTGCGTAGACCACACCGGTCAAGCGGCAGAAGATTCAATCACTGAAACCGTACCCATCGACCGCATGCGCATGCTCCACCAATCATCGCTGCGTAGTTGAGTCAGCATAAATTCGTTGCAGCAGAAGAATCCATCCGGTATCGGCCAGCGGATCGGAAGGTACGCGGAACGCGATGCCCCGATGGCGCAGATCCGCAATGAAAATCGCCATAATTCGATCCAGCGTGAGATTCTCGGGCCTCGACACTTCATCTCGAACCTCGGCCTTCCAGAGTATGGAAAACCGAATCTTATGGCTTGGGTAAGTGGCGCGCACTTTCCCGCCGTCTAGAATTGTCCAGTTGTCTTCTCCATCAGGCTGAATCTCTGCTGCGGCTGAAATCGCTGGCAACTCCGTATTCCCATCGCCGATAGCGCTTATGCGGTGATATAAACGATCAGTGTCCAAACAGAGAGCAAGATTGCCGAATGGCGGCCGTTCGCTCCGCATGGGACCGTCGATCCCATCTGGCCAGTAATCGAAATTTCCGCCATCGCTGTCATAGAACCATGAGAGCGTCGTGGCGCGAACCACACGCCATGCCTCGAACAGCCCGGAGAAGCCCATCACTCTTAGATAAGGCAACGGATAATCTACACGTGTCGCTCCGTAAAAGGATGGGTTGTCCACATGCGTTGTGCAGGCGGGCATAGGTGCATTGATGTTGACGGCAATGAATTCAGGAAACACAAGTGAGGTGCCGAACGCGGTTCTGGCCGCCTCACGAAACTTCTCATTGTGCAGAATCACATCGGCACCCTCGACAAGCGGCTTTCCGCTCAACGCCCAGTCTCCCCGGAACCACGGAAGGACCGGCCGCTTGGCTTCCTCGCCCGTCTCATCCTCAACGCCTTCCGGAGCGTACGATGCTAGCGCCCGATACGGAGCATACCTTTTAAACATCGCGCGAATTTGCTCGCGGTCCTCAAATGCCGGCTCAATGCGAATCGGCTTTGGAACCGGCGGCGCACAGGGCTTTTGGTGCCCGCTGTGCGCGGTCCTACGTGCCTTCATGATTCATCCAGTAACGCTTTAGGATTTGTTTTCAGGCCCGCCGTCTCCGCTCGTTCGAGATCAGCGGGTAGGGCTCTCTTCGGCAGGACAACCGCCATGCTCGCGGAGAACAGAAAAGCAGCCCCGGCACACATCAGGCCGGGGTAAACGCTGCCGGTTTTTTCTCGAATCAGGCCTACCGTATAAGGTCCGACGAAGCCGCCGAAGTTAGCGACAGACGTTACGAGCGCAATGCCCGCTGCCGCTGAATAGCCGGTCAGGAATTCGCCGGGGAGGGAGAAAAAAAGTGGCAAGAAGCTGTAGAGTCCGGCCGCAACGGCCGAAAAAAGAACAACGGACAACAAAGCGGAGCGAGGAGCTCCAAGCAGCAGCAAGGCGATTCCGGCAAATGCGCCCGAAGTTGCCATATGATACGGGCGCTCCAGCCTGTTATCGGAGTGCCTGGATACCAGGATCATGGCGATCCCGCCAATTAGACTGGGGATCATAACGGCGAAACCAACAACCGTGTTCGACCGCCCAGCAACAACTAACTTCGCGACCTGTGGCAGCCAGAAGGCAAACGTGTAGCCGGCAAAGCCATGACCGAAACCGATACAAGCGAGATGCCAGACTCTGCGGTCAACCAGCGTCCGTCTCACGCAGAACGGTCGTCCCCACGCACCCAGCTTCCGGCGGTCTTCTAGCGCCAATTGGCGGGCGATCCACAGCTTCTCCTCTGTGGTAAGAAAGCTTGCGTCCGCCGGTCTGCTCGGCAAAAGAAAGGGTGCCACAAACGCGAGCGTAAGGGCGGGCAAACCTTCCAAAATAAGCAGCCACCGCCAACTGCTCAGGGCGAACCAGTGCGTGTGATCCAGAATAAGACCGGAAATTGGCGCACCCAGCACGCTGGCCAAGGGCATGCCTATCAAAATGGATGCAATCGCTTGAGCCTTTTCTGTTTGCCGAAACCAGTAGCCCAGGTACAGGACGATGCCCGGGAAGTATCCTGCCTCCGCCAGGCCGAGTGCAAACCGGGCGGCATACAGCTGATGAACCGACTGTACAAACCCTGTCAGAGTGGCAATTGTGCCCCAGGTCATCAAGATCCGGGCGATCCATAGACGTGCGCCGACCTTGTACAGGATCAGGTTGCTGGGAACCTCGAACAGAAAGTAACCCCAAAAGAAAATCCCCGCTGCCAAGCCGAACTGCTGGCTGCTGATTGCCAGTTCCCGATTCATTGTCAGCGCCGCGAACCCCAGGTTGACTCTGTCGATGAAGGCGAGCACATACAGTACAAACAGGAACGGCAGGAGCCTCATCCTAAGCTTCCGGATTATCGCCGCCTCCATGCTGTTCGAACCAGTGCCCGCTTTGTTCACCAACTTGCTCGCCTCCTTCGCGGTTTGTCTTGCAGCTTAAGCGGCAACTGCAGACAGGAAAATGGCTTGCATCTGACCAAAATGTTGACAAACAAATAGCTGAAAATAAGAGTGTTCAAACTGTCATGAACACGCGCTTCGGAGCATTCGAGGTCGATCTCGATCGCCGGCGGCTGTTGAAAAGGGGTGTGCCGATCGCCTTGCGTGAACAGTCCTTTCAAGTGCTCGCTGCTCTTATGGAACACGCAGGCGAGATTGTCACTCGCGAAGAACTGCGTCGTCGACTGTGGGCCTCTGACACATTTGTCGATTTCGAAGTAGCACTGAATTCCGCGGTCAGCCGGTTGCGCGACGCTCTGGGCGATTCCGCCGAGTGTCCCAGCTTCATCGAAACCATTCCGAAGCGCGGCTATCGATTCGTCGTACCCATACCCAAACGGCCCGCCGTGGCCGTGATGCCGTTCGCAAACCAGACAGCAGATGCCAAGGACGACTATCTTAGCGATGGATTGACCGACGAGTTGATCCGCGTCTTATCCCGCATCGATGGATTGAAGGTCACTGCTGGCAGCGTGGTATTTCGCTTCAAAGGCCAGCGTTGCGATGCAAGACAGGTCGGGCGGGAACTGGGTGTCGAAGCCGTCCTTGAAGGATCGGTATCGAGGGCGGGAGACCGCATTCGCATCACGGTTAACCTCGTCGGAGTGAAAGATGGCTTCAACCTTTGGGCGCAACGCTTCGACGGCAATCTGGCCGGCCTCTTCGCTATCCAGGATGAGGTCTGCGGTGCGGTAGCAGAAGCGCTGCACATCCGCCTGGCGTCTCAGCTGCCGAAAACGCACCCAAGCAACGCAAACGCCTACATGCAGCACCTGAAGGGAACCTATCTCCTTAAAAGGCGCCGGCCGGACGGCATCCGGCGCGCTTTCGAATACTTGCAGGAAGCGATCCGGCTGGAACCCGATTACGCCGAGCCCTACTACGGTGCGGCCATGTTCTACATCGTGAGCACAGCATACGGAGCGATGCCTCCGCGCACTGCCCTACCCGAGGCGGAAGCCTTGCTGCTGAAGGGGCTGGCGCTCGATGAGAATTCAGCAACTCTACACAGCACTTTGGGAATGCTCAGAATGTTTCAGTGGCGGTGGGCCGAATCGGAACAGGAACACCGGCGAGCTATCAATCTCGAGCCGGGGAATGCATTTCCGCACATGTGTTATCCCATTTTGTGCAGTTTCCTCGGACGGCATGAAGAAGCGGTGTTCCATGCCGTGAAAGCCGTCGAACTCGACCCCCTCGACTTGATGACCAACTTCCGCCTCGTGCAGGCCACCTGTTATGCACGGCGCTATGAAGAAGCCGTGCGCGCTGGCCGCATCGCTATCGAGCTGACGCCAGACTCGCCCTACACCTACTTTTACCTGGCCTTGTCTTTGGCGGCATTGGGCTCAAGCGAAGAAGCTTGGGACATGGCAAATGCTGGTAGAAAACTCGCCGGCGGTATGCCGCTGGGCGAGGGGTACTTTGGTTACCTTGCCGGAGCGCTGGGGCACGCAACCGAAGCCCGCACCGTAATCAGGAATTTGCAGGCTCGTCGCGAGCAAGCCTATTCGCCGGCATTACCCATCGTCGGAACTTATCTCGGTTTGGGGGAAACCGCCGATGCCCTAAGCTGGCTGCAAACAGCTCTGACCGAACGCGACCCCTTCTTGGGATCGATGATGGTGTTCCCGGCTTACGATCGCATACGGGATCACCTCGAATTCAAGCGCGTGGCAGGCGAACTCAAACTCTCGACCGGCTAAGCGCCGCCGCCCACGAAGAATGTCGGCTGAGACACAAGAGCAGGCCAAGGTCAGATCCCGGCCTGTACGGTCTGGCCGCCGCGCTTGATCGCAGCCGGTTCCGGCCCCACCTTATCTTTCAGCTTCAGGCAATGTTTTTCGAGCAGATTCCAGCTCATCAAGGCTAGGACGATCGAAACGCTGAAACCGGCTAAATTCTCCAGCGCGATCGCCGCTCCAAAATTGTGAAAGCGCGCGTGTAGTGCCGCCCCGGTCAGACCTGCCGAAGCCATGATGTAGATCGCCGGTTGGTGGAATACGTAGAGCGCATAGCTGTATTTGCCGAAGAATCGCAGCGGCGCACTCCGCGCAAGCCGCGTGTACCATGCTCCTTCGCGCCCGGCGACCAGGACGACCAGAGCCGCGGCGGCCAATAAATCAATACAGGACAAGCCGGCGGTGTTCATCAGCCGGTTGCTAAACCGCACGCTGCCGGTCGCTCTCATCACTCCAAGCAACCCCGCGCCCGCCAGCAGCGCCACCCACGGCACTGCCGCCCGGATCCGCGCCCACGCTTTGTCGCACCGCATTCCGACAGCCAGTAGAGCGCCTAACGCGAGCGCGTCCATCCGGCAAACGGTAAACGCCTCGGCCGCTACCGGCATGTCCGCTCTGTGGAATAACCAGCGAAACAGGGGTGCTAACAGCACCAGGCATCCGGCGAAAAACAGAATCCGGCCGCCGCGCCCGAGTCGTCGCACGCAAAACGGCCAGACCACATAAAATTGCTCTTCGACGCACAGCGACCAGAAGTGCGAGATCAGCGCCGAGACCGGAACCGCCGCGGGCAGCGCTGCCGTCCAGTTCTGCACATAGCACCACGCCGGCAATTGCGGGGTCCGCCTCAGGTCTTCTACCGGCCCGGACAACCCCCAATGCATCAGCAGTGCCGGGATGACGAAGAAAGCAATCGCCAGACTGGCGTAATACAGCGGGAAAATCCGCAAAGTGCGGCGGGCGTAAAAAACCCTGTAGTACAACGCGTTGTGCCGCGCGTCGAATAGGATCCCTGTAATTAGAAATCCCGACAGCACAAAGAAAACGTCCACGCCCGCCCAACCGAAATTGCAAGCGTTATAGAGTGCATGCCGCGCAGGAAAGTCCCAGCCCGAGCCGTAAATCTTGAAGTGGTAGAACATGACCATCAGGATGGCGACCCCGCGCAGGCCATCGAGTTCGGGCACGCGGCGGTGCCCACCGGCCGGACGCAAAGATGTCTGGGAGCTACTCATTGTCCGCCGTGTTAAGCCGAGCCGGCGCTCCATTCTGAAACTCGGTCACCCCAAAAAAGATCCCTGGGTGTGCGGGGCGATGGGCGACAGTCGACCACGTCATATCGCGCCTTGTCCACAAGTAATCCACAATATGTGGTACTGACGTAGCAAATTCTGTATTGACGGATGCGAAAATAAGAGTTTAGATAGGTACTGCAGCACGCAGCACCTACCGCCCCCGAAGAAAGGCCATCAACCCCGCCGATGGGACAGCTTAGTGTAAACATAGCCCTTAAAGTGAAGGAACTGCATCGTTCGCGAAAGAAAGAGGAGCGCACCGGCGTGTCGTTCCCCCGCTTCTTCACCAGCAAGCTGGAAGCGGGTACAACCCCGTATGACCTTGTTCCCTGGGAAAACCGAACCGCCACGATCGGAAATGACAAGGGATCTCTGATTTTCGAGCAGCGCGACGTCGAGGTGCCTGCCGACTGGTCGCAGACCGCTACAAACATTGTTGCCAGCAAGTATTTCCACGGCCGAATGGGCACTCCCGAGCGCGAAACAAGCGTCGCCCAGCTTGTTCACCGGGTGGTGGACACCATTACCGGCTGGGGCCTCTCCGGCAACTACTTCAAGACTGCGGAAGACGGCGAAAACTTCCGCCACGAACTCGCCCACCTCATGCTCGCGCAGAAGGCCTGTTTCAATTCTCCGGTGTGGTTCAACGTCGGCGTGCGCGAATCTCGCGGCTATGGCTTCTATTTCGACGAGGCCTCGGAAACAGTCAAGAAGCTGCTGCCCGGCGAGAATCATCCGCAATGCTCCGCGTGTTTCATCAACTCCGTGTCAGACAATCTCGAATCTATACTGGATCTCGCGAAAACGGAGGGCATGCTGTTCAAGTGGGGTTCCGGCACAGGCACGAATCTATCGGCTATCCGTGAAGAGGACGCACTTCTATGGGGCGGTGGCCGCGCCTCCGGACCGCTCAGCTTTATGAAAGGCTTTGATGCGTTTGCCGGCGTAATCAAATCCGGCGGGAAAACCCGTCGCGCCGCCAAAATGGTGATTCTCAATGCCGATCACCCGGACATCGAAAACTTTGTGTGGTGTAAAGCCCGGGAGGAGAAAAAAGCGCACAGCTTGATCGATGCCGGCTATGACTCGTCTCTGGATGGAGACGCCTATAGTTCGATTTTCTTCCAGAACGCCAATAACTCCGTACGGGCGACCGACGACTTCATGCAGGCGGTGGTGAACGATGGCGACTGGTGGACGCGCGGCGTAGTCAGCCAGCAACCTGTCAAACGGCTGCGCGCACGTGAGCTGATGCGGGAGATCGCCGAGGCCGCACATCAATGCGGCGACCCAGGCATGCAGTTCGATACCACCATCAATCGCTGGCACACATCGAAGAAAACGGCACGCATCAACGCCTCTAACCCCTGCTCCGAGTATATGTTCCTCGATGATTCGGCCTGCAATCTGTCGTCGCTGAACCTGATGAAGTTTGTCGCGCCCGGCGGCACCTTCGACGTCGAGGCGTTCCGGCACGCCGTCGACACGATGATCCTGGCCCAGGAAATTCTGGTTGATAACGCGAGCTATCCCACAGAGAAGATAGCCAAGAACTCCCACGAGTTCCGCCCCCTTGGCCTTGGCTATGCCAATCTTGGCGCGCTGCTGATGTCGCTCGGCCTTCCTTACGACAGCGATAAAGGCCGTGACTTCGCGGCCGCCATCACAGCTATCATGTGCGGCCAGGCTTATCTCACCAGCGCTCGCATCGCCGGCGCAGTCGGGCCATGCCCCGGCTACGGGGAGAACGAGGATTCGTTCCTCGAAGTCATCCGCATGCACTGGAATGCCGTTAATGGCATCGACAGCAAGCGCGTACCGCCGGATATGTTCAAGGCCGCCGAAGACTGCTGGCGCGAAGCGTACGAAGCCGGATCGGTAGCCGGTTACCGCAACGCGCAGGTAACGGTGCTCGCTCCCACCGGCACCATCGGTTTCATGATGGATTGCGATACCACTGGCATTGAACCCGATCTCGCGCTAGTGAAGTACAAGAAGCTGGTCGGCGGCGGCGTGATCAAGATTGTCAACAATACAGTTCCACAGGCTCTGATTAAACTCGGCTACACCGCCGAGCAAACGGAACAGATCGTCAGCCACATTGACTCCACCGGTACTATCGAGGGCGGCCCCCATATCAAGCCCGAGCACCTGGCAGTCTTCGACTGCAGCTTCCGTCCACAAAACGGCGTTCGCTTCATCCACCACACCGGACACATCCATATGATGGCGGCCGTTCAGCCGTTCATCTCTGGCGCAATCTCCAAGACCATCAACATGCCGGAAGAATCCACGGTCGATGACATTATGGCTGCCTACGTCGAAAGCTGGCGGCTCGGCCTCAAGGCAGTTGCCATTTACCGGGACGGCTCCAAGCGAGTGCAGCCGCTCAGCTCCGGCACTGGTAAAAGCGAAAAGAAAGTGACAGCACTCAGTCCCGTCCAGCCGCAGATCGTAGAAAAGATTGTCTACCGGCCGGACCGGCGCAAACTGCCAGATGAACGTCAATCGGTCACGCACAAGTTCTCTATCGGTGGCCATGAGGGCTACATCACAGTAGGACTTTACGAAGACGGCACTCCCGGCGAAGTCTTTATCACCATGGCCAAAGAGGGGTCGACCATCTCCGGCCTCATGGATACGCTCGCAACGTCAATCAGTTACGGCCTGCAGTACGGCGTACCGCTTAAGTTCTTCGTCGACAAGTTCAGCCATGTTCGCTTCGAACCGAGCGGCTGGACGGGCAATCAGCAGGTTCCTTATGCCAAGTCGATCATTGACTACATATTCCGCTGGCTGGGTGCGCGCTTTCTCGGCATCCATGAAGGCAGCGAGGCGGGCGAAACGCTCAAACTCCGCCCCACAGAGCCCGACCCGCAAGTGGCTCTGCCCTTTGACGCCAACGTCGTCAGTGATGCTCCGCTCTGTTCTGAATGCGGCAGCATTATGACCCGCAACGGTTCCTGCTACAAGTGCGAGAACTGCGGCGGCACTTCGGGCTGCTCTTAATTCCGATCACCGTACCAGAATGGCCGGACCGTGTTGAATGCGCGGCCCGGCCACTTTATACGAAACAGAGCCCACGCTCAGCTTCCTCCGGCGCATCGGAGCGCGGAACCAGCAACGGATAGCCGTGATCCCTTTGCGCCTTCCTGAGTGCCCCAATCTGTTCGTCAAAATCAAATTCGTGCATCTGCATAACCGCACGGATAAGATCCGGATCATCTGTGTATGAGCGAATGAGGCCGAAAACTGCCAGTGCCCTAACCAGATCGCCGTTTTCTCCAAGAATCCGCCAAAAGCCTCTCTCTTCCAGCATTTGCCTGCACTGCATAAGGTTGGCGTCGGGAACGAAGGCCAGCGCGAAATTGAGGAACAAATTGGTAATGGAATTGTTGGCGGCGGTCTGGAATCCAGTGAGCCCAGCGCTGTGATTTTCTTGCTCTGTCAGATCGGTCTGGATTGCGTGACGCATGGCCTCGCTTAACAGCACCTGTGCGATCGCAACGACGGCAATGCGCCGCGTCGTCTTCGACACTCGTTCCGGAAACTCGGCGCACACAGGTTCTGATTCCCGCACGCAGATCAGCCCAAGCGCAAGATCATCAGGAACGAAGTACAGAGCAAGTTGGCCTTCGCCGGCCCCCGCCGGTGCGCCCGCGAGTGCTGGCGCAGCCAGACACGGAATCCCGTGAAACTCGACTTTGCAGTCGCCCTGCCCGCTGACTGTGACATCCACCTTATCGATTCGGATTCGTATCAGTACCCTGTGCGCTACCGGCGCCCAATCCACAAGGGCATCGGGTGTATTGCCTCCGGCGAGCGCAGCGGCAAGTGTGCGGCGCGTCTCCTCAACCCTTTGTCTCCGTTCGTCACCAGCATTTGGTTCTAGCCAGCCGTGAAAGACCTGCGTGCCGGGTCGTCCCGCAGTCGTCTCTCGAATCTCAGCCTCCATCTGCTGACTTGTGCTCTCAACGGCTTTGCTGTCCAGATACAAACATTCCCAACGGCCACTCAATCCCCCGGTCTCCACGATGGCATTTTCGAACTCAGCTACCCGATCCTCGAGATCTGCAGAACCGAATAGCTTGAGCCGTTCGTGCAGCCTGAGTACAAGCTGCTGGAGCATTATCGTCTCTTCAATTCGCTGGTTACGCAGGATGTCCACCATGACAGCATCCTGAAAGACGAGATTTCGCAGATAGGTCAGAAAAAGATCCGAGTCGGCAAGGCGCTTCGAGCGCTTTATCGCATTTGCCCAGCAGCTCTTGACCGAAAGGTAGCCCAGTAGGTAACCGCCATCGTCCGTGCGCAGCGGGCGCACCAACACATCGCTCTTTCTCCGAAGCGCCAATTCCGATGTTCGGTACGCGCATAGAATGTACCTGGCTTTCTGGACAGCGTCCAAGTCCTCTGGAATTTCGTCCGATCGCCCGAACAGATACGCAAGCCATCCCATGACAGGGGAAATAATTTCGGAGGAACCTGGGTAGGCATCAAACTCGGCAAACAGCGCTATTCCTTCCATCAGCGGTTCGAGCGCCTGCCGCGCGGCCTGCACTTTGGCCCACATCGTCCCGCAAATCGGGTGTTGGACCACCGGCGATTGAATCCACATTCGCTGCACTTGGAGTTCGATCTGCGCCAAAGCCGTTCCCACCAAGTCGGTGAGGCACCAATGATGGGTCGCTTCGTGAAGAAACGAAGGCAGCATGAAATCCGGGAGCTTTCCGTCAAGAGCGGCGCTCAGATACTCGAAGATCGGCCTTTCGGAAAGAAAGAGGGAGTTCGACAGCGGGTCCAGGCTTGCCTTGCCGGGTAACATGCAGGTCCTTTCGGGGACCCGAATCTCGTTCAGGCCACTACTTTGGCTGGTTCTGGCCAGCGGTCTCGTTGCTCGTCGCAAGCGCAGCGATATCGGTCAACTGCTTGACGACCTCGGCCTTAAGTGCATCCGAAGAGCTGGATTTGATCAGTAGCTTGCGGCGGACCCTGGCAGTGTCCGTTTCAATTTCAATCTGATCTTTCAGGACGCTGCGGCGGCTTCCATGCGAGAGCCACAGCGCTAGCGAGCTTCCAATAATGGGAACAGCCAGGGCCGTGATCTCGATAATCGCCGTCCATGTTCCCGGCTCGCCTAACTGGCCGGAGGGCGTTGCCTTGCGCTGAAATTCGAGCGTGCCCGGTTCGATGATCTTTTCCAGCTCAAGGCGATCAAGTTCGGTCAGACCGTTGATTCGAAGCCGGATTTGATTTCCTTCCATGGCGCCTCCAGATCGCCTTCAACTATAGTCCGGGCCGCCCCGGTCTGTCTATCGTGGCATTTTCCTTACTTAGCCCTATAGAGAGAGCCGGCTTACGCCGATGCACTTAATGAATGCGTCGGATGGGCAAGTACCGTCTCCTCAGAGTCACGATCGCGGCCGTCATAGGGCCGGCCGTCAGCTTGGCTTCTGTCACCACCACGCTGCCCTCTTCTCAGGATTTCGGGCAAACGACGGTAAGCCCGGCAGCGCCGGTGTTGTTCTCGTTGGCGGCTTCCTTCACGGGGCTGACAGCAAATCCTAAGTTTTCTCTGGCGTACGGCACCGATTTTTCCATCGGTACGGCGACTTGCAGCACCAGTTCAGGTACGATCAGCTGCACGCTGCCGGTCACATTCAAACCACGGAATGCGGGCCTGCGTCTGGATGCGGTGCTCAGCACCGATTCAAAAGGAAATCCCCTCGGCGCAACGTTTCTCCATGGTATCGGCGCGGCGGCGCAAATCGCGCTCTATCCCGGCACGATGACGACTTTCGCCGGTACCGGCTCGATGGGATACTCCGGCGACAACGGGCTCGCAACGAAGGCCATGCTCAGTAATCCTGATGGACTCGCGATAGACCAGCTCGGGAATGTTTATATATCTGACTCGCTGAATCAAGTCGTCCGGAAGGTGAGCGTATCGACCGGGAACATCACGACGGCTGCGGGACTCGGCGGCGCGGCAGGCTTTTCCGGCGACGGGGGGCCCGCCACTCAGGCGCTGCTGCAGACTCCTGGCGGGCTTGCCATCGACGGCATGGGAAACCTCTACATTGCCGACCAGGGTAACAATCGGATCCGGAGGGTTACTCCGAGCGGACAGATCAGCACCGTTGCGGGAGGCGGCACAGCATCATCACAAGCCGACCGGCTCGGCGATGGGGGACCTGCTACCAGCGCGATCTTGTCCGGCCCCAGCGACGTGGCCCTCGACGCGGCCGGCAACCTGTACATCGCCGATTCGTTCAACGGATTGATTCGCGAGGTGAATGCGGTTACCGGAATTATAAGCGTGGTTGCCGGCGGCGGAGGCGGCGGCGGCACCGATGGGCTCGGAGATGGCGGACCCGCAACCGGGGCGATTCTGAACAATCCGCGCGGTATCGCCTTCGACGCGAGCGGTAACTTGTACATCGCCGACTCGGGTCACAGCATGATCCGTAAAGTGAACAGTGCTTCGGGCACCATAACAGCCTTCGCCGGCAACGGCCAATACGGATACAGCGGTGATCTCGGCCCCGCTACCAGCGCCGAGCTTAGCCAACCGGTTGCCGTAAGAGCGGATGCAGCAGGGAATGTCTATATCGCCGATGATGCCATCCATTTCGTTCGCGAAGTCCAAGCTTCAAACGGAATCATTTTTACACTGACAAGCACGCCAACTGGCACGGCCGTCGTGTCAGCTCCGCAGGCATTGGCGCTCGATCCGCAGGGCAATATCTATGTCGCGAGCCCTCCTGCCAACATGATTGTAGAAATTTCGCCACTCCCTCAGCCGGTATCCTTCGGAACCGTGAATGTCGGCCAACAGAGTGCGACGTACCCTCTGACCGCACTCGATATAGGCAACCTGCCGCTCACATTTTCGAGCATCACCGTTCCGTCGGGATTCGTACAGCAGCCGTCGGGGTCGGTTGATTGTTCGAAATCGACGGCGGTCGCGCCGGGTTCATCGTGCGTGATCGCATTGGCATTTGTGCCGTCGAAAACCGGCGCGGCCAGCGGTACGCTTATCCTCTCCGAAAACTCGCTGTTTGAATCGGGGGAAGACCTGTCCCTAACCGGAACGGGCGGCAGCGGCACCGTTCCGAGAGTGAGCGTCAGCCCCGCATCCGCCGCGTTCGGTACTGTCACGCTCGGAACCACCGCCGCCCCTCTGCAGGTCACGGTTTCAAATACGGGTGGAGCCACCCTCTCGATAACGGGCATGTCACTTTCCGGTGTGAATGCCGCGGATTTCAACATATATGCGAACACCTGCGGCAGTTCGCTTGCGGCGGGCGCAAGTTGCAACATCTCCCTCACGTTCTCACCCGGTGCCACGGGATCCCGCAGCGCCTTCCTGGTCCTGACAGACTCAGTGGCAAGCTCCCCGCAATCGATTCCTCTGACCGGAACCGGCGCGGTGAGCGGAACGGCAACGCTTTCGACGTCGACGATCAACTTTCCCTCTCAAAACGTGAAAAGCACAAGCAGCGCTCAGAATCTGCTGGTCACAAACACGGGAAACGGGAACCTTTCCGTATCGGCCATCTCGATCGCCGGTGCAAACCCGTCCGACTTTTCGGCAAGCAACGGCTGTTCGGCGGCAATCGCACCCGGAGCGGGATGCACAATTTCTGTCACCTTCTTGCCATCTGCTCCCGGCAGCCGGGTCGCAGCCCTGACTCTTACCGGATCGGCATCAAACCTGCCACAAACAGTTGGGCTTGCCGGGGTGGGAATCGGCGTTCCTGCTGCCTCTTTGTCATTGAGCAGTTTAAATTTCGGCAGCATCTCGGTTCGCGCGGTCTCGGCATCGCAGACGGTCTCCTTGTCGAACTCTGGCAGTGCGGTGTTGGCGATTACCGGTATCCAGTTGACCGGCACAAACACAAACGATTTCGGCATGAGCACAACGTGCCAAGCGAGCTTGGCCATAAATTCGAGCTGCAGCATCTCGGTCGTATTCGCTCCTAGCGCGGGCGGCGTGCGCACTGCTGCAGTGACGATCACGGATTCGTCGGCCGGCTCCCCGCAAACGGTGTCGCTCAATGGAACCGGCTTGCTGAATCCGGCGGCTTCCGCGACTCCCGCGAGCATCTCCTTTGGAGCACAAGCGGTGGGATCGCCCGCCGTCGCCCAAACTGTTCAGCTTTCGAATACAGGAAACACGAGCTTAAGCATCTCGTCGGTATCGATCGTTGGTGGGAATGCCGGTGATTTCAAACTCGTCAACAATTGCCAGCCCACACTCGGGATCGGCGCGAACTGCGGTGTCTCGGTGACCTTCACACCCTCGGCTGACGGCTTACGTTCGGCTGTCCTTACATTTACGGACTCGGCAGCGAACTCTACGCAAACCGTCACCCTCAGTGGTTCGGGAACGGGAACTCCGAAGATTGCGCTGAACACAACCGCATTTAACTTCGGGGTCTTGCCGCTAGGCGGCTCGAGCACACAGGTTCTGGCGCTCTCAAATTCCGGAAACGCCGCGCTCGAGATCAGTGGCATGACTATCGGCGGCGCGAATGCTGGGGACTTCAAACTCGTCACCAGTTCCTGCGGCAATATGCTGGCACCGAATGCTAATTGTGCCATCACCGTTCAATTTTCGGCAGGCTCAGTGGGCACGCGAACCGCTTCACTCTATGTCAGTGATCCGACCGG
>JAFAMM010000225.1 GCA_019233375.1 Acidobacteriaceae bacterium
TCAAAGAGCGGGACAGCTTTAAGTGCTTCATCACTGTGACTGAGGACGAAGCGCGCGTACACGCGGCCGCGCTCGATGACGAACTGGCCAGGGGAGTGGATCGCGGCCCATTCCACGGCATTCCGATTGCCTTCAAAGACCTGTTCTATACCAAAGGCGTGCGGACCACCGCTGGGTCGCTGGTCTATCGAGATTTTGTTCCGAATTACGACGGCACCGTAGTCGAGCGGCTTAAGGCAGCAGGCGCAGTCTCCGTCGGAAAGACGAACCTGCACGAACTGGCATTCGGAATCACTTCAAAGAATCCGCACTTCGGAAGCGTGCTGAATCCGCTCGATACGGAGCGGCTTGCGGGCGGCTCCAGCGGCGGCTCGGCCGCTGCTATTGCTGCTGGTTTTCTTCCAACGGCGCTCGGAACGGATACGGGCGGCTCGGTGAGGATCCCAGCGAGTTTTTGCGGGATCACGGGATTGAAGCCGACTTATGGACGGGTCAGCCGGTTTGGAGTGCTGCCACTCGCATTCAGCTTGGACCACGTGGGGCCGTTGGGTGCTACGGTTGAGGACTGCGCGCTCGCGATGAACGTCATTGCGGGACCGGACACACGCGACGCAAGCTGCTCAAGCAGGCCCGCAGGCGATTTCAACTTGCCGATACGGTCTCACCTGAAGTCGGTACGGGTGGGAGTGCCTTCGAATTTTTTCCTGGACCGCGTCCGGGATGATGTGGCGGAAGCGGTCAAACGAAGCGTACGCGAGATGCAGCGCTTGGGGGCGGAGACCGCGGACGTTCGTGTACCAAACTTTGAGGATGCGAATGCAGCGGCACGCATCATTCAGCTCTGTGAAGTAGCGGCGCTGTATTCGCGGGAAACCGATCGATCCAAGTTTGGAGACGATGTCTGGTCACTGATAGAACAAGGCCGTATACTGCATGGATCCGACTACGTGAACGCGCAACGGGTGCGCGCGGCCTTAAGGCGCGAATTTTCGTCGTTGTGGAAGGAGATCGATGTGCTCGCCTGTCCCACGACGCCTACCACCGCGCCACTCTCATCCGAGACCACCCTCGAAATTCAGGGACGAACGGAAGATACGCGCATGGCGACCACACGCCTCGTTCGCGGGATGAACTTTTTCGGCGAGCCGGCGCTCTCCATGCCGTGCGGCACAGGCGAAGACGGCATGCCGGTTGCGCTACAGCTTATTGGCGCGCCCTTCTCAGAGCCGGCACTGCTGCAAATAGCCAAAACTCTGGAACACGAGCTAAGCTGAAGGCGTTTCGGAGCCTTCGAGCGGCAGACCGGAGGCTTCAATTGCGCGCCAGCCGCCGTCGAGCGAAATGACGTTTCTGTAACCCATTTTCTGCAGATTGTCGGTCGCGAGAGCCGAACGGTAACCACCACCGCAATAGAGAACGAGCTTTGCATTTTTGTCGGGAAAGGTGGTTTCGATGTCCCGCTCAATGATGCCCTTGCCGAGGTGAATCGCTCCAGCGGCATGAGCAGCTTCCCACTCGTGATCTTCACGAACATCAACTAGCTGACCCGCCTGGCCCGATTCACGCAGGCGTTTGTACTCGTCGATATCGATCTCCCGAATACGGGTTTTCGCATCGCGGACGATCGCCAGAAAGCCTTCCGTGTGTTCTTTTACGGCCTCAGCCATCTAGACGTTATTTTAGGCGCTCGATATGAGCGCCAACAGCGGCCAGCTTCTCCTCGAAGCGTTCATAGCCGCGGTCCATGTGATAGACGCGATCAATGAGAGATTCGCCTTCCGCCATCATGGCCGCGAGCACGAGAGACGCGCTGGCCCTTAGATCCGAGGCGAGCACCTGCGCTCCCGTGAGCCGGTCTTCCCCAGCTACAATCGCCTGCCGCCCTTCGATGCGTATGTTCGCACCCATGCGCGCGAGCTCCTGCGTGTGCATGAAGCGGTTTTCGAAGATGGTTTCGGTGATGAAACTGATGCCATGCGCGATGGCCATCCAGGACATGTACTGGGCCTGCAGATCCGTGGCGAAGCCCGGGTATTCTTCGGTAGTGATATCGATCGCCTTGGGCCTGCGGCGGCAGCGTACGCGCAACGCGCAGCAGCCTGCATCTTCGATATCGGCCCCGGCCTGACCCATCTTGATGGTCAGAGCCGCTATGTGCTCGGGGTTGCAGCCCGTGACGGTGACATCGCCCTTGGTAATCGCCCCAGCGAGCAGGAATGTGCCTGCCTCGATCCGATCCGGAATGATGGTGTGTTCGGCGCCATGCAGGCGTTCCACGCCCTCAATAGCGATGATGGATGTGCCGGCACCCTGTATCTTGGCGCCCATCTTGTTAAGCAACTCGGCCAGATCTTTGACCTCTGGTTCTCGCGCGGCGTTCCGGATGACCGTGGTGCCACGGGCGAGCACGGCAGCCATCATCACATCTTCCGTGCCTGTAACTGTGATCCTGTCAAAGTGGATATTGGCCGCCTCCAGACCTTGCAACGCTTGCGCTTCCACGTAGCCATGCGATTGCTCGATGTGCGCTCCGAGTTGTTCCAGCGCGGAGACGTGCAGGTTAATCGGGCGTGCTCCAATGGCGCAGCCGCCAGGCATGGACACACGCGCCCGCCCTGTCCGGCCGGCCAGCGGACCGAGTACAAGACTGGAGGCACGCATGGTTTTCACCACCTCGTAGGGTGCTTCCGGCCTGTCAAGCGTCTCCGCATCCACCCGCACCGTGCCGTCTTGCGAATCCACCTTGGCGCCTATGTAGGTGAGTAGGTCCTGCATGGTTGCGATGTCCTTCACCTGCGGGATACGGTGGAGGACGACGGGCTCCTCAGTCAGCAGACATGCGGCAAGTGCTGGGAGAGCGGAGTTCTTTGAGCCGCTCACCGGGAGTTCACCGCTCAGCGGGGCGCCTCCCACAATTTTGAACTTATCCATTCAGGTTGTTCGGTCGCGGCGGACGGATCCGGCTACTCGCCAAGCGCAAACCGCAAACGGCCGTGCGCCTCAGCAAGCTTTGATTCCGCTTCGCTCCGGCTCAGACCGCATCGATGCATCAGGACGGCGGTTCGAACCGAACCAGCTTCCGATAACAGCCGCGACGCTTCATCATAAGACACGCCTGCGATGCTGGCGATAATACGCCGTGCGCGATCGGTCAGCTTCACATTGGTTGGCTGCACATTCACCATCAGGTTGCCGTAAACATAACCCAGCCGAACCATTACCCCGGTGCTGATCATGTTCAAAACCAGCTTAGTCGCTGTGCCTGCTCGCATACGGGTTGATCCCGTTAGAATTTCGGGACCGGGCAGCGGGGTGATGGCGATCTCGGAGGCGTGCGCTAGTTCGGAGCCGGGCGTGCAGCTCACGCCGATGGTAAGCGCGCCGATCGAGCGCGCGTGCGCGATGCCGCCGAGAACATAGGGCGTGCGCCCACTGGCGGCGATGCCGACGAGGGCGTCGCCTGTTGAAAAGCCGTGCGCGATCAAATCCTGCCGGCCCTGGTCCGGATCGTCCTCGGCGCCTTCGATCGAGGTACGCAGCGCGCGGTCGCCGCCGGCGATGATCCCCTGCACCAGATCTGGCGGCGAATTGAATGTGGGCGGGCATTCGGAGGCGTCCAGAACACCCAACCGGCCTGAAGTCCCGGCGCCCAGGTAGAATAGCCGCCCGCCAGTCTGCAGGCGATCTGCGATGCGGTCGACGGCAAGGGCAATATGCGGGATCACACGTTCCACTGCGGTTGCGACTTGCTGATCTGCCGCACTGATAATCCGCAGCATGTTCTCCGTGGGAACAGAGTCGATCGAGGACGACGCCGGATTTTGAGTTTCAGTCAGAAGGTGTTGCATGAGCAGACACACGACAGGGCCGGCAGGATGCTGAATCCTAACCGGCCCTGCAAGAATTCGGCTCGACTCAGGCGCTGAAAGAGCTGCCGCAGCCGCAAGTTGATTTCACGTGTGGATTGTTGAACTTAAAGCCGGAACCTTCAAGTGTTTCCACATAATCCACTTCCGCGCCGTCCAGGTACAGCATGCTCGCCTGGTCAATGAATACCCTAAGATCGCCGAAGTTGTAGGTTTTGTCCAGCATGTTCGGCTGGTTTTCAAAAGCCATAGAGTAGCTAAAGCCGGAACAGCCCCCACCCACGACAGCGATGCGCAACCCGGCCGGTTTCGGCTCCTGCATGTTCAGAATTTCGTTTACCTTGGACACGGCAGTTTCCGTTAGTTGGATCATTCTTCGTTTCTCCTTATATGGTTAGCGCCCGTCATGCGTCCGGAACCCGGTACACGCGGCCCTCGTCCTATACTCAGGATACAACCATATTCGAGGTCTTGGATGCCACGGGCGTTCACCAGGCTACAGCTGTGGGATAATACCGGGGTAGTTTTTGTAACCCCCTGGAAAGACTCAACGTCGTGACGGATGTACCTATGAAGGGGCTGACCGCGACTTTACCATTCCCGGCTACAGCCGGCGACGCGACCCAAGCAAAAGGCAAGTTGGATTACCGGACGTCGGACGAAGCGGCGTTAGTCCGGCGAGTGCAAGCGCAGGACGAAATCGCGTTCCGCGAAATCGTGGAGCGTTATCAGGCGAAAGTCTTTTCGATCATCTACGGCATTCTGCGCAACCGCAACGATGCGGAGGACATCGCGCAGCAGGTATTCGCCAAAATTTACTTTTCGATCCGAAATTTCGATTTCCGCAGCTCACTGCTGACGTGGATCTATAAGATCACGGTCAACGAATGCTACGACTACTTGCGGAAAAAGCGCGTTCGGAAGCTGGTGTACGAGAGCGACTTCTCAGCGGATGACTCTTTGCGCATGGAGAGTGCCGAGCCGGCGACGGATCAGACGCCGGCCATCGATCACCGGCTCGCACAACACGATCTGATTCTGAAACTGTTGTCCAAGGTATCCGAAGAAGACCGGATGCTTATTCTGCTGAAGGAAGTGGAAGGACACTCGGTGGAGGAATTGTCTGAGATGACCGGAATGAACGAAAACACGATAAAGGTAAAGCTGTTCCGGGCTCGTCAGAAGCTGGTGAAGGCAGCCGATAGGCTAGCTAAAGGCCCGCTAGCGCCGCCCCTGCCGACTGGCAGTTCGTTGTAGTTAGAGATTCGAGTTTCTAAACGAGCGCAGACTCGCGAAAGTGGTTGGGTTAATTTGAGGGAAATATGCATGGTTCCGTTCGAAATGGGCTTGAGTTTCTGCTCACGGGCAAAGGGGACTGTCCGAAAGCGAAACAGCACCTCGTCTTGTGCGAAAGCTGCTCTGTAGAACTGGGCACAATGCGGGCGCAAGCGGCACTGCTCCAGACACTGCGAGCACCGAGAGAACTCGAGCCGTCCGCAGGTTTCTATGCGCGGGTTATGCAACGCATCGAGGAACGCGCAAGAGACTCGATGTGGGCGGTGTTCATCTACTCTCCGTTTGGCAAGCGTCTGGCTTATGCTTCGCTGATGATCGCGGTCGTGCTTGGGAGCTACGTGCTGACCGAGGAAGGCCTTGACGGGCACTTGCTCGGTGAAAACATCGTCGCCCAACAGTTGCATGACGACCCCCTCGTGGTGGGCGACCAGGCACAGCAACGGGACGCGGTTCTTCAGAACTTCGCAGTTCATCAAGGAAACATCCAATAGCCGTAGCAGCCACAACGAGACGGGCGATGGGGTGCCGCGCCGAGGCAAGCTGGAAGAATCCCAGGGTACTGACGATTTTTGCCCTAATTTTCCTCGCCGGCGCGATGTGCGGGGCGGTGGTGACGCGCAGCTTGCTGCATGCGCGAATGGCCGGAATCGTCAACCAGCAGAGGGCGATCGAAGCGGCGCGCAGCTATGGTTTGGAGCGCCTTCGGACGGAATTGAACCTTTCATCTGATCAACAGGCCAAGATCACAAAACTGCTCGACGATTACGGCAAGTATTACCAGAACATCGAGGATGAGCGCGAAGATGTGGCCGAACATGGCAGACGCCATATCCTCGACGTGCTGACTCCCGAGCAGCAAAAGCGATTCAACGCCATGTTCGCGCAGCCGAACAATACTCTTCGAGCAGGTCAGTAGCCAGCGGACGACCGGGGCCCGCCGGATTGCTGTCCCGGAGACATCGTAGTGTTCTGGGCGGTCGAACCAACCAGCACGGCGGCTAAGAAGATCAGCAGAACCCCGAGCCAGCGCGCCGGGCTCACCGTCTCGTGCAGGAAAACGCGGCCGAACACGGCCGAAACAACATAGCCAATAGAAGTCATCGGCAGAACGAAGCTAAGATCCGCAAGACTCAGCAGTGCCATTCGGGATAGCATGCCGCCGAGCAGCAGCAGAACGCCCACGGCGATAAAAGGGTTCGCCATGGCGCGGACATACGCCGCGGGATTGACGGCCAGACCTTCCGAAAGGTGCCTGGCACCCCACGCAAGCGCCAGATTGCCGAATGCGCGAAAGGCCAAAAACCAGGAGAGGCACAGATATGTCGCCCAGCTTTTTCTACGGACGCCGGGAGACAGAACGCGACCAGGCGGTGTAAGTGCTTCTGTTGTGATCATTCAGTTTTGGCAGCTATCGAGATAGACATCCCGACAACTTGCAAGCGCGACTTTTCAGGAGATCTACCTTTAGTGTACTTTGAGACGGAAAGACACCTGCTTCACTGGGCGGCAGTGTTTCCGGCCGGCACCAGAACCGCGGACATCGAGCCTTTGGATTTCGGCATTCTCGGGTCGGCTCCGTAGGCGTGGATCTGGTCGCGGGCGAATTCGGCCTGCGGCCGCTCGCACGTGATCACAACCGTTCGGCCGGTCGTGTCTACCTCAACGGCGTGTTGAAAGGCGACATCTAAGGATAGGAAGAAGAGCTTCTGCAGCATTTCGACTACATAGTCGTAGGTGTGCTCGTCATCATCGAGCAGTATGACGTGGAACAGCCGCCCGTGCTTCTCACCCTGTTCTTCCCCTGTCGCTGGAGTGGGTAAGGGAGTAGCAACGGCGCTCTGCATGGTTGCAGGCAACACTTATATTGGACCATTGGACCGGAACGCCGCGCAACCGGAATCGCACCGTGCACTGCGTTCATCTAATTGATAGACTGGAGTCACTCTCAGAGATGGGGGCGCAACGGTTTCGACGGGATTGGACTGTTGTGTGAAGGCGTGTCGGGTTCCGAGCTCCCGTAAAACGATCGGAAAACAACAACTGCCAATAATCAGCAGTTTGCTTACGCTGCTTAATTAACTGAGTAGCCGCTCCGGCTGGTGAGCCTGCGCGCCAGCCAGTGAGCGTCATTTTGCAGGATAGGTACCAGGTTTCGGTCCGGAGCCATGGGCTGACATCAATCGGACTAGGCGACTTTCGCTCTTGCCGGTTTTATAGGAAGCCGCCGAATATACAGAACCGGCTACACACGTAGGCTTTGCATTGCAGACTTTTTCGGACGCGGGTTCAACTCCCGCCGCCTCCATAACCCAAAGTACTTCGCGTTATAGAGGAACGCGCGCTTCTCGCATCGCTGGTGCGAGTTTTGGGGCATACAACACCGGTGACTGGATTAGGCATTGAGGCAAGATGCGTACGTAGGCACGGAACTGTTCGGTCCCCCGAACGTGCCCAAGTCGATGAGTTCGTAATGCGTGTGCTGCGCGGTCAGCTGCGAATAGTATTATCACGACATTACTCACCCAG
>JAFAMM010000045.1 GCA_019233375.1 Acidobacteriaceae bacterium
AAATATCGACGCTGCCAATCCAGGCGCCGTCCATGCGCACGTGCGCTACAAGGTTGCCGCCCGCGTCGACAACCGCGATGTTCATGGGCTGTCCGATCTCCTGGGCCTTCTTCTCAGCCGCTGCAATCACCCGCCGTGCATCCGCTAGTGTGATCATCAACGCTCCTTTCACCGACTCCAATCATCTCATCGCGCCTATTCGAGACTATGTCTCGCACGCGCTGCCGGTCGCCTCATACATGTGCATCCCCTTCCGCCGCC
The DNA here is from genome assembly GCA_019233375.1 of Acidobacteriaceae bacterium. Lineage (GTDB taxonomy): Bacteria > Acidobacteriota > Terriglobia > Bryobacterales > Bryobacteraceae > Bog-105. Next base: position 262 of record JAFAMM010000045.1, read on the forward strand.
CGGAGTCGGAGAACGGCTCATCTGCGGGGTCCGAGGCCTACCGCCCATATATACGTCCTCCCTCCGTTTCCGATACTGAAACTATGAGCACCTCCGCAGTGTCGCCTCATCTCTCCCGTCAGACCGGCGGCGTTCAGCTTTTTACGCCACTTCGTATCCGCGATATCGAGTTTCCGAATCGCATCGTGGTATCGCCCATGTGCCAGTATTCTTGCGTTGACGGTTTCGCGAATGATTGGCATCTGGTCCATCTGGGCAGCCGGGCAATCGGCGGCGCGGCCCTGGTCATTGCGGAGGCAACCGCCATTGAGCCTCGCGGGCGAATCTCTCCATGGGATCTTGGCATCTGGAAGGACGACCACATTGACCCGCTTGCCCGCGTGGCTCGCTTCATCAAAGATCGCGGCTCGGTCCCCGGCATTCAGCTCGCACACGCCGGACGCAAGGCCAGCACGGATGTCCCCTGGCGCGGCGGGGGCGTCGTTTCCGAGTCTGTCGGCGGATGGCGGCCTGTCGCTCCCAGCGCCATCCCTTTCAGCCCCGCGTCCCCGGTCCCTGCCGCGCTCACCACACCCGAAATTCACGAGATCGTTAGCAGATTCGCCGAAGCTGCGCAGCGCGCCCTGCAAGCCGGCTTCGAAGTTATCGAGTTACACGGGGCGCACGGTTATCTCATTCACGAATTCTTGTCGCCGCTCTCTAATCAGCGAACGGACGAATACGGTGGATCGCTCGAAAACCGTTTCCGGTTCGCGTCCGACGTCGCCAAAGCCGTTCGCGCAGTCTGGCCCGCTACCTTGCCGCTGTTTCTCCGCATCTCCGCGAGTGATTGGGCCGAAGACGGCTGGACACTTGACGAGTCAGTCGAGTTGGCTCGCGCGGTTCAACTGCTCGGCGTCGATCTGATCGACTGCTCATCCGGCGGAACCCTTCCCTACGTGCCCATTCCGTCGGCTGATCCGGGTTATCAAGTGCCTTTCGCCGAGCGAATCCGCAGGGAAACCGGCATCCTGACCGGTGCCGTCGGGCTCATCACAGACGCGCAGCAAGCAGAAAACATCATTCGCGATGAATCAGCGGATCTGGTGTTGCTCGCCCGCGAGTTCCTGCGCGAGCCATACTGGCCCATTAAAGCCGCCCAGGAACTCGGCGTCCAAATCCCGCTAGCCGATCAATACAAGCGCGCTTTTCCGAACGTCCGCTGATGTCGCGGCGCTCAGAACATGTATTTTAGAGCGAACTCGATGGTGCGGTTGGCCGCGGAAGCGCCCTGCGGGCTCTCCTTGTAATTCAAGACCCCGAATTGCGAGTTCGCGTTCACCGGAATTTGACCCGGCGCAGGGGCATTGAACTGCAGCACCAGGTCGGAATTGTTGTTCGGATTGAAACTCCAGAGCGGATGGTTGAACACGTTGAACGCCGAGAACCGAATCTGGAGCTTCTGACGTTCGGTTATGCTGAACGTCTTCTGAACCGACAAGTTCGTGTTGAAGAACGCGGGCGAAGATATGTACGGATCCTGGTAAGTACCGTTCCCGGGCCCCGGGACTGTGAAACAACCGCCGTTGATATACTGATGCGCGCCCAGGTTACTCGTCGGGCTGCATGTCAGTAGAGGAACCAGAGCTACATCGGGCGTTCCGAGAATCACCTGATTGCTCAGGTTGTAAGTCCCCAGACCGCTGATGCCGAATGAAGTGCTGGCTGCCCCATTCACTGGCACGCCGCTCTGCCACACGGTGATTCCCGATATCAGCCACCCGTTGATCACACCGCCAAGAAACTTATTGCCATGGAACCAGGCGCCTGTGTCATACGAATACGCAGTATTCACCACGTGAGTGCGGTCATATCCCATAGGGCCGTAATCGTTCGCAAAGTTGAACGGATCATTAGCAGAATTGATGCCGAGTACCTTGGAAAACGTGTAGCTCAACTGGAACGTAAGCCGTCCCGTCTGTTTCGTCCAGCTCGCCTGCAGGGCGTTGTAGTTCGACCAAAGGTTGTTATTTACCAGCACAATCTGGTTATAGAGCCGATACGGCCGGTAATTCGCCGTGTTTGCGCCCGCCGGATTCGGTGCCGCGCCCGTGACCGGATCAGGCAGAAAGAGTGCTCCGGGGCCTATCAGGTTAATATTCGCGAGACCGTAGTTGTTGTTGCTCGCCAGATAGTTCTCGGTATTGTTCATATACCGGGTCCGGCTGCCAACGTATGCAATCTCTGCGACGGAGTTTCCCGGCGCCCGTTGCGTGATCGTGAAATTGTAGTTATCGTTGAGCGGCCGCCGTGTGTCACTTGGATCCACAACAAACACGTTTCCGAGCGATCCTGGCGAGAGGGCCTGCCCGGCCGCGAACTGATACGCGTTGATCTGAGCAAGCGTCTGATTGAACGGTGAACTGCGCGTCACCTGGCCTTGCGTCGGCGTCACAGCGCCCGCCCATTCGTTATATTGATCCTGGTAGCGGTACCGGCCCCAGCCGCCGCGCAGAACGGTCTTGCCGTTCCCAAAGATGTCCCAGGCGATGCCTGCCCGAGGAGAAACAAAGGCCCACGGATAGTTATAAATGCCTGAGTTCGGAACACTGGGATCTATTCCGTGCCAGGTGAGTCCCGGAAGCTGGCCTGCCGTTGCCGCATTCGTGTACGCGGCTGGATTGAAAACGGCCATGCCGGCGTTGTATGCATTGAGCCACGGACCGATATGGTCAAAGCGCACCCCGTACGTCACTGTTACTTTCTTGGTTGCCTGCCACTGGTCTTGCAGATAGAAAGCGTTCGTTCGATAGAACAAATTCGTTACGGGGATAGTGTTTGACTGCGTGAACGACGTGGGAAGGCCGAGGAGGATGTTGGCGATCGGGTTACCCGTGCCGGGATAATAGGGTGACCCGGCAGTGACCCAGCTTCCGGCATTACCGAATGTGAACTGGCCTTGCGAATATTGCCCGGTCGACGTTTGCCTGTTCGCGCTGTGCATGAAATAGTAGCCGAACATCATGGTATGGGCTCCCTTCACCCACGTAAGATTGTCGGCAAAACTGGGAACTACCTTTTTCGCAAACACCGATCCATTCTCAAACCCGCCTTCCATTAGGTAAACCGGGTACCCATAGTTCCCCCAGTTACTCAGTGAGGGCATCTGAAACGCGTTATTGGCGAAGTAGCCCGAGTACGGATACCCGTATGTTGACCGGCTCGCAGCTGTGGGATTTGAAAGCACAAACGGTTGGATGAAGTATGCATAACTTGCAATCGCCTCATTCGTAAGCGTCGCGCCAAAAATGTGAACGTAGTTCAATGTCATCGTCCTCGACGTATCATTGGCCGTAATCGCACTTGGATATTGCGCCGAGTTCGCCGGCGTCCAGTATTCGTTTACCTGGTTGATATCCGCTTCGCCCTGCTGATTGTACGTGAAGAACAGCTTATCGTTGTTGCCGACCGAATAATCAAAGCGGCTGTGGAACAGCCATCCATTCTGGTAATAGTTCAGCTGATTCACATAGTTGTATGGACTAGCAGCCGTATAAGTCGCGTTCGGCTGGGCCATAAACTTCATGATGGCGAGGCCACCCGGGTCCATGGCACTCATAGGGATGACATTGCCGGTAATCGGGACCCCGCTCGGCAGAGTGATGGGCGTGCCGTTGAGGGCAGCCTGCGATCCGGAAAGACCCGCATAAGTGCCCGTAATGGGAGAGCAATACACAGCATGCGACCCGGCCGGGCAGATGGGCGTTAGCGAGGCGGGACTGAAATCGCCATTCCGCATACCGGCCGTTGGCACGATAGTCTCGAGCAGCGGCCCCGGGAACGTCTGCTGATAATTCTCGTATCCTACAAAGAAGAATAATTTACTGTTTGCCCTGTTGAAGCGGGTATGGGGGATATAAATCGGCCCTCCAATGTTTCCGCCAGGATAATAGTACGAGCCGGGCGGCTTTGGGGTGCCGGTATTATTGTCTCCCCAGCTGTTCGAGTTGAAAACCTGGTTGCGCACATATAGGTATGCCTCGCCGTGAAACTGCGAAGCGCCGGCTTTGCTTACAGCCGTGATGACCATTGGACCGCCTGGACTATTCGCCCCAAAAGTCGAACTGACCACGTTCACTTGCGAGAGCATGTCGGGATTGAGGGTCTGAAGGCCAGCGCCCATGTTTCCTGGATCGACGATGCTGGCGCCGTCGAGAAACGTCTGAGCGCTTCCATTCGGCTCGCCTCCGTTTGAGGTGAAATTTCCAACACCCGTTTGCCCGATTCCCGTTACCGTCGGGTTGTAGCCCGAGCTATTCGTCAACGATACGCCGCCTGACGACGCGATTGACATGCCCGGAAGTATCGTCAGCAGTTCGGTTGCATCGCGTCCGACGATCGCAAGCTTCTCCATTTCTTCAGAACTGATCAGCGCTGAGCGCGAGGCGTTATTCGGCGGAATGATAGCGCTTTCGGCGCTCACGGTTGTCTGCGTCGCTGCCGTGTTGACCTGGAGCACAATGGTCGAGAGAGTCCGCTGGTCTCCGGCGTTAAGTTGAATCCCCGGCAGGTTCCACGGCGCGAAGCCGGTGACCTCCACGTGCAGCGTATATGTCCCGGCGTTAACCGCAGCGAACGTAAAGAGGCCGTCGCTGTTCGTTGCGCTGGTGCGAATATCGTTTGTCTGCTGGTTCTGCAGAGTAACCGTCGCATTCGCGACGACAGCGCCGCTGGGATCAGTAACAGTTCCGCTGAGATTGGCGGCCATCTGGCCGTAAGCTATCCCGGTCAGTAAGATCAGGCCGAAAACAACGCCAGATCCAAACTTGACACCGAAGAATTTCAAAAGTGGGCAGGCGCTAGCACGCCCATTTGGTTTACGCAACATCAACTTACTCCCAAAGGGCTTTTGAGTAAGCCCTATTCACACATCGAATCGGAGAGTACGGACCTGCGAAACACAGCGGGTATACCGGACGAGCGATTGTTTCGACCTATGCCGCTTGCGTGTCAATCGGCACGCGCACTCGCAGACCCCCTCTCATGAGGGTTCCATGAAGAAACACCCATTCACGAGACAAGTCCACGTTAGCGCGTGCTACAGTTACACACAATACGAAATTTTCGTTAGTAACCGATTTCTAAATTTGTAAAAAGGGACGCGCAGACACGACGGCGGTTTTGTAACTGGCAGAATTGCGAGACGATCACTCAGGCGCTTGGCGACGCCGGCGGCCACTCATGAGATAAATGGCCGCGCGCAGCTCCAATAGTGGATCATTCGAAGCTTCAATGCCGTCTACACGCGGAATCGGGTCGAAGATGATTTTCTTCTGCTCGTGCGCATTCTCCGGAACCAGAGCCGTCAAACTGACTCTGCCGAATTGAATAAGCGGGCGGCGTTCCGGCCAGTGCACGGTCGCATCATCCACCGTATCGGAACTATCCGCAACCTGAACAAGTATCTGAAAGTTGACGGGCGCTCCTTTGATACGGCTTGTAAGCTCATCGAAAAGAAAATTCGGTTCTTTCGCATCGGCATCCCCATCCAGATGCGACACCCCCGCCTCGGGCACGATCCGATACCGGCCAAACCGGCTCAGTCCATCCTTATTGGTGAAGCGCATCGCCGTAACACCAAAGTAAGCTTCATTGGCAAAACTGGACGGAGACGGCTTGGGCGTCTGCACAAATTGAAGGGCCGCCGGATGCGATGCCAGGAATTTTTCGATAGGCGACGGCGACTCTTTCGCCGCCTGGCTCGCAGCAGCAGCGCGCAAGAATTCGAGAAATTCCTGACCCGTTCTAGTCGGAAAACCATCGCTCGAATGACTCACGATGTCGGTGTGAACGTGCTCTGCCAGATTAAAGCGTATTGCGAGCCCGCGCGGGTTTGCGTTCGGTTCGCTATCTGGAATCTCGGGGAGCCCTGTCGAATTCGAGAACCGCGCCGTCACCGGGGTGGAATCACGCGTGATATGCGGAGCGCGCGTGAGACTCGCGGCTTCACGACTGGGCGTGAATGTGCCGCTGAGCATGACGCCCTTGGCATGAGCGGGTCGAAAGCCCGGGTGAAGACCAAAGATCGCATCGAATTGGTTCAGTAGGTCCTGGGCGAGCGCAAGCAATTTCTCGTCTGAAGGAAGAGGCACCTGTTATCCTTTCTGGTTCTAAATTCAAGATGGATTGCATTTGGCGACGATCAACGTAATATCGTCATGCTGTTCGCGTGAGCTGAAATTCCGTACTTCGTTAAGGATTTCGCCCAGCGTGGATTCAGGGCAGAGATGCCGGTGGCGCTTGAGTGCTTCTATCAAACGCTGCTCGCCAAAGTCGTCGTCCGAATCGTTGAACGTTTCCGTCACTCCATCCGTGTAGAGCAGCAGCACGTCTCCGCAAAAGAGATGGGTTTCCGCAATAGCGCATTCCCATTCCTCGAACAGGCCTAACACGGTACAGTTCGAGCTGAGAAACTCGATCACGCCATCGGCACGCAGGAGAATGGCGGAAAGATGGCCGCAATTCGCGTAACGCAGGCAACGCGAACGGTCATCGTACTCAGCGAAAAAGAGCGTCGTGTACGCGCTTGGTGTAGTGTTCGAGTAGAAAAGCTGGTTGACCGACCGCAGGAGTCGCTGCGGCTCTTCAAGAGCAATGGCGGACTGGCTGCGCACATTAGCTTGCAGATTCGCCATAAGAAGCGCGGCAGCGATGCCCTTCCCCGATATGTCGCCGACGATGATGCCCAGCCGGTTTCGTCCAAGATCAAGGAAATCAAAATAATCCCCGCCAACATGGCGCGCCTGCAGGCACACGCCCTTATACTCGAGCGTTTCAAGACGAGGAAACACTTGCGGGAACAGCCGGGCCTGCACCTGCTTCGCGATCTCCAGTTCCTGGGCGGCGCGGCGTTCGGTCTCCAGCCGCAACGCCAGAGCGCGGCGGTACGCTTCGACAGCCTGGCTGATTTCATCGCGGAATCGTTGGGTGGATGCCTTCCAGTGACTTTCGAGATCGAAATCCGCAGGGCGGTCGCACGGCTCCTCCAGAACTCGAGCATCTTCCATGCGCGAGATGCGATACGTACGAAAGCCGTCCGGCGTGCGCGCAAACAGATACCAGGTACTGCCTTTTGCCACAAGTCCGAGCGGGTCCACCGTCCGCTCCACAAATTCCCGGCCCGCCTTCCAGTAGCGGAAAGTGAGCTTTCGGTCATGCCAGACAGCCTCTTGGACGACCGGCAGCATCGAGAGATTTTCCGAAGTTCCGTTCCAGCCTGTGGGGTCGATATAGAGCCGTTCCTGCATGGCCGCGACCCGCTCGCGAAAAGCCGGCGAGAGAGCCGGTGGCGCGTTCCCCGCCGCGGGGGCGGCCGCGCGCTCGAGGTGTGGCGCCATAACGAGCGCCTGCAGTTCGATCTCGTCAAGACCCGGAACCTGCTTGCGCCAGTGTTCGTCCAGCTCCCAGCCGCCGTGCGATCCGGCAACAGTGGACACTGGAACACCGGCCGCGCCTAATGCCTCCATGTCGCGTTGCACCGTGCGCTCCGATACGGCTAGGCGCTCCGCCAGCTCGCGGCCCGTCAGGCGGCCGTGAGCCTGCAATTCCAGTAGAGCGGATACCAGGCGATCAGCTCTCATACACACGGCCTCCTTCGATTGAGTAAGCTACCTGAAAGAGGTTTGCTCTTGGCTGTTTCAGGCCAGCTAAAGAAAAGTATCACGGGTTCGAGTGACGCACGCGCGCACAGGGCCGATCTGTCAGGCGCATCACTTCGAGCTTGATCTTACGTGTCTACAAATGTGCATAGTATTGTCGATTCTTACGCCCCTCATCCGACTTTGAGTCAGCAGCGGGCAACGCCTCGCGCGATCCGGCAAAAGTCATTTATAGTTTGAAAGGAAGATATGTCGAAACAGGAAGAAGCAGGCCTCATTCTCAAGCTCTACGAACTACGCCGCGAGGAGACGATGCGGAAGGCGCGCGACTGGTTCATTGTGCAATTCAATCCCCGGTCCATCGAGGATTTCACCGACACGATGTTCAGTGAGCGTGGCGCCTACCTGCGCATGGTCGTGTCCTACTGGGACATGGCAGCGGCGCTGGTGAACAATGGCGCGATTGATCTCAATTTATTCTGCCAGGCGACTAATGAGTTCCTGATCGTGTTCTTGAAAATCGAGCCATTGTTGGAGCAAATTCGCGCGGCGATCAATCCACAGTTTGCTGCGAGTCTCGAAAAAATGGTGAAGGCAATGCCAGATGGCGGTCAAACCTTGAACCAGATGCGGGAACGCATGAAGGAGATGCGAGCCAGATTCGCGGCCATGCGGGAACCCGTCGGCGCGAGAACATAGCCCGGCTTCTACAATTTCCCGCCGGTCATCCCGCCAGCGGTTCATTTCGCAATCAGGCGAACTGCGCCCACAATCCCGGCGGGCAGCGGCCGCAAGTCGTGAAAATCTTGCGGAACGAACCGTTCGCCGTAGCGTAGGTTCAGCAAACGATAATCCGGCAAGGATTCGCCAGCCATTTCGTTGATCGCCAAATTCGCCACCACCACTCGAAGGTCGTTCGATCCCGCATGGAGTTCGCCGGTGACATCCACCTCGTATGGCGGGTGCCACACGGCCCCGGCTCGCTGCCCATTGACTGTGACCAAGGCCGATTCGCGAACCGGGCTCTCGAGCAGCGCATGCATACCATTCGGTTCACTGGCCGGCGGTTCGACTGCTACACCCGGTCCGAAATCAAGAACAATTCGCGTCTTGTTCTTCAAGAAATCCGCCGGAACCATCACTTCCTTCCGGTACACCGCCTCTCCGGAGAAGAAACGCGTCGCCTCATCGGCTGTCCATGACCGCAAGTGGGGCATCGGTATTGTCCGGTCAAATTTCGCGAACGTGACGCTCCAATCGGAACTTAAATCAAGGCTTGTCGCCGCCGCAGAATCTTCGGGTGCCGGCTTGCTCGTTGACGAACCCTGCTTTGAAAATACAAGCACGCGCGATTCGTAGGGTGCAAGCTGCAGTCGCAGTTTCGTGCGGTCGCCCGCAGGCTGACACGGGTACGGTGCAGCCCGCCCGCTGAAAGGATCCCAGACTTCGAGTTGGTCTCCCGTCACGCGCACTGAGACTTCTGTGTCCAGAGCGCGGTTCGACATGTTCGCCAGGAAATAAACATCAGCGAATGCAAGCTTCCGATGCGTAAAGCCGAGCGCGAAGGCGCCGTTCTCTGCCGTGAAGTCAGGAGAAATCAAACTCTGCAGAGTCGTCGAAAGATTCTGTTCATCTTTTACAAAGCGGGCATTCGGGAGAGAGGTTTCAAACAACTCGCGAGTCAGCGCCGTAATCTGCGAACCGTCTGTACGTTGCTCAAGCAGACCGGGCGCCAGCGACGGTAATGCGCGAGCCGCGATCAGAATGCCCCCGCCGTTGGCATATTGCTGAAGTTTCTGAAGCGTCGTGAGCGGGATGCGCTCCACCCCCGGCAATATGACAGCTCTGTAGTGAATGCCGGCCGATTGGATGGCGCGATCGTCAATGAAATCGAAGTCATACCCCGCGTTCAAAACTTGCGGCACCAGAACGGGGCCGAGCAGGGTATCGACCATCGTGTCCACAGACACTTTCCCGAGTTCCGTACGCGCCCAGGCGTCATCTGTCGGAAGATAAATCGCAATGTCGTTGACCGGCTCCCCCTCACGGAGCAGAAAGCTTAAGCGCTGCAGGTATGCGGCGACGTCAGGCATGACCTGAAACCATGGATTGTGATCGTTTAACGCTGCCGCCGCATAGAAACGCCATCCGGGCTCGCCGGCCGAAGGGGGTGAATAAGGCCAGCCATGGCCGATCAACTGATTAATTCCTTCCACGAAATGACGGTCTGCCTCGGCTTTGAGGTCGAGCGGCGTGGCGCGAAAAGCAGGAGAGTGCAGCCACGTCCAGGTTTCGGTGGAGGTAATACGCTTCCCATAAAGATGCGAAGCGGACGACGCCCAGCGCGCCGCGCTGAAACGCCGCCAGGATGGGCCATGCTCGCCTTCCGGCAGATCAACATACGCGTTGCTTGAAAGAATGACGGGCGGCTCGCCGTACGTTTGCGAGCGAAACAGCGTGTGGTGTGCATGCGCCCACTCGTGAATCGGCTGCAGATAATTTTCCTCCGCGAGTTCAGTCAGCGTCTTCGCCCAGTCATGTCGAACCGCGGCCGTTTGCTGGCCCATCTCGTTCACGAGAGCCGGCAAATACGGAGTGAGATCATAGCCCCGCCGCTGACGAAACTGTTCAAGAAGGGCAGGCGTCCAGTCAGACCCGTAAACCTCCAGGCTGTCGCTGAAGACGCTGTACGGCACGTGCTCGCCGAAAGCACCCCATAGCGGGTCCGCCACCTCATGCAGATGCTGCTCGATTGCGCGCCGGTCATAATGATCGAGCACAAATCCTTCGGCGCCAATCGCCGCGCGCTTCACCTGCTGGCCCGTCCGGCTCGAAATAAAGAAGAGAAGCACATCCCCTCCGCTGAGCCCCTCGGGTATCTCAATTCTGCCGGTCCCAGCAGGGTTGACGAGAGATCCGCCCAGAAAAACCGCTATCAGGTGTTCGCCTTGCTCTATTGCGGGGACCGCGACCGAGCGCGTCCCTTCAGGAACTTCTACACGCTCTACGCGCAGGCGGCCGGCAGCCCGGGTCACCGGAGTCTGTGGCCCTCCATATGGCCAGCCGCTTCCGAGCGTGATGTCGACACGCATACCCAGCTCGTTCGCCATGCCCGAAACGAAGCGGATCGCATCAAGGAAATCTGAAGACAAATACCTGAAATTCGAGAAGCCCTTCTCGGGAGCATCCAGTTCTAGCGGATACACAGGTTGAATCTCAACTCCGCCGATCCCTGCGGCTTTCATGACGCGGAGTTCGCGTTCTAATTCCGCGTGCGTCACCGCGGGACCGAACCACCACCAGCGCATCATGATCCGCGCATCATTAGGAGGATGCAGAAAACTCTGTTTCAGCTGAGCGATCGAGGACAGATCCTCTGGGAATGCGGGAATAGATACTCCGGCCAAAATCATGGCGATCGACAGGACGAAGCCGGCAACCGGCAATTGCCGCACCGGCATTCTATTGTTCCCGCAACGAGACGCCTTCGAGAAAGATCTCGACCCCGCGCCCGACCCATGTCTTCATCTGCCTCTCGCTCAAACGCTCGCCCAAGCCAAGCAGATTCTTCAGATGAAAGTTGCCTGTCATCAGCCCAAGAAATTGAACCGCCATCATTTCGGCGTTGCCGCACCGCAGGTACCCTTTCTTCTGCCATTGCTCGATGTGATGGCGAAGAGTTCTGATCACGGCTTCGGGTCCGCGTGCAAAGAATGCGGCCGCAAGGTCGGGGAAGCGCGGAGCCTCCGCGATCATGACGCGAAACACGCCGCGTCCCTCAGGGTTCGAAACAAGTGAGACGAACTGATGACCGATGACACTCAATCCTTCCGCCGGTGCGAGATCCGTCAGATTCAGCGCCAACAAAGGTGCGAGTTTCGTCTGACAAGTCCTCTCAACCATCGCGGCAAACAGCCCTTCCTTATCTCCGTAATAGCTGTACAGAGTGGTTTTGGAACCGCCCACCCGCGCGAGAATGTCATCCAGGCTGACTGCGTCGTAGCCGCGCTCCAGAAAAAGTTCAGTGGCGGCGTTCAGAATCTCGGATTGCTTCTTCTGCGTTCTAGTATTTGGGATCAAGCTGCCCCGGCCCTGGCGAATGCACGAGAGTACATTCTCTCACTTGCCGTGCACGCGCGGCGAAGCCGGGGCTGTCGATACAAAAGCCTAACTCCTTATTGAGCGCCCGGCGACGGGACGGACGCTTGGCGCACGATCGGCTCCGGCGTGCGCGCTTCCAGCGCAGGACTGTTCTGCACGCTCTTTCTCAACCGCTGCAGAGTGTCCTGTATCGTTTGACGGGAAAAGCGTTCTATCAGCGGAGAAACGGCCCAACGCAACGCCGCCGGAACGTCCCGGCTGAGAGTCAGGCTCTCGACCTGCACATACACGCCGCCCCTCGCCTGTCGATAGCGAACGATAGTGAAAACATCCTCAACGTATCCGTGCGACGCGCTGAACGAGACCGGCCTCTCCTGAGGTGTGCCCACATCCGCCAACTCCGTCAACTCGGTCGCTTGCGTTACCGCGTAGCCTTCTTCCGGCGTCAAGCGGCAGTAATTCGCTTTGAACTCCGCGAGCAGCCCCGCCTTCACGCCGAATCCTTTCTGCGCGAACTTGAGTTCGTATGTGAACCGGTCCCCATCCCGGCTCAGTTCCCGCGATTGAACAACGCCAGGATTGTAAATAGAGGAATAGCCGCTGTAATCCTGCAGCGCGGCGAGCAGTTCAGACACATTTGCGTCCGGAATAAAAATCGTTCCGAACCAGTGATGGATCAGGCCGGACGGCACCGGAGTGCCGCCGCCACGCGGCGACGAGATGATCGCACTCGTCCCCAAACTCATCGGCTGCAGGGTTGCCTGAGCCGCATTGATATCCAGAAAATGATTCGGATCATCCGCTTCCCGGTGCAGCCTGGCTTGCGCCTGCTCGACGGAGGCGTTCCATGCCTTCACGGTCTCAGGCGTCATTTTCGCTGCGCGGGCATCATTGACAAGAACAAGTCCTGTTGCAAAGAGCACCAATCTACTTGCTGAAAAAAGAGCATGTGTAACTTGCATGACCGAAAAGCCTTTTTCAATTGCGTACTGGTCAGTACTCTTGATGGAACGAGAAACGCCGGGGTCGCGGATTTCTTGATAACCTGCAAAACTTCCGGCTTGAATGATACTGCTTGGTACGGTGCCGCCCGGGCGCGTTAGTTTGTCGTTATTTACAATCAAGCGACCGTTCCTGATTGAGGACACCAGCGATGGCGAGTTTTCCACAGCAAAGTATTGCGTTCATTCAGCGGCAATTGCATCTCTATCAGCTCGGCGGTACCGGCGGCAGAATATGCCCGCCGGTGAGCGCGCAGCTTCTTGAAGCTGAGGCGCGAAGAGTTATGGATTCGGCGGCCTACGATTACGTCGCCGGTGGTGCCGGCGGGGAACGTACAATGCAGGCTAACCTCCACGCGTTTGATAAGTGGCGCATCGTTCCACGCATGCTGCGTGACGTCGCGGTTAGGGAAATTGGAACTGAACTGTTCGGTGAACGGCTGCCCACCCCTGTTGTGCTGGCCCCCGTCGGCGTGCAATCGATCATTCATCCGCGCGGAGAACTCGACACAGCCAAAGCCGCGGCATCCCTCGGCGTTCCATTCGCTCTCAGCACGCTTTCGTCCTACTCCATAGAGGAAGTCGCGAATGAAATGGGAGACGCGCCGCGCTGGTTCCAGCTCTATCCGTGCAGGGACGAAGAAATCGACCGCAGCCTCCTGTCGCGCGCTCAAAATGCGGGCTACCGCGCAGTGATCGTCACTCTCGATACCCGGCTGATCGGTTGGCGGCCGCGCGATTTAGATCGCGGCTACTTGCCATTTCTGCACGGCCATGGATTAGCGAATTACTTCAGTGACCCGGTGTTTTGCTCGCAGTTGAGCGCCCATGTCAACGATGACCCAAGAGCCGCCTTGCAGCATTGGGCCCGGCTGAATTCTCATATCGGTTCGACCTGGGCTGATCTGAAAGCATTGCGCAAGCAAACGATGCTCCCTCTACTTGTCAAAGGAATTCTTCATCCTGACGATGCGCTCAACGCGCTCGATTGCGGCGTCGATGGCATCATCGTCTCGAACCATGGCGGCCGGCAGGTGGATGGTGCTGTGGCAGCGCTCGACGCCTTGCCCGTAGTTGTTGACGTTGTCGCTGGCCGCCTTCCGGTCTTGTTTGATAGCGGAATTCGACACGGCGCCGATGTCTTGAAGGCGCTCGCGCTCGGAGCGCGCGCCGTACTCACCGGGCGTCTCTACTGCTGGGGGCTGGCGATCGGTGGCGCCGCGGGCATCACAGAAGTGATGCTGAACCTGTTCGCCGATTTTGACGTGACGCTTGCGTTGAGCGGATTCGCGGCCTGTAATCAGCTTGACCGTTCCGTCCTGTCAAAGGTGTAACTACGCCGCGAAAACAAAAACGTAGCCGTAGTTCGATGGAACCAGCACGTTTTGCATCGCTCCGTCTGAACTGACGGCGACCGCGTAATTCCGAATGTCGTTATCAATCATCTCTTGCCAGCTTCCGGCCTTCGGGAAAGGCACTGTTATGGT
>JAFAMM010000180.1 GCA_019233375.1 Acidobacteriaceae bacterium
CGGGTCATAAATGATTGCGTCAGGGTCTTTGCCCACCTTGATGTCTTTGGTGTGAACAAGCGTGTCTAGGTCAATAACGCTTACCGTACCCGCGCTGCCGTTGCTTGTAAATGCCTTCCGAAATTCAGGCGCTACCGCAATCCCATGGACACCCGGGGTGTTGCTGACTTTTCCCACCACCTTGCCTGAATCGGCATCAAGCACATCCACTTCCGAAACGTGTGGCACATAAAGCCTTCTGGCGTCGGAATCAATTGCGATGTAATCCCAACCAGCGGTCCCGCCAATTTCATATTTCTTCGCCAAGTGATATGCAATTGGTTGTGAACCAGCCCAAACCGTGCCTACTGCGAGTACGAATAGGCTAATGGGAACGGTTCTAGCGCGTCGTGCTGAAAAAACTCTGCAAGTAAACGGTCGCATGGTGCTGCCTTGCCGACCGTAACAAGTTGTAGTTAAAACAAGAATGAACAGGTAGCGGCGCTGTACTGGTCAGCGCGCTCTCGACGAATAGGGTAACTCAGGAGGTCGCCTGCGAATCCAGCGGAAGGCGAACGGTGAACGTGCTGCCTTCGCCCGGACTGCTTGCCACTGACACCGCGCCGCCGTGACACTCGGCGGAGGGTGTAAAACATTTTGTGTAAAAGGCGTTTTCCGTAAAGATAAGGAGAACGCAAATGGCAGAGAAGAGCAAATTGGATGCAGCGTTGGATGAGCTGCTGGCGGGGAAGTCGACCGAAGAGATCGTGGGCCCAGGCGGGATGCTGAAACAGCTGACCAAGGCGCTGCTAGAGCGAGCCATGGGAGCAGAGCTAAGTAACCATCTGGGCTACGAGAAGCATGACAGCGCGGGCTGGGGGAGCGGGAACAGCCGCAATGGCACGAGCCGGAAAACGGTGCAAGGGGATTTCGGCACGGTCGAGATTGAGGTGCCGCGGGATCGCAAGGGCAGCTTTGAGCCCAAGATACTGCCGAAACACGAGCGGCGGTTTCAGGGTTTCGATAACAAGATTCTGTCGATGTATGCGCGCGGGATGAGCACGCGCGAGATTCAAGGGCATCTGGAAGAGATCTACGGGGTAGAAGTAAGCCCCTCGCTGATCAGCGAGGTGACGGATGCGGTGATGGAAGAAGTACGAACGTGGCAGAACCGGCCACTGGATCCGATTTACATGGTGGTGTACCTGGATGCGCTGATCGTGAAAATGCGGCATGAGGGACGTGTTGAGAACCGCGCGGTATTCGTTGCGATCGGCGTGAATCAGGAGGGTGCGAAGGAAGTTCTGGGATTATGGACCAGCGCCACGGAAGGGGCGAAGTTATGGCTGCAGATCCTGACGGAGATCCGCAATCGGGGCGTACAAGACATTCTGATCGCGTGCGTGGATGGGTTGAAGGGCTTCCCGGAAGCGATTGCGACGGTATATCCGAAGACGGAAGTGCAGCTCTGCATTGTGCATATGGTGCGAAACAGTCTGGCGTATGTTAACTGGAAAGAGCGCAAAAAAGTGGCGGCCGATCTGCGGCAAATTTATCAGGCGCCCACCGCGCAAGAAGCCGAGCAGCGACTGGCGGAATTCGAGCAGCGCTGGGACGAGAGATATGCCGTGATCGGCAAAACGTGGCGACGCCACTGGACGGGCATTACGCCGCTGTTTGCGTATCCGGCCGAGATTCGGCGTTCGATTTACACCACCAACATTGTGGAGTCGCTGCACATGACGTTGCGCAAGGTGATCAAAACGCGTGGCTCGTTTCCGAGTGAGGAATCGGCGTTGAAGCTGCTCTATCTGGCACTGAAAAATGTACGCAAGCGCTGGCAGCCGACGCGGGATTGGAAGCCCTCGCTGAACCATTACACGCTGCTGTGGGGGGATCGCATTGAAGCCGCCTGGCACAGGCCGGCACGATAACAGGGCTGGCCCCTACGCGCCAAGCCCAGGCGCTCTGGAGCCATCCCTGCTATCGTATTTTGAACAAGCGGACAAGCAGCCGGCTGGTAGGAATTAGAAAAACAAAAACGTCAGTTACACAAAATTCTGGACACTACCCATGACTCCCGGCATTTCCCGTGTACCTCGCTACGATTAAACAAGCAGTGCGATCTTCCCCTCGATCCCGCCCTGCTCTGACAGCTTTTGCGCCTCGCGCGCTTCACTCAACTTGAACTTTCTGCCAATCGGAATCGTCAGCGCCCCCTTCCGGACCGCCTCCGCCAACTTCTCCAGCCGTGCCGCATCAGGCTGCGCCATGAAGGCTGCCACTTGGATGTCTTTTCCTTCGGCTCCCTTCGGCTTCCCCAATACGGAGCCAAGCACTCCACCGCGCTTGAGCTTGCGAAGCAATTTATCAATCACGTCATGATCGACGGTATCGGCGATCCCGTCCAACTCCGGCAGCCCGTTAATTTCTTCATCGCTGTCAATCGCGACCACCTGGTCCACCCGCAGCGCGGCGGCATCCTGTTTCTGTCGCGCGCGGACGCCCGCTATGACACGCGCGCCCTTTTGCTTTGCTGTATAAACAGCAGTGCG
>JAFAMM010000219.1 GCA_019233375.1 Acidobacteriaceae bacterium
CGTCAAAGCCAAAGAAATGGCTGACCAGGGAGCGTTCGGCAGAGTGTATCTGGTGAAGCAGAGCGAAAAGCACTTCGGCCCGCATAGCCCATGGTTCTGGGATGTCGAACAGTCGGGCGGCGGCGCGCTGATGGATCTCGGATGCCATGGCGTCGCGTTTTGCTACTGGTTTCTCGGCCGTTCACCGGTTAAGAGCGTGTATGCCCAGCTCGGAACCTACGTGCACTCCGACAAAACGAAGGGCGATGACGATGCCCTCTGTATCCTCGAATTCGAGAACGGCGCCGTGGGGTTCGTTGAAGATAGCTGGGCAAAGCGCGGCGGCATGTTTGACCGGATCGAAGTCTTCGGTGAAGGGGGCGTCACCTATGCGGACCTGCATATGGGGAATGCGTTGCCGACCTATAGCGAATATGGATTCGGCTACGCGGTAGAGAAGGCGCCGACCACTACCGGCTGGAGTTATCCGGTGTTTGAAGAGCACTGGAACTACGGCATACCGCAGGAGATGCGGCATTTCGCCAGATGTGTTCGCGGCAAGGAAACGCTGCAGGCATCGGGTGAGGATGGCCGCGTGGTAATGCAGGTATTGTTCGCCGCATACGCCTCCGCGGGACTCGGCCAGAAAGTGAAGATGCCGTACAACTCTCAGGCCAAAAGCCCGATCGACGAGTGGTTGGGGCGGCAAGCTAAGTGAATCCACCGCTGCTCGATAACATACTTGCCCAGCCGGAATCTCTGCGCGAGGTGGCGGCCTACCAACTGGGAGAAGGCCGCCAGTCGCTCGAAGCGGCGGTAGAGGTTTTGCGCTCGAGCCGCCGAATTGTTTTCACGGGGATGGGCGCATCGCTCTTCGCATGCACGCCGCTGGCTTATGCGCTGAGCGCGCGTGGCGTCTCTGTTTGCGCGATCGAGAGCTCTGAGCTGCTTTACTTTCTCTCACCGGTGCTCGGCCGCGAAACGGCCGTGGTACTTGTGTCGCGTTCCGGCGAGAGCGTAGAGGTGATCAGGCTTCTCCCGCTGCTCGAAGAACGAGACTGCCGGACGATAGGCGTTTTCAACGTACGCGAAAGCACGCTCGCGAAAAGAACGGAACAGCCAGTCTTTGTAGGCAGCCCCGCTGATGAGCTGGTTGCCATTCAAACTTACACCGGCACGCTTGCGACGCTCGGACTGCTAGGCGCGGCATATGAGAATGAATGGGAGAACGCGACGACTGCGCTTAACGAGACGATTGCAGCGCTGCAGCGTCTTATCTCAGAGTGTTCCTCCTTCTGCAAGAGCAGGAATAACTTCATCGAGGGCACAGCGACGCTTTATCTGCTAGCCAGAGGAGCGGCGCTAGCCTCGGTTGAGGAAGGTGTGCTGCTGATGCACGAGGTGGCGAAAGCTCCCGCCGTCGGAATGTCTGCGGCTCAGTTCCGGCACGGTCCCGCTGAAGCGATTCACAAAGACTTCCGCGCGGTTATCTTCGGCACACAGCCTGCAACAATGGCACTCGACCTGTCCCTCGCTCAAGATCTGTCAGCAATGGGCGCACAGGTCCTGTGGCTCGGCCCGGAGCCGAACAACACGAACCTTTTGACCGTCTCCTGGCCGGAAAAGCCGGCGGGGCGCTTTGCAGGTATTCTTGAGGCGGTACCGCTGCAGTTGCTCGCTTATTACATGGCGATAGAACGCGGCATCTCTCCCGGAAAGTTTCGTTATACGGCGGCCATTACCAGTTCAGAGACCGGCTTCGCGCACGGAAAGACAATATAAGAGATGGCAAACCAATCACCAGACAGACGGCAGGTTTTGGAGATGCTGGCGAAGGTCGCCGTCATGGGGCAGTTTCCCGGCTTCTCACGATGGGTGTGCGCAGCAGAGCACGTTCACGAATCTTCTCAGCCGCGGCCGTCGAGCTATCATCCGCAGTTCTTCACCGCGGCGGAATACGCAACCATTGATGAATTGAGCGAGCTGATTATCCCCGCTGACGAGAGCCCGGGCGCACGCGAGGCAGGTGTGGCCGAGTTCATCGATTTCATGACGGCAAGCGATTCCGAGATCCAGTATCCGTTTCGCACCGGCCTCACAACGCTCGATGCATCGGCTATTCAGAAGTACGGCTCCAGTTTCGTCAACCTGCGCGAGGCACAGCAGATAGAGCTGCTAAGCAGCATGACGAACGACGACTTTTTCAAGCTGATCCGTGAGTACACGGTGATGGGTTATTACACCAGCCGGATCGGTCTCGAAGAACTTAATTATCCGGGGCTCAGGATCTATTCGCAATCTCCGGCCTGCCCGCACAAGGGCGACCCGGAGCACAAGCACTTGCCGCCACCGAGGTTCTAATGCCGAAGGAAATTTACGACGTAATTGTGATTGGGACCGGGGCGGGCGGCGGCATGGCCATTCATACGCTCTGCGCAGCGGGGGCAAAAGTCTGCGCACTGAACGGCAGCAGGCGGCTCGATCCTAAAAAGGACTTTCGCAATCACAAGCAGCCCTATGACATGAAGTATCGCGGCTTCGGCAGCCCGGAGCTGCGCAAGACGTCGATTGGCTATATGGACAACGAATATAGCCAAGGTATCTGGGAGCACGACATCGTGTTTACGACCGCTCCCGGCACGCAATGGACATGGCGGCGGTGCTTCGCTGTCGGAGGGAAAACGAACTTTTGGGGGCGGTCTTCGGCGCGCTTCAGCGAAATTGATTTCCGCGCGGCAAGCCGGGACGGGTACGACGTGGACTGGCCTGTTTCTTACGAAGAGATTGCGCCGTATTACAGCCGCGTCGAGCGCATGATCGGCGTAGCAAGCACGGTACAAAACCGCCCGAGTAATCCGGACGGCGAATACCTTCCGCCGATGAACTTCCGCTGCATAGATTGGATTCTGCACAGCGGCGCGCAGAAGGTCGGGATTCCCTACCTGCCGGACCGGATTGCACAGCTAACGCAGGCGCATGCGGGTCATCCGGGATGCCATTTCTGCGGGAACTGTACGGAGGGGTGCGATACCGGCTCCTTCTTCTCGACTCCCGGGTTCTTTCTGCCCGAAGCGGAGAAGAGCGGAAACCTGGAACTTCGAACGAATGCTCTTGCGAAAAACATTCTTGTTGACCAGAACGGGCGGGCAGCGGGCGTGGCCTACATTGACCGCAACACGAAACAAGAGTACGAAGTGTACGGGAAAGCGGTTGTGGTGGCGGCATCGTGCGTCGAATCGGCACGCATTCTTCTCAATTCGAAATCGAGGCACTGGCCGAATGGCATCGCCAATTCGAGCGGTCAGGCGGGGCGGAACCTGTGCGATCACCTGTATGGAACGACAGCGCGAGGCTATCTCCCGCAGCTACTCGGACAACCGAGTTTTCCAGATAACGTTTCCGACAGTACGGTGGCCTGGATGCCGCGATGGCAGAACCTGGACAATCCGCGCCAGGAGAAGTTTATCCGCGGATATTCCGTTTATCCGGATGGCGGGTGCGCGGGATACCCGTCGTATTACGATTCCATTCCGGGATTCGGCCGGGAGTTCAAGCGAGAAATCAAGCGCCGCTATCCGACGCCGGTAGACTTCTACATTCAGGCGCCGACGCAGCGAAGCGATGCCAATTTCGTCGACATCGATCCCGAAGTGAAAGATATCTACGGCATCCCCGCGGCGCGCATTCATTTCGAATGGGACCGGAACACGCTACTGATGTGGGAGCACGGCAAGCAGGCTTGTGAAGATCTGCTGCACGCGAGCGGGGCTGAATATCTCGGCGCGGCCAAGGAGCCCGACATGCCGGGAACGAGTCTGCACGAAACCGGGACCCTCCGCATGGGCAACGATCCCAAAAAGTTCGTCACGAACAGGTTCGGCCAGACGCATGACGTGGCGAACCTCTATATCTGCGACGCGAGCGTGTTTCCCAACTGCACGGACAAGACGACGACGATTTCGATCCTGGCGTTTTCGCTCAGGACGTCAGAGTATTTGATGGAGAACCTGAGACAGGCGTGAAGCTCGTTTTTACGAAACGAACTTCCCGCCTGCTTAGTGTGGGGTAAGTTACCTAGGGAATCCTTAGATTCCAGATGGTGATGTTCGGAACGTTATCGTCTACCGCGGCAAACCGGACGAAACTGCCCTGGGGCTGCGCGAACGCCAAACCGAAAGAGCCGCCGGCATTCGGATCAATCGATAGCTGAGCCACAAATCTCCCCTCAATCGTGAACTCGGTCAGCTCGCTGGGGTGCTTCGGATCGGGGTTAATGACATCGCTATTGCTCACGATCAAGTGTCCGTTTGGCGACATAGCCATCCCCAGAGGGCCGTGCAGGTGGACGTCATCGTGATAGATGATCCTTCCTGTGCCGGCGTCGGTCCAGCGCCTTTTCGCGTCCCTGATTTCGAACACGGCGTTGTCCTCGGTCGAGGCGACGTACAGCAGGTCTTTGGCAGGATCGTAGACCAGCCCGGTGGGTCCGACGACGAGCGCAGCCGGATCACAGCGGTGCATGAAACCGGACCCGATTCGAGTCAAACTCTCGACGGTGATTCCGGCAGGCGAGATCTGCAGATTGACGCGGGTCACGGTGCCACTGAGCACGTTGGACACAAACAACTGCGCGCGCGAACCTTCGTCGTTGACCGTCATATCCCAGGGGCCATCGAGCAGGTTAGAGTCGCTCAAAGTATTGACGATGTTCGCCTTCCGGTCGAGAATCAGGAGCGAACCAGAGCCGGAAAACGGGCAGGATCCGGTAACGGTGGGCAAGTTGCCTACGATGACGAAGCCGGAGTTCAACAAGCCCAAAGCTGTGGTGAGCCCAAAATCGACGGCGGGTTTTCCCTGGAAGAAGGTGGTCAGGGTACCGGTTGGCGTGATTCTCACGATGGTGCTACCGGTGCCCTGCAGGTTTCCCGTGGGAGGGCTGCCGGTATTGTTGAAGTTGGACACGAGGACATCACCGGGATTCAGCGGTCCGCCCGAAGGGAACTGCTTGCCGACGAATGCCACACCGTAGGGGTTGAGATCACCGTTGGAGGGCACCGTCGAGGCAATTACCGGAACAGGCCCGGGGAGGATGGCGTCGGGATCGTGGTCGCGCACCTGAGCGGTAGCCTGGGGCGTTCCGGCAAAATAAAGAACTCCAATAACGGCAGCAGTAACAAGCGCGGGCGTACCTCTTCGCACATGGGTTGTGAGGGTTGTATGCATATGGGCACTCCTGTTCAACTGGCGAATTTATATTCGCGGCACGAGCGTAACATGACCAAACCTAGAAATATTTGTGGTTTTTGTAAAAGTTTGTGCAGAATTCGGGAGCAAGAATCGGATTGAGCCGGCGCCCATAGAGGCCCGAATATGAAAGTTGCGGGAGACATACTTCCGGCTCAACTTTGGCCGGACCGCGCGCATCTAAGAGCCTAAGGCGAAGAGTGCAAAAGGCACAGAGGGAACGAATGACAAGCACGATTGATCACTACGTCAAACAGCAACTGCTAGGCCGGCGGCACAAGCTCGAGCATGCAGCTGCAAAATCGTCCAAGCCGGAGCAGATTTTCCGTCTGCTCGATGAGATTGACCAGGCCCTGTCACGCATGGATGACGGCTCGTTCGGTGTTTGTGAAACATGTCACGATTCGATCGAGCAGGAGCGGCTGATTTGCGATCCGCTGGTGCGTTTCTGCTTGGACCATCTGAACCGGCGTGAGCGTGATGCGCTGCAAGAGGATCTGGAACTGGCGGCGCGCGTGCAGCGGGGGCTGCTACCCCGCTCCACCCTGGACTGGAAGGGCTGGCACATCTGTTATCACTACGAACCGGCCGGGGTCGTAAGCGGAGATTACTGCGATGTCATCGACGCGGGCGACAGCGGATTGTACTTCATGGTGGGCGACGTCTCGGGCAAGGGAGTTGCCGCATCGATGCTGATGGCACACTTGCACGCGATGTTCCGCGCTTTGATTCCGTTTGAGCTCTCGCTGAGATGTATGCTCGAACATGCCAACCGCGTGTTTTCCGAAAGCACATTACCGAGTCAATACGCGACACTGGTGGGCGGCCGCGCCCTTCCGGACGGGCGGGTAGAGATCTACAACGCGGGACATCCGTTTCCGCTCGTGGTTCGCGGCGGTGAGGTGAACACACTGCAAGATTCGAATTTGCCGCTCGGCATGTTCGGCGAGGAAGAGTTCACTATCAGCCGGCTGCAGTTGGATCCCGGCGATGGCCTGGTGATTTATTCCGATGGCGTGCCGGAAGCGATGAATAACAGCGGCAATGAGTACGGCATCTCCCGGATCACAGACCTCATTACCGGACGGGGCGGGCAAGATCTATCGGCGGTTGTAGCGGCTTGCCGTGAAGACCTGAGCGCCTTCCGGCAAAACGCAATGCGCACGGACGATGTGACTTTATTTGTACTCTCACGCGGAAAGTCGATCGGATTGCGGCCGCCGGTGCAACAAATCGAGACGTACGCCTCCGCGGTCTGACACGCGGCGTTCGATGTATGATTGTCACTCGAAAGGCTGGGCCGCGCCATGCAGATTCTGGTCAATAGTGACAAAAACATTACGGTAGACACGCAGGTTACGAAGTTCGTCGAGGAAGAAGTGCAGCGGACGCTGGGGCGTTTTGAAAGCCAGCTTACGCGCGTAGAGGTTCATCTCAGCGACGTAAACAGCCATAAGCCTGGTCTCAAAGATAAACGCTGCATGGTGGAGGTCCGGCCTGCCGGACGAAAGCCCACGAGCACGACCGACCAGGCTGCGACTGTCGAAGCCGCAGTCCGCGGCGCGGCGAGTAAGATGAAGAACTCGCTCGAAACGACATTCGGGCGGGCAGCGAACCGCCGATAAGCCGGTCACGGCTCGTTATGAGATGCGCGCTTGCTGCGTTGGCGATCTCATAGCCGTAGCAACAACCAGCGTCGACGATACGGCCAAGCGGATTGCTAACCGCCTGGGGAGTAGGACGTCTACATGCTAGGGATGTAGAATGTCCACATGGTCAGGAAGCCGCCCATATACCGCAACCGGATTGAATTGCTGGGAGGAATCCTGAGCCATGAGCAATCGTGACCGCCGGTTAAAAGAAGAAATCGAGAGCCACTTGCGCATGGCGGTCCGCGAGCGCATGGAGCGCGGGGAATCTGCCGCCGAGGCCGAGGCGAACGCACGTCGCGAGTTCGGCAACCAGGGGCTGGTGGAGGAAGTCACCCGCGACATGTGGTCCTGGACCTGGCTGGAGCAACTTTGGAGCGACGTTCGTTACGGCCTGCGCGGGATGCGCCGCAGTCCGGGATTCACTGCTGTCGCGGTTGTGGCCCTGGCGCTTGGCATCGGCGCCAATTCGGCGATCTTCAGCGCGGTCAATGCGATTCTCCTGCGTCCGCTGGGTTATCGCGACCCGGAACGTCTGGTGGTCATTCTGAACCATGGCACCGGACCGGTCGCTCCCGCGAATTTCGTCGATTGGAAAGCCCAAAGCCGGTCCTTCGATAATATGGGCGCGGCCGAATTCTTTGGTCCCGATCTCACCGGCTCGGATCCTCCGGAAAAGCTCGCGGGGCTGCGCGTCAGCGCGGACATTCTGCCGCTGCTGGGCATCCGCCCGGCAATGGGACGCTTCTTCACGCCGGAGGAGGATCAGCCGGGACGTGAGTTCGAAGTCATTCTGAGCTACGGCCTCTGGCAACGCCAATTCGGCGGAGACAAAAACGTGTTGGGCCGCCGCATCCAACTCGACAGCAAGACTTACACGGTAGCTGGCGTGATGCCGGCCGGATTCCAGTTCGCGCCTTTCTGGGCGACTCGCACCCAATTATGGGCCCCGCTCGCCCTGGGGCCGCGGGCATCGAAGCGCGGCGGGAATAGCTTGCGCGTGTTCGCGCGCCTGAAGCCCGATGTATCGCTGGAGCAGGCTCGCGAGGAGTTCTCCGCCATTACGGCACGTCTGGAACGGCAATATCCGGGCAGCAACCGCGACGCGCGGATCGTTCCGCTGAAGGAAAAGGTGGTCGGAAAGATCCGTCCAGCGCTTCTGACGCTGCTCTCCGCCGTCGGATTCGTATTGTTGATTGCCTGCGCGAACGTCGCGCATATGCTTTTGGCGCGTTCGTCGGCGCGCGCTCACGAAGTGTCGGTTCGCGCGGCGCTGGGTGCCGGCCGCGGCCGTCTCCTCCGCCAATTCCTCGCCGAGAGCCTGACGATGGCTCTGCTCGGCGGCGCCGTGGGACTGCTGCTGGCATGGTGGGGCGTGCGTGCCATGGTGCGCTTCGGTCCGGCGGGCATTCCTCGCCTGGAGACACTGTCAGTCGACTGGCGAGTGGCATGCGTGACGCTGGCTGTGTCGCTCTTGACCGGAATCCTTTTCGGACTGGCGCCGGCGCTGCAGGCTTCCGCCGAAGCGTTAAAGGAAGGCGGCCGGTCCGGCAGCGGGAGAGCGCGCCAACGGGTGCGCGGATTGCTGGTGATCTCCGAGTTTGCGCTGTCGCTGATGTTGCTGATCGGCGCGGGATTGATGGTGCGGAGTTTCCTGGCTCTCGAAGCCATCGACCCAGGGTTTCGGCCGGACCATATTCTCACGATGATCCTCTCGGTCGGAGGAACGCAAAACGCGGCGCCCGGGCGGGCGCAGGCGTTCTATCAGAGCGCGCTTGAGCGCGTGCGCTCTATTCCCGGCGTCGTCTCCGCGGGTATGACGAATCATCTGCCCGTCGCTGGAGATCTCTGGGGGCTCCCATTCTGGGTGGAGGGGCGGCCCTTGCCTCATCCAGGCGAGGAACCCGACGGAGCGTTCCGGCTGGCGCTTCCCGGTTACCTGGAGACGATGAAGATACCCGTTGTGCGCGGCCGAACCATCGAGGCCGGGGACACGGCAACCGCTCCCGGTGTCGTGGTGATCAATGAGTATATGGCACAAAGATACTGGCCGGGTGAAAATGCGATCGGCAAGCGTCTTACGCTGGACGATCCATCATCGCACCCGAAGCCCGCCTGGCTCACGGTGGTTGGCATCGCGAAGAATGCCGTGCGCTACGATTGGGCCGCGCCTCCGGCAGAGGAATTCTTCCTTCCTTACCTGCAGCACAGCGACGCGATGGGCCACTACATCACGCTGGTGGTGCGCGCGAAAGGGGATCCGGCCGCACTGGCACCGGTCATCGAGAACGGGGTTTGGCAGATCGACCGCAATGTGACGATTTCCGAAGTGCAGACCATGAACGCAGTGGTGGAGCGCGCCAATGCCGAGGCGCGTTTCAACATGGCTCTGCTGGCGGTATTTGCAACGGTTGCGACGGTGCTCTCGGCGGTAGGGATTTTTGGCGTGATGAGCTACGCCGTTACGCGACGGCGCCGGGAGATCGGCATCCGCTTGGCCTTGGGCGCACGCCAAACGGCGATTCTCCAACTGATCACTCGCGAAGGCATGGTTCTCGCGCTCTGCGGTACGGCGGCGGGGATTGCCGGCGCGTTGGCGCTTACACGGCTCATGGCCAAGCTTCTATATGGCGTGCCGCCGGTAGATCCGCCGACGTTTATCGCCGTGCCTCTGCTGCTGGCTGGCGTTGCGCTGGCCGCCTGTCTGATCCCGGCGTTCCGCGCCGCACGCATCTCGCCCGTGACGTCGCTACGTCAGGAGTAGGCGGCTCTTTCCGTGCGCTGTGGCGGCTCACCGGGCCCACTCGGAAGGAGACCAAGAGCGGTCAAGTTGACGTAACACGCCCGATTGTGAAAGCCGCGACATATACAAATTTTGTGAGGAGGGCGGCCCGCCGTCCGAGTATGTCACGCAAAAACCGATGTATAGTGTAGGGACTTCAAGAGGTGCACATGACTCATTGCAAGCCAATGCTCAGTTCAATAGCGGCGGTAAGCCTGATGCTTGCTTTGCCGGCTTTCTCACAGGAGCAAGCGGCGGAACCTTCGCAAGCGCAACAACAAGGGATTCAGAAAATGGCGGAGCAGGTTCGGAAACAGATTGTGACCTTGCCGCAGTACGGTGTCTTTGATCACATCTATTTTGGAATCAAGAATGACGCCGTAACGTTGTACGGCAAGGCATCCCGTCCGACATTGAAATCCAGCGCCGAAAACGTAGTGAAAAAAATCGAGGGTGTAAAGGGCGTCGATAACCAGATCGAAGTACTGCCTGTCTCGCCGATGGACGACAGGGTTCGCGTAGCCGTGTACAACAGCATTTACGGTTTCGCCCCGCTGCAGCGGTACAGCTCGGGCCGCGGGCGCGTCGTCGGGGGGCCGAGCGTGGCGAGAAGGGCGGGCGGGATCACGAATGATCCACCGATCGGATGGCATGCGATTCACATCATTGTCCAGAACGGTAATGTGACTCTGGTGGGCGTTGTCGATAACGATTCGGATGCGGCAATGGCCGAAATGCGAGCCAACATTGTTCCCGGCGTGTTCAGCGTGACCAATGACCTCTCAGTCGCCAGACAGACAAAATAAGCAGCGCGGCGGATTCGCGGGGTGCGGAACTTAGGGCCGTTTGTTCTCGTACATATCTCATGAGGACTAAGTGTGATGGCATTCCGGGACTTTGTCGAAGAAATGCAGGTTTTGGGGCGGGATCTGGTTGACAAAGTGAGATCGCTGATCCACGAAGGGAACGTTCAGCGCATCATTATCAAAGACGAGCACGGACGCACATTCATCGAAATTCCGGTTACGTTCGCGGCAATAGGCGTGATAGCGGCGCCGGTGCTGGCGGCGGTGGGTGCGATCTCGGCGCTGGTAGCGAAGTTCACGGTCGTGGTAGAGCGCCGAAGCCATGACGAGACAGAGCAGGCGGGTCACGAGGCGAAATAAGGCGGCTACAATCGGGGCAGCATGGCTCACACGCCCTGGGGAGATCTGCCGATAGCGGATGCGCATGTTCATTTCTTTTCGCACCGGTTTTATGCGGGACTGGCGCAAGCAAAACACTTGGCAGGGACCGCGGAACTCGGCGCTCTGCTGAACTGGGAGATTCCCGGCAGCGACCCTCGGGAACTGGCTGCACGCTGGGCGGCGGAGATGACCCGCCACGGCATCCGCCGGGTTTCACTCATTGCCAGCGCTCACGGGGATGAAGGCAGCGTGGCGGCCGCGGTGGGGGCACAGCCGGATCGATTCTTCGGTTACTTCATGCTGGATCCCACGCAGCAGGACGCGATGGAGCGCGTCAGATCTGCCGGCATGAATGCCAACCTGCACGCCGTTTGCCTGTTCCCGGCGATGCACAAATTTCAATTGACAGATGAACGGCTGCTGCCGATTTTTCAGCTCGCCTCTGACCACGAGTTACTCGTGTTCGTACACTGCGGGGCACTGAGTGTGGGCGTTCGCCGAAAACTGGCGCTGCCGTGTGACTATGACCTGCGGTTCTCAAATCCGCTGGATGTGCATGCGCTCGCACTTCGTTTTCCGCGGCTTCGTTTTGTTTTGCCGCACTTCGGCGCGGGGCTGTTCCGCGAGGCGCTGATGGTTGCGGACCTCTGCCCGAACGTGTATCTGGACACTTCAAGCAGCAACCGATGGATGCTGTATGAGGGACTCAATGTACGCACTGTGTTCAGCCGGGCGATTGAGCTACTCGGCACCGAGCGTTTGCTGTTTGGGTCGGATTCAAGCTTTTTCCCGCGAGGCTGGCAGGGCACAATTTTGGAACAGCAGGCGACAGCTCTTTACGAACTTGGATTCGATGAAGCGAAAGCAGCACAGATTTTCGGCGGAAATCTGGAGCGGATCTTAGCTCCGCGGGTGAACTTGATGAGAGGCAGCACGCTGCCGGAGGCTCAACGCGGGACTGTGAAGTAAAATGTCGCGCCGTCCCGCGGGACCGATTCCACCCAGATCCGGCCGCCACGACGCTCCACAATCTTCTTACAGACCGCCAAGCCAATTCCGGTGCCCGGGTATTCACTGCCATGAAGGCGGCGAAAGGGCAGAAAGATCCTCTGGAAATGCTCGCGGTCAATGCCGATGCCATTGTCCGCCACGGAAAAGATCCATTCGGCATCGTTCTGGCAGGCGTCGATCCGAATTATCAAGGGAGATTGGGCGCGATATTTGAGAGCGTTCGTGAGAAGGTTCTGAAAGACGCGCATAAGATCCGCCGGCTCCATCAGGACCGGCGGCAACGGCCCGTAAGTCACTTGAGCTTGCGTTTCTGTGATGCTTGCCTGAAGATCCAGCAGAGTCTGCGCCAGTACGGCGCCGCTGTCCACGGGACGCACGGGTTCGCGCGCGGCGCTGCCTGATGTGGAGTAACTGAGCAGGCCATCGATGAGGCTGGACATCCGCTCGAGGATGCTCACACTGCTTTCAACGCACTCGACGGACGCCGCCACCGTCCCGGCCGCTTGTTTTGCAAGCGCATCATCGAGCAACAGACGAACCTGCCGCAGGGGCGCCTGAAGGTCATGCGAGATTACATGCGCAAACTGGAGCAGATCCGAGTTTGATCTTTGAAGCTCAATGGTTCTGGCTGCTACGCGCTGCTCGAGTTCGGCGTTGAGGGAGCGGATTTTTTCTTCGGCGACGAGCCGTTCGGTCATATCCAGCAGAGCACAACGGAAACCAGTAGCGGCGCCAGTTTCATCCACTATGGGCTTCACACGGATCTCAATATCGAGCTGCGTTCCGCCGGCGGTTCGAAAACGTTGAACACGCCGCCGCACGTCCATGCCGGGGGTTAAGGTACTCAGAGCCGGGGTGAAATCGTCAGCGCTGCCGTTTCGCAGGGTGTCGATTGACGTACCGGTCAAGACGGCGGACGGCATGCCGAACAAGGTGCTTGCGGCTTGATTGGCGCGCCTTATCTCTCCCACTAGATTGAGTTCGAGATAGGCAATGGGAGCATCTTCGAAGAGGCGGCGGTAGCGTTCTTCGCTGCTATGCAGAGATCTCTCCATGCGCACTCTGTCGGTCACGTCGAGCGCGAGCCCCAGGACGCGGCCAGTGGCCAGATCACCATGATCCAGAATATTGCGATACATCCAAACCCGCTCACTTCCATCCCGGGCGAGGAGGCGCATATAGCCGCTGTCGAATCCGCTGGTTTTTATTCGGCGCAGATAATCTTGAAAGAGCGGGCGGACCTCGGGGACCAGGAATTCGTCGAGTTTCCGGCCAATGCCTTCTTCCGGCAAATAGCCGAGAGACTTAGCGGCGGCGAGATTGATCCAGATCAAAAAGCCGTCCAGATCATGACAGCACAAGAGCCCCAGGCTGTTATCGGCAAGACGCTGGTAGAAGTCCTCGCCGCCGGGGAGCTTTGAATCTTGAAGGTTGTGCGGCGCTACAGGGCTGTCGTGCAAAACAACCTTCTCCCGGGCAAGTGCATTCGGACAGAGTTTCACTATAGCCGATTCGCGGCAGATAAGGGATTCCCCGCTTTGGGCGGTGGGATATATAGCTGGCTGAGTAAGCTGCCGCGTCATTACGTTATTCTGTTGCCGCTTAAAAGCGGCGGAAACCGGAGTGCAGCGCGAACGAGACCCGCCACAGCGCGCCGGGAATAATAAAGAAGTGAGGGAGCGGACATCGACTGCGCTGGAGAAAGGGATCCGGCGTGCCGGGATGCGCGCGGATGAGAGCCGCGATGCGGCGTTTCGCAGTGTGATCCTGTCAATTCCGAAAGGCAAAGTAGCGACTTACGGCGAGGTGGCAGCGGCGGCCGGGTATCCGCTGTACCATCGCGCCGTGGCGCGCCTGTTGAGGACCTCGCCCGCCGGCAGACTGCCGTGGCAGCGCGTAGTCGGGGCAGGTGGTCAGATCAAAATTCCGCTCGAGGGACGCGCGGAACAGCGGCTGCTGTTAGAGATGGAGGGCGTTACTTTCAAGGGCGTGCGGGTGGACATGAGTAAGCACCAGCATGTCTTCCGTACGTGGGAATTATGACGCCGGTTCTCCAAGTCCGGCAGAACCCGATAACCTTCGGAGGCATTTCTGTCTTTTCATTTCCTGGTCAACTTTGATCCGCCGCCGGAAAACGTGGCCGCTTTGCGCGAAGAGTTACTCCGCGTCGCTGAGTTCTCACGAAGGGAAGCAGGGTGCATTCGCATGGAGGTTTTCGAATCCGTAAACGAACCGTTCGTGTTCGCGATCCACTCTGAATGGACGAACGAAGCTGCCTTCGATCTGCATGCAACACTGCTCCATACCGCGCAATTTCTCTCGGCGGCAGAACAGTTGCTTGGGCACCCTGTGACGGGCCTGCGGTTGCAGTCCATCGGCGACGGCGGACCTGGGTCTTAGACAGCCATGATGCATGCTCTGTGAACGGCGTGGGTATTCCAACTTACTCGCGGCAGTGCGATTGTGTCACTCTTCGCGCAGTGCCGTCATGGGATCCGTGCGGGAGGCACGTCGCGCAGGCGCATAGGTAGCCAACGTCGTGGTGACCAGTAGCAGGAGCGAAACGATTATGAACGAGGAAACTGAAACATGTTGGAATGCAAACATGAGTTGTGCCGTGATCGCGCGGGTAGCGAAGATGCCAGCTACAAGCCCTATCCCGACGCCCGCGAGAGCAACTGTCAGACCCTGCCTCAATACCATGACGACCACCTTGGTCCGGTCCGCCCCGACGGCAAGGCGAATGCCGAATTCACGGGTCCGCCGGCTCACGGAAAAAGAGACTACGCCATAAAGGCCAATCAAAGACAAGACCAGGCCCATCACACCCATCGCTCCCACCGTCCTGGCCAAGATGTTGGGCGTTGCAATCGCACGGCCTTCATATAGGCTCTTCATGGTTCGTACGTCGAAGACCGGCATGTTCGGATCTATGCCGTGAACCAGTTCCTTGAGTGCGGGCACAAGGGCCGCGGCATCCTCGCTTTTCGATTCGGCGACTAGAGTCATATCCGGATGCGGATTCTGCGCCAGAGGCAGATACAGGAAATCGATCGGGGATTCGGTAATCCAGAGGTATTTCGACATTCTGGCAACACCAACGATCTCAACACGCGGGCCGGCGGGGCCGTTCAGACGGATGCGCTTGCCAAGAGCATTTTGATTCGGCCAATAGTGACGGGCGAACTGTTCGTTCACGATTGCGACGGCCGGCTTATTGGCAGCATCCGAATCGGCGAATTTTCGGCCCTGCAAAACAGGAATCTGCATGGTGTCGAAGTAATCCGGCGTCACAATGCTGTCGAATATCGTTAGGGTCCTCTCACCTTTGCGCATATTGAAACCTTGAGGGACGATTTCGGCCGTGCTGATCGTCCCCATCGACATGGGAATGCTGGACGTCAATGCGGCTGATTTCACGTTCGAAGCGCGTCGAGTGATATCGAGCAGTTGTTTGTAGAACAGGGTTCGTTGCGTCTCGTTGTAGCGAACGAGTCCGGGGTCGAAGCTCATCAACTGCAGGCGGTCCACGCGGAATCCCGGACCCTGCTGCAGTTGTGAGCGGAATCCCTGCAGCAAAACGCCGGAAATCAACAACAGCACCAGCGATAGAGCGACCTGCCCTCCCACGATCACGTTGCGGCCCCATAGCCGGCCTGCGCGCGACGAGGTTGCATCGCGTTCCTTGAGTGACGTAATGAGATCCACCCGCGTGCTGCGGGCGGCCGGAGCGAGTCCGAATAAGAACGCGCTCAAGACGGCGACGGCCAGAGTGTAAACGAAAGCGCGTTCGTTCAAAGCCACTTTGAGATTGACCGGCACGTCGGTAGGAACTGGTATGGTGTTGAAGAAATCGGCGGCCCCTACGGCCATAAGCAGCCCGAGGGCGGCGCCGCAGGCCGCCAAGAGAAGATTCTCCAGCATGAGCTGCCGGATCAACGAGACGCGCGAAGAGCCGAGCGCCATTCGCACGGCGATCTCCCGGGCGCGAGCGGCGGAACGGCTCAGCAGCAGACCGGCTACGTTGGCGCAGGCCACCAGAAGCACGCACAACGATAGCGCGGCCAACATTGCGATCAGCGCGGTATCGGGTGCTGATCGACCGACACGAGCCTGGAACTCAGTCTGCACCCTCAATTTCAGGTTTTCGTCTGTCTTCGGATATTCTTGCCGCAAGGCCGCGGTGACAGCCGCAATGTCAGAAGCAGCTTGCGCAAGCGATACGCCCGGCTTTAGCCGGCCCTTGATCGTCAGCCAGCATTTGTCGCGCGCGGTGAGTTGGCCGGGGTCCCAGAGTTTCCCAGCCATCGCCAACGGCACCCAGAGAGCCGGCTTTACCTGGTCCATCTCGGCCAATTTCTCCGGCGCCACGCCGACGATGGTAAATTCCGTGCCGTTCAACCAGATCTTTCGCCCGAGCACATCTGGAGCACCGTCAAGCTCGGTCGTCCAGAGATGGTGACTGATCACGACCACCGGGTCTCTGCCTGAGACGCGGTCTTCCTCGTCTCGAAATCCTCGTCCAAGCGCGGGCGCTATCCCCAGCACACGAAAATAGTTGCCGGACACGAACATGCCGAATCGCATTTGCGGCTGTACGGCCGGCTGCGTTGTGAATCCAAACGAGGAGTAAGAAAACGCCAGCAGGCCAGCAAACGTTCGACTCCGGTCGCGCAGATCGACGTAATCCGGATGTGATATCGACTCAATTGCGAACTGCCCGGTGCTGACCGGGCTAACGGTTACGATCCGGGAAGGTTCCGCGACCGGCAGAGGGCGCAACAACAGGGCGTCGGCCAAGCTATAGATGGCTGAATTTGCGCCAACACCGATGCCCAGCGAACAAACCGCAACGGCCGTGAACACCGGGTTGCTGCTGAGCGTCCGGATTGCGTAGCGCAAGTCTCTTAGCATTCGCACCTCCGCGATCACCAGGATCTACGCAATTTGAGTACCCCGCTACGGTGCCGATTCGTGTTGCAAGTTCATGCGCTTAAGCATGACGCCCGGACCGGCGCTGTTCGATTCTGGAAAAAGCGCGTCGCGGATACCGGTCAGGAGCGATACATACTGAGGAGATCTGCGCTGAGGACGCAAATCATGCAGCGGAAGAAAGTTGACCGGACTGCGCTGGAGCGAATCGTACTGGGTTTGCTATTTCTCACGGCAGGCCAAGCCGTTGCGCAGGATGCGAAAACACGTTATGCAAGCATGGCTCCCGTCGACCAATACCTGATGGGGAGCCGGGACTCCGAAATAGCGCTGGCGCGGAGCGCGGCGCCAGCCTCCATTTCACGCGATGCGGAGGTCATGGTCTTGGGACGTCATGCTTACGAGGCGGCGGTTCCAGGAAAGAACGGTTTCGTGTGCATGGTGGAGCGTTCCTGGACGGCGCCAATTGATGACCCGGACTTCTGGAATCCGAAACTGCGAGCGCCGATCTGCTTTAATGCCGCGGCCTCACGCTGCTACCTTCCACGGGTTATGAGGAAGACGGATCTGATCCTCTCCGGCCACACAAAAGCTCAGATGATGGAGGCTATTGTAAACGGCATCCAAAAAAAAGAGTTGCCGGCGATGGAATCCGGCGCTATGTGCTATATGCTTTCGAAACAGGGCTACCTGAGCGAGCGCGACGGACACTGGCATCCCCACTTGATGTTTTTCGTTTCACAAGCCGACCCCGCAGCGTGGGGAGCGGATCTGGC
>JAFAMM010000285.1 GCA_019233375.1 Acidobacteriaceae bacterium
GCGAGCGGACTGCTTGCCACCGCATATTCCCGGCGCGGCATGCGGCCCGCCAGAAATGCGCTTCGTCCGGCCTCGATCGCCAACTTCATCGCATAGGCCATTCTTTCTGAATCTTCCGCCTCTGCAATAGCCGTGTTCAAAAGAACGCCATCGTAACCGAGTTCCATCGCGACCGCGGCATCCGAAGCTGTGCCCACGCCCGCATCAACAATCAGCGGTACGCCGGAGATTGCCTCGCGCAGAATTTTGAGATTCGTCACATTCTGAACGCCCAGCCCTGAACCGATAGGAGCCGCTAAGGGCATGACCGCCGCCGCACCCGCATCAATCAATTTGCGCGCGTTTACCAGATCGTCTGTGGTGTATGGCAGCACGACGAAACCTTCTTTGACCAGAACGCGCGTGGCCTCGAGCAGCCCTTCATTGTCCGGAAAAAGTGTTTTCTGGTCGCCGATCACTTCAAGCTTGATCCAGTTCGAAAGGCCCGCCTCCTGCGCCAGACGGGCCGTTCTGATCGCGTCTTCGGCGCTGTAGCAAGCGGCCGTGTTCGGCAGGATGTGAATCTTTGACCGGTCAATAAAATCGAGCTCCGACTCCTTCGAACGATCGCTCAGGTTGACGCGCCGAACGGCCAGGGTCACCATCTCGGTTCCCGCTGCCGCATGGCAACGGGCCATCAGCTGCTTGCTTCTATACTTACCTGTTCCTACGAACAAACGAGACCGAAAAGAGCGGCCGGCGATAGTCAGCACATCATTCATACAGTTTATTATCGGACTGCTCTGCGGGGGCAGACGAGGTCTCAATGCCATCCTGGTATTCCAGATGTCATTAGCCGCGAACTCCTTCCGGTCCACCATCGCGAACGACACGCGACGGGTCATCCGTCTCGCTGTTCCGGTTGCGCTCGCGGAACCCGGCTGGATGGCGATGACCGTCGTTGACACGATCATGGTCGGACGGCTTGGCCCGGAAGCGATTGGTGCCATCGGACTGGGCAGTAGCGCTTTCTACACTCTCGCGATCTTCGGCATGGGGCTGCTGCTCGGGCTGGATACGCTCGTTTCGCAATCATTTGGCGCGGGGGATCGCGACGATTGCCACCGTTCGCTGGCGCAAGGCGTGTACGGCGCGGTGTTCATTACGGTCCCGCTAATGGCAATCTTTTCGCTCATGCCACCGGCTTTCTATGCACTCGGCATAGACGTCACGGTAAGCGGCATGGCCGGATCGTTCGTCCGAACGTTGAATTTATCCACTTTCCCGCTGCTTCTATATGCAGCGTTCCGCCGCTACCTGCAAGGCATAGGACACGTTCGTCCCGTCATGTTTGTCCTGCTCAGCGCCAATCTCATCAATTGGTTTTTCAATTGGCTGCTGATCCAGGGCCATTGGGGACTTCCCACGCTCGGCGTCGTCGGCTCGGCGCTCTCTACATGCGTGGCGCGGGCGTATATGGCGCTGATGCTCGGTTTTTTCATCTTCTGGTTCGAACGAGGACTCAAGCCAGGGTTCCGCAACCTGCTGCAGTTGCCCGACTGGCGCCGTTTGAAGCTGCTGGCGCACATCGGGCTGCCCGCAGCCACTCAGATTCTGCTCGAAGTCGGCGCCTTCGGAGCAGCCGCGGTGCTCGCGGGCAAGCTGAATGCGATCGCACTCGCGGCGCATCAAATTGCGATCAATTGCGCGGCGGTAACTTACATGGTCCCGCTGGGCGTCGCCTCCGCGGGTGCGGTCGCCGTAGGGCAGGCAGTCGGCCGCGGTGAGCCGGAGACCGCCAAACGCGACGGCTGGATCGCCATTGCGCTAGCGTGCGGCTTCATGATCTGCTCCGCAATCACTTTTATCGCTATTCCGCGAGCGATCATTCAGATCTACACGCGCAATGAGCAGGTGCTGCAGATCGGGGCCGGTCTGCTTGCCATCGCCGCTCTTTTTCAGCTCTTTGACGGCATTCAGACCGTGGCGACGGGCGTGCTGCGCGGGGTTGCCGACACGCGCACCCCGATGATGGTCAACCTGGTCGGCTATTGGGCATTTGGACTGCCAATCGGGTATCTTCTCTGCTTCCGCATGGGCCGGGGCGTCTACGGGCTCTGGTGGGGACTCACTGTGGCCCTGATTGCGATCGCACTTGTCCTGCTCTCCCACTGGCAGCGGAAATCTTTACAATTATTCGCAGCTATTCATCGGACAGCGCGAGCCTAGCCGTGCTACCTTCACTTGCAAGGAGCATTATGCATTCGGCTGCGTTGCTCGCTCTGGCGGGCGCCTTCAGTACCGGTTTATTCGCTCAATCGCCGCCCTCATCCACTCTGAAAGTGGGAGACAAGGCGCCCGATTTCACTCTGCCATCGACCGAGGGCAAGCCCGTGCACCTGGCGGATTACATCGGCAAGAGCACGGTGGTGCTAGCCTTCTTTCCTGCCGCTTTCACGGGTGGTTGAACCGCTGAGATGAAAGCGTTCCAGGCTGGAATGCAAAAGTATGAGGAATCCGGCGCGAAGGTCTTTGCCATTAGTACCGACAATTCGCCATCGCAAAAAGCTTTCGCCGAGAGTCTTGGTCTAACGTTTCCCCTGCTGAGCGATTTCCTTGATAGACAGGTGTCCAAAGAGTACGGCATTTACATGCCCAAGTATGGAATTGCGAATCGGGTCACCTTCGTAATCGACAAAGACGGGAAGATTGCTTTTATGGAACAGGGTGGAGACGCGCTGAAAATGCTCGGCGCACCCGACGCATGCAGCCGTCTCGCACACCGCAAGGCAGCGGCTCCGTAATCAATTTTGCGGAAGTGCTTGCTGCGGCTGCGGCTTGCCAGGCGCGCCGCTTACTTTCAGCAGATCGTCTTCGCGGGTCTGCTCGTGCAGTTGTTTCACTCTGGCTAACTCCCGGTCCGCCTCGGCTGTTTGGCCGGTGGCTTGGTAGACTCGCGCCAACCGATAATAGGCATCCGGTTTCTTCGGATCCAGATTGGCAGCCTGCTTCAGATCGCGTTCGGCGGCCGCATACTGTTTCTCCTGCGTTTCGAGAATCCCCAAATCAAGATAGGCGAGCCGCGAATTGTCTTTGAGCGCCGTTGCTTTGTGCAAAAGCGCCGCGGCTTGTTGGCCATCGCCCTGCTTCAGTGCAATATCTCCCAGATACATAAGCGCCTGGGAGTGCTTGGGGTCATGCTCTAGCTCCCTTTGGAATTCGATTTTCGCTTCATCGTAGCGGCGGGTCTTCCAGAAGAGATAACCGAGGCCGAAGTGCGCATCGGGAACATATGATTTTTCTGTTGCGGTGCGGAACTCCGCGATGGCTTTGTCCGGCTCGCCCTGCGCGTCATACGCCTCGCCGAGCAGCATGTGAACCGCTGCCGAATCGGGATCGCGCTCCAGCATTTCTTTGAACTCGGCGAGTGCTTTCGGGTACTCGCCCGCTTCGAGATAACTCTGCGCGAGCACGCGCTCGAGCGCTGAATTTTGCGGCTCGCGTGTTCTGGTGCGTTCAAGGTAGGGAATCGCCTCTTTATAATGCCCTGTGCCGAACAGAGTCATGCCCAACAAGGTTTCGGCTTGCGGGTTCCCGGGAAGCTGCGCAGCCGCTGAACGAAGCGGGTCCACGGCCTGGGGCAGCTTACCTGCTTTGAAGTATGCAATGCCGAGGTTCAGCTCAACTTGGGGATTGTTTGGCTTCAAAGAAAGAGCTTTCAGATAAGCGGCGGTCGCTGCATCGAATTTGTCTTCATGCGCGAGAGCAATCCCGAGACTAGTCCATAACCGGTAGTCGCCGGGCGCCTGTGCAGCCAGTTTTCTCCAGATTTCCTCGGCTGATTGCCAGTTTCCGCGCTCTTCGAGATCCTGCGCATCTTGCGGGGATTGGCAGAGGGAAGGGAATCGCATGCACAGCGCGGCCAGCGTGAGCATCCACAGCTTAAAACGCATCGGAACCCTGATTGTTCCACACCGTCCATTTCAAGAGAAAAGGTGGTACTGGCTTCCTACGCTATCGTCATATGCAGTGCTCATTCTCGCCTCCGCCTCGCCGCGCCGGCACGAATTACTACTCGCCGCGGGCATCCCTCATCGGGTCCGGCCGGCTCACATTCCTGAAACCGCGCTGCCCGGTGAATCACCGCTAGATTTCCTGCGGCGTCTCTCGAATGAGAAAGCGCATGCTGTTCCGTGTGATGCGGAAGACGTTATCCTGGCTGCTGACACAATAGTATGTGTAGGGGATCTGGTGCTTGGCAAACCGTCCGACAGGGAGGACGCGAGCCGCATGCTCCGCCTGCTTTCGGGGCGCGAGCATGTAGTGCACACGGGAATCTGTCTGCGAAAAGCAGATCGCCAGATCCAGGATGTATCCACCACGCGCGTTTCCTTCGCGGCAATGAGCGACACTGAGATCGAAGACTACGTGCGCACAGGTGAGCCCGATGACAAAGCCGGGGCGTACGCTATACAAGGGCTCGCATCGAAGTTCGTTACATCAGTGAAGGGCTGTTACCACAATGTCGTAGGCTTGCCCGTCGCTCTTGTATACCGGCTTTTGAAGGATCTATGAAGCAGTTATCCGTCGACCAAACGCGCGCGATATACGCCTGTGCCGTGGCACTCGCGATAGCAGCGGCGGCCTGGGGTGCTCAGGATCTGCGCTCAAACAGGAAAGGTGAGGGCGTCCTGTACCTGGATCATTCGCTGAATGCGCGGCTTCACACGGTCCCGGTACAGGCTGTTCATCTGTCTGACGGATTCTGGAGCGCACGGCGGCGAGTAACCACTGAGCGCAGCCTGCCGACCCTCCTGCTTCTGCTCGAGGAGCACGGTGTGATCGACAATTTCAGACGGCTTGCCGGACATGCTGAGCTGCCACGCCGCGGACCGCTATACACCGACTCTGACCTTTATAAGTGGATCGAAGGCGCATCCTGGGCGCTCGCCTCGAATGAAACCGCTGAAGCCGACAAGCAAAAGCTGCGTAGCGACATAGAGACTTTGATCGGCTACATCGTCGCCGCACAGGAACCAAGCGGCTACATCGATACTTATTTTGCAGGCGATAAGGCGCATTTGCGTTTTACCGATCTAACGCACTCACACGAAGGGTACTGCTTGGGCCATTTGATTCAGGCCGGAATCGCGTACTACCGCGCTACAGGGAATCGAACGCTGCTGGATGCAGGCATTCGTTTCGCGGACTATGTCGTCGATAACTTCGGACCCACCAAGCGGCCCTTCATTACGGGCCATCCGGAACTGGAAATGGCGTTGGTTGAACTTTACCGGACGACCGGCGACGCCCGCTACCTTGAATTCACCCGTTATCTCTTTAGCGGTGTGGAAAAGGACCGCCTCAAGCTCAAGGATTCCGAGATCCGGTACATGTTCAGCGGCAAGCCGTTCGTCTCGCGCACCGAATTTGAAGGCCACGCGGTTCGGGCGCTGTATGCCGCTTCTGGCGCGACGGACTATTTCACCGAGGCAGGAGACCCCGCGTTTAAGCGCACACTGGATCTGCTCTGGACAGACCTGACAATGCGCAAGATGTACATCACCGGCGGTGCCGGTTCACGTTCGGCAGGCGAGAGTTTCGGCGACCCCTATGAATTACCGAACGAGCAGGCGTATGCCGAGACCTGTGCGGCGGTAGCGAACGTAATGTGGAACTTCCGCATGCTGATGCTGACG
Source organism: Acidobacteriaceae bacterium (assembly GCA_019233375.1). GTDB lineage: Bacteria > Acidobacteriota > Terriglobia > Bryobacterales > Bryobacteraceae > Bog-105. Next base: position 5,679 of record JAFAMM010000285.1, read on the forward strand.
GGGGATGCTCGTTATGCAGACGTTCTCGAACGTACTCTGTACAACGGCGCAAATTCCGGTCTGTCGCTTTCCGGAAATCTGTATTGCTATCGCAATCCGTTGGCGAGCTCGGGCGAAAAGCTGCGCGCTCCGTGGTATGACACAACGTGTTGCCCACCTAACATCGAGCGGCTCCTGGAGGCTCTGCCCGGCTACATGTATGCCCTGGGCCGAGACGGGGTATACGTAAACCTGTACGACAATTCGGAGCTGGATTGGCACCTGGAAGACGGGGTAGGACTCAAGTTGTCGCAGAGCACAAACTATCCCTGGTCAGGAGAGGTGAGACTTACGGTCACGCCCGCGCACTCTTCTGATTTCAGTGTCTATTTACGTTGGCCCTTTTGGGCAACGTCTGCCGAGGTAGCAGTAAACGGTCAGCCGGTTCAGACTGCTGGATCAAAGCGAGGGTCTTACATTCAAATTGCCAGGACATGGAATGCAGGTGACGCCATTACGATTTCATTTCCAATGCAGCCCGTACCGATGGTCGCGAACCCTCGGGTTGCCGACGACTTCGGGCGCACTGCACTGCAGCGCGGACCCATTGTGTACGCTCTAGAACAGATTGACCAGGGTGGCGCCGCTCTGGGCGATATTTACTTCCGGTCGAACTCTTCCGTTTCGGCGGAGGTGAGGAAAGATCTTCTCGGGGGTGTAACGGTGTTAAAGACACCAGGTTTAGTTGCCGAGAAGTCTCTTGCGGATGAACCTTTGTACGAATCGATGCCAGCCTCTCACAGCCGTCCCAAACGCCCGATTAACCTAACCTTCATTCCGTATTACTCGATCGGGAATCGGGAGCCGACTCCCATGGAAGTCTGGGTTCCCGTATCCCGTTTCGAGGGTTCTCCGGCGCCGCAGACGGCAGCCAATATCGAAAATCATTTCTGAAACGGGTGAACGTCACTGAAGTCTCACGAGGAGATCCTAAATTGTGTGAAACTAATGGTGTTCGATTCAGAACATCGCTCACGTACTTGATGGTAAAAGCTTTCTCCGGCATCTGGCAGTCCCTGTTTCCGGGCTTGCTTTTCCTTGGTTTAATGCCGATTTTTGCTTCGGCTCAACAGGCTCCGATCACCCCCGTCGGTGGGGTTCAGGATCAGACGCCGCCCCCTAGACCCGTTCAACCCGCGCAAAGTGAGCAAAAGCCGGGGGTGCAGGGCATGGGGCCAGGCGCACCCGTGAATTCAGCGTCTTACAAGGTCGGTCCGGCTGACATTCTCGCTATCCGCGTCTGGGACGAACCTCAATTTTCGGGCCCTGTCATCGTCCAGGAGAACGGTAGAATCACTCTCCCCCTGGTAGGAGATTTGGAAGCGGGCAGCAAAACGCCGGTTGAAATTGAAGACGAAATCACGAAGGCGCTCACCAAATACATTGTGAAACCGCTAGTGACTGTCACGGTGCAGGAAGTGGGAAGCCGCCGCTATTACATGGATGGCGAGATTTCAAGACCGGGCGAGTATCCCCTGGTTGTGCCAACCACCGTGCTCGAGGCAATCAGCAAAGCAGGAGATCCCGCACCGTTTGCCAACACAAAGAAGATTTACATTCTCAGGGGCGATAAACGAATTCCCTTTAACTGGCACGATGTACTTAAGGGCAAGCACATGGATCAAAATATTCTGCTGAAGCCCGGCGACCATATCGTAATTCCCTAAGAAAGCAGGCCATTACCAATGACCGACAAGCAAACCACCACGCGCCGCGCGCTCGATATCGAGGATTACATCGATATCGTCAGGCGCAATCTGAAATGGCTGATCGGGCCCGCGTTCGCCGGCTTAGTGATCTCGACCGTGGTTGCTTTCGCGCTCGAAGATACCTACGTATCTGAGGCGCTCCTGCGCATTGTGCCGCAGCAGATTTCACCGGAGCTGATTCAAGACATCAATGCGCAGGACGTAGCCGCGCGGTTGAACGGCATGATTCAGAACATCGAGAGCCGCACCAGCCTGGTCAACATCATCAACAACTTCGGACTGTACAAAAAGGAG
>JAFAMM010000425.1 GCA_019233375.1 Acidobacteriaceae bacterium
AGATCCGGGCCGGACGGTTTGACGAGTTCGTTGACAAGTGACACGCGAAGAACATGATGGATGATACGCGAATGGATCCTGAGCTATGGGTGTCCGCCGCGACGCGGAGGACGTCAGAGTTTATGGCTCGGATTGTTCCGTTGCAGCGAGCAGCGTACGCCTTCATCGCGTATGTTGTGTTTTCGCGCGGGAGCAAACTGGCTTTTCGAACGCCTCGAGGCTGAACGGTACAATGCGGAGGAATGCGGTCGCGGGCCCTTAGCTCAGCGGTCAGAGCAGAGGACTCATAATCCTTTGGTCGAAGGTTCAAATCCTTCAGGGCCCACTTAAGCAACCGGGAAACTTCGTAATCGTTGAACGAGGCGCTCTGCCGCCCGGTACAGGTCTTCTGCTTTGCACCAATGTGTGCTGAGCAGCGGATTTTCCAAAAGACCGCAGCGTTTCGTAGCAGGCCCGTAGTCATTCACAGAGCCGGGATAGGCCAGTTCACGAATAACTTCAATGAGCTCGCAACACTCACGGAATATAGATCTTGCGCGAACTGAGACTGGTCTCGCCTGGAGAGAGCACAGTCTGTAGAATCTGCTTATTATTTTCTGTCGGGAGTATTTCCACAAAACCCTCGGGACCGCCGAACGGCTCTCCTAAGTCGAGCTTCTGAAAGAAGGCGGGAACCTCCGCCCAATGGATACGATCGTCATCGCCTTCTACCCAATTCCATTGGAGACTCGGTTTCGGCGCGAGCATTTGACGGCACAGCCAAACTCGGCCGCCTGAACGCCAGACATTCAGTATTCTGCCGGCAGCACGCTGCCGCCATAGGCGAGTCGACGCGCTGTTCTTCTCGACCGTGCCTACAAACTGAAAGAATCTGCGACTCTCCGGGGCAAAGGGACGCTCCTGCATGAATGCGAACAGATTTTCATTTGTGGTGAGAATGAACACGCGATCATTTGGCTCCAGCTTCGGAACAATCGCATTTAGGCGCTCGGCGGCAGACTGCATTGCCGCGTCGGTACGAGAGCGCAACATAGCGCTGCAGTTCACTGCCAGCATGGCTGCGACGAAAACCGGCAAGCCGATCCTGCAGGCCCAGTTGTTTCGCTCTGCGAGAGCGAGTGCGAACCCGCAGAACAGCAAAGGGTAAACGGCCAGGTACCTCTCCGGCGGGCTGGGATCGAACAGGAAAGCCGCGAACAAAAGGACCGGAATGGCCGCGATCGCAAGGCAGATCATGAGTAGCCTGCCGCGCGAAGACTTCCACAGCTGAATACACGTCAGCAGCAAAATCGCATACACAAGTGCCAGCTTCCAGATGCCTGCTCGAAGCAGATCTGCGGCCGTTATTTGCGTCCGTCCATGGCCGAATAACTTCTCCTTCCATATGGTGGATCCGCTTCCGAGCCAAAAAAATCCGCGCGGAATTGTTCCAACCGTCCGGATGACTCCTTTAGTGGGTTGGATATCATGCCGGGCGCTGACCACCCACTGCTTTGCGCGCGCGAACGAGTTGATGTGCCCTCCTATCATCACTACGGTGTACGAGACCGCAAGCATCGAAGCGATACCACAAGCGATCTGCAGCACAAAAACCCCGCGCCGCTGCAGCTCACGCCGTCCGTTAATGCCAGGCCACAACAGAGCAAAACACAGCAGCCCTGCCATGGGCAGAACGTAAGCAAACCAGATCGCGATTGAAAGCCCCAGCGGAATTGCTGCGAGCAGCGCTTGTTTAACCCCGAATCGCTGATACTGAATTGAACGCCAAATAATGTATAGTCCCGTTACCTGGCAAGCAACCCCGAGAACATACGCTGTTCCCGTTTGCGAGTAATTCACGATTGCATTCGTAGCTGCAAATCCTATCGCCAAAACGGCGGCGGCGGGCGCGCTCTCGCTTATGCCAGCCAGCAACAGAAACATCATTGCGACCCCTATGCACCCGCCGATAATATTGAAAGCAACAAGTGCAGATAGAGCTCCATAGACCTCTTGGCCTTGAAAGAGCCCATCGAGAGGACCGTGAAGAGTACTCCAGAGTACAAAGCCAAGCGGACGCCAAAGCGGATGGCCAAATTCCCAGAGTTGATCGACCGGAGAAGCGTGATGATAATGATCGACTATATGCTTTGCGTAATTCATCGAATCCACATAGTCAGCCGGCCGCGTGCAGAACAGAATTAAGGCATAACATCCCAGTACTAGCGTGAGCCATCCTGCACAGCTGCCTCGAAGCGGGAGCAGTCGATTCAATGGTTTACCAGGGATGTTGTTAGCTCGGATATCCACGGGTGAGAAGGAAGCACCCGTAGCGTAGCCAATGGCATGGAAGGTGTCAATAAGGAAATTCTTATTCAAATGTAAGGAGATTTTATTGCCTAGATTTGCACCGCGGAAGCATAAATGCCAAAATCACGAATGCTGAGCCGACTCAGCAAACTGCCGGACTCGGGTGTATTCCAAGTTCATAGCAAAACGCAAAAAGGCTGCATGAAACGGTTGGCGCTCGGCCACGTCCCCCAAAGAATCTAAACAGCTCGTTTCCAATTCCTTTATGTTTCGCAATAGAGCGAGGAGCGCTTTTGTCACAAGCTGACCGAAGGGTCGAAATCGAGACCAGGACTTCTCGCGCTGCTGCCGGCATGCATCCACAAGCGCTGGCCCCGCGCACAGCA
>JAFAMM010000435.1 GCA_019233375.1 Acidobacteriaceae bacterium
GGCGGCAGGTTCGTGGCTGCGTAATTACCTGACGCATCCGTTTGAATCGTCCGTAAGTCTGTGTTCGTGTCATTGTTATGAATCGTGACGGTCGCGCCCGCCACGCTGGCTCCGGTTGGGTCAGTTACGGACCCGCTCAGCGTGGCCTGTAATTCTTGCGACCACCCGACCGCCCCAAGCAGCAGGATTGCGAAGAACAGAGAACAAATACGCTTCTGCATCAAGCGAGAAACTCCCTTGGAGGGCACGGAAGCGATGGTTGTGCTGTTTTGAGCGCACGTCATCTGCTGCGGTCAGCAGGCGGCAAACCGCGCACGTGGTTTTCGACTAACCTTCGCTCACGGCACTTCGGCCGCGATACCCTTGATCGAATGTTAAAGCCGGATTTCCGAAAGCGTCAATACAGTGAACTACGTAGAGAGGTGGACCCTTTTCGGAAAGGGTCCATTTTGACGATCCCTGCGCCTTCCCGTATCGTTACGATGCAGTCGGTTTGTACCGATGCAAAACGTTCGATGCCGCCATTCGGCCAGCGGACATCAATCGCGACTTTTTCTATGTTGCCGACGCCGAAATGTAAGCGCTGGTCATTTGCCGAATAGAAGCTCGCCTGGCTGAGAACCTCTTGTGTTTGTAACTTGCTGCCGTAATGCACGGTAACGCGGCCGCCGATCGCGCTGCGATTGGATTTGGTTCCCACCAGCTTGACCTTGATGCTCTTGCCGGACCCGCTCACATCATTCCGTAACAACGAAGGTGGCTCATTCAGGTTCATGACTAGGACGTCGATGTCGCCGTCGTTATCGAAATCACCGAAAGCGCAGCCGCGGCTGGCATGAGCCGAGGCGATCGCCGGACCCGCCTGATCGAACAGTTCCTCGAATTTTCCATTTCCCAGGTTCCGGAACACAATACGCGGGCTCTTGAAAGGATAATTGGGCAGGATCTTTTCCACCTCGGGATAGACGCTTCCGGTGACCCAAAAGAGATCCGGATAGCCGTCATTATCGAAGTCATACATGCCGGCGCCCCAACTGATAAAGCGCGTCTCGACGCCAAGACCGGCAGCGTTGGTCACATCCTCGAAGCTGCCCTTACCGTCGTTGCGGTAGAGTATGGCCGTGTCATCCGCAAAATGCGTCTTTAGAATGTCAAGATTCCCATCCAGGTTGTAATCACCGATGCCCAGGCCCATCCCCGCCTGCTCCATGCCATCTTCGTTCAGCGCTACACCCGTTTCGAGACCCACATCCGTGAATGTACCGTCGTGTTTGTTCTTCAGTAAAAAGCTGGGCGTGGAATCACACGCAACATACAGGTCCGGCCAGCCATCGTTGTCGAAGTCTGCCGCCACGGTTGTCATGCAGTAACTGCCAGTTAGTTTCGCGATTCCTGATTTCTCACTGACATCGGTATAAGTCCCATCGCCGTTATTGTGGTAGAGCCATAACCGGCCGGGCGGCAAGCCTCGCGGCCCGCAGTTGGTCGGTATGCCCTTCCAATTGCATACCGGGCTTTCACCCGTTTTCGGCACTCTCTCTTTATCGAATTGGACGTAATTGGAAACAAATAGATCAAGATGGCCATCACGGTCATAATCGACGAATGTGCAACCCGCGCCCCAACGAGTGCCCTGGTGCAACAGGCCGGCTTTCTCGGTCACATCCGTGAACGTCCCATCGCCATTGTTCCGGTACAGTACATTCTGCCCGTAGTAAGTCAGAAAGAGATCCTCGAATCCATCGTTGTTGTAATCGCCCACAGCGACTCCGGATGCCCATCCGTCCCGCACCAGTCCGGCTTTCTCCGTTACATCCGTGAACGTACCGTCCCGATTGTTTTTGTAGAGGCGATTCGTGGTCCCGGGTGGCGCGCCTTCATAGCGCGTACCGTTCAGCAGGAACAGGTCGAGCCATCCGTCGTTGTCATAGTCGATGAAGGCACAGCCGCACCCAACCGTCTCGAGGATATAAGCTTTGTGATCTTCAGGACCGTATATGAGCGGCGCGTGCAACCCCGCCTGCTCCGCGATATCGCGAAAACAAGCGTGAAAAGGCAATCCCGACGCCTTGCCGCGCGGTTGCGGTTTGACGTTGCGAGTCGAGACCTGCGCGAACGTATGAGCGGCAGGCAGGCTAAGCAGACTCAACAGACCACGACGAGTAATATTTCCGGGCTTCAAATCTGAAGTGTAACAACCGGCGAACTATCGGCACGCTATCCGCGTTTCGCGCAAGCCGATCTTTATGCGTTCGATCTCGCCCGGCCGCGGAAGCAAGCCAAATGCTATGGGCGCCTCACACCGACCTCGTCCAAATGCGCCAGCAGATCTGCCGGATCCTGGTATACGCGATATGCGCCCGCACGCTGCAATTCGTCCTCTCCATAGCCGCCAGACAGAAGGCCGACGGGGAGCGCCCGCGCACGCCGGGCAGCCAGCAGATCCCAAATGCTGTCGCCGATTACCACCGACTGCTCAATGGAGACGCCTAACCTGTCAGCCGCGGCAAGAAACAGGTCCGGGTCCGGCTTCGCATGGGCAACTTGGTCCCGGGTAATCAAAGGAAAACCGGGTTCCACTCCAAGCGCGTTGATAGCAGTTGCAGCGCTCTCCTGGTATCCGCTCGTCGCAATTGCGAACGGCACCGAAGCCCGCGCCAGATATCGCAACAAGTCACGAGCGCCCGGCAGCGGACGCACTTGCGAAGCGTAACGAGCATACGCATCGGCGTGTAATCGCTGAATCTGCTCTATTTCATGAGAATTCAAAATACGGCCGGTCTCACGAGCAAGTGCGCTGACGAAAAGGCCGCCACTCATACCGATACGGCGATGAATGCGCCATACGGCAAGAGGAAAGCCTGCTTCTTCGAGTGCATCACGCCAGGCGAGGACATGTTGGTAGACGCTGTCCACCAGCGTGCCATCGAGATCAAACAGCAACGCGGGTCTATCGGAAGCGAATTTAGGATGTAACACCGGTCAGGGTCCTTCTTCATGATGTGCAAGCTAGAATCATGAATTCGCGCGCGCCCGCGGCTGCTGCAACATCAGGCGCCGGCAGCCGACATGAGAACCTCGCGAAGCCGCCGCCCGACGATCACGTCCTCACCCGGCTCGAGCATCCAAACGCCAACAACAATGGTGTGTTCATCCGAATGCAGTCCGGCAGAACCCTCCCGCCTGCCCGTCGAGGGATTCAATTCAATGCTGGGATGGCCTTCCCGCAATCGCTGGGCAACCTGTAGAGGCGCAATCTTCACACGCTGCTGGTCGTATCGAAGCAGAAGATGCGGCACGTGATTAGCAACGGCTGGAACTGCAATTGTCGATTCCAGAGTCGGGATGCTCTTCAGTTCAGAGCAGATGCGGTCCGCTCTGGCACGGAACTCCGCTTCCATCGCCTCGTCCGACTGGCTCAGCAGCCAATCGACGGCCGCTACCATTCCGACGATCTGCTCCTTGGCGACCTTCATGCCCCGGCCCACTCCTTCGTCGAACGGGTTGTTCGTGGCCGCGGCGGCGCTAATCAGATCCTTTCGTCCAAGAAGTAAGCCGGCATTCTGTGGACCTCGAATTCCCTTCCCTCCGGAAAACGTCACCAGATCAAATCCCATTTGCGTGTAATTCCACAGATTGGCAATCGGCGGAACATCGGCGGCTGCATCATTGAAACACGGCACTCCGTGCTGATGCGCCACTCGAATCCAGTCCTCACGGCTGATCTGGCCTCCTTCCGCCGCATTGAAGAAATGTGCCATGACGGTACGCTCGGAAAACGACCGCTGATAGTCGTTCAGAGACTCGACTTCAATAAGCCGCGCCCCGCAGTTCTCGACCGCATGATCGTAGGAATAACGGTGCGCCTTTTGGATGAGAACTTCGTTCCTTCGCAAGGCGCTGACTTTCATCGGAACCGCTTGCACCGCGCACTGATTCCTGACGTCAATACACGCCGCGGTCCCGAGCGTTAACGCGGATGACGCGCCTGCCGTCACCATCGCCGCTTCACAGTGCAGACGTTGCGCAAGGTACTCGCCTGCCTTTTGCTGCAATTCCAATAATCGGACCGGATGCTTGGCCGCTCTTGCGACCGCTTCCTGGACGCTCGCCGGCATCGTAGACGCGGTCAAAATAGTATAAGTGCCGGCTGCATTGATGATCTTTGTTACACCGAGCTTATCGTAATAGTCCGGGATTGAACTCGGACTCTCGGCCGCGTACGCCGCCTCGCCGTTGACGGAGTTCGCTAGAGCGGCGATCCCTGCCATGCCGCCGGCTTGAGCCAGTAACTTGCGTCTTGTTGTGGAATTTCCCATCGTCGTCCCTTCCCGTCCTCTTTCCTCTAAGACCAGCCGGGTCCGCCTAAGTCGCGCTTCCGTGGGACCGCGGTCCACTTAGCGGAGCGATACTCTCCCAGACTCAAATCCCCTCCCATGGCATCCGGCCCCGCGGTTCCCGTAAAGGTGTAGGTCAGTGCCGCTCCGTGCTGCTCTCCGATGCTGCTCGTCATCGTGATCTTGTCTCCATGAAGCGAACCTGCTAAGTCACGCGATAAGAAGTCTCCCTGATGAGTGCCGGTAATGTCAGATCCATCCTGTTGCAGATACAAAACGTGGTCGGCGCGGCTCGCCGCAAACTCGATGCTGACGGTCCATTCGCCGGCAATTTGACGAGACGCGGGATTGTTGTCGCGTGCCAGCTTGGTTCCCACAGCACTCGAAAGGATTGACCGTAACCGGTCCGCAACCACCTTTTCGTCTCCCGCGCACATCATGTACGCCGTAATCGAAACTCCTGTCTGGTTAGCCGGAGTCTCCTGCCCGCGCCTCCTGCCGCCCCGGCCAAAGAGTGTTACGCGCGGTTCTGTAGTAAACAGCGTGTGCTCCACCTCAGAACCGCTGACGCCAATCTTTTCCGTGTCCCATCGAATGTTTAGCACCGGGCTCTGATTCGAGAGTTCCTTCGTCTGCTCGATAGCCGTGGTCACCCCGTCGATGGAGCTAACTTCCGCCGCAATGTGGTTCATCCACGACATCCACATCGCCCACTCAGCCTGATGATCGCGCTTAGTCCACGCCTCCACAGCGGCAAGCATTCCCATTGCTTCTTCCTTGCCCACTTTCATTGCACGCCCGTAGCCGTGATGGGGTGCGCTATGCACCCACGCTGCTTTCAACAAGTCTTTGCGTCCCAGAATAAGTCCCGCCGATTGCGGCCCTCGCAGGCACTTCCCGCCGCTGTAGCCGACGAGCGTTGCGCCGCGCCTCAGATGTACGTTGGGTATGGTCAGTATTTCCGCCGCTGCATCCACCAGCACAGGTATGTTTCGTTCCCGTGCCGCGGGGTAGATCATGTCATAGGTCAGCGGGCCTGTCTCCGCGTTCGGGCCCGCCAAAACGTAGACCATGGCCACACGCGGTCCCAAGGCCGCCAGAAACTCCTTTTCATTGGCCACTTCCACAATTCGCACTCCGATGGAGCGAACGGCGGCGTCGTATTCGTTTCGTGAATGCGCCGGAATCACCACTTCGTCTTTGGCGAACCCGCGGAGATCGGGGATGCGCACGTGCAGATCAGGGTTTCCTCCCGCGACGCATGCCGCCGTCGAGTGCGCAAGCCCGGCCGCGCACCCCGATGACACCATGCCCCATTCCGCGCCCGTCAGTTCCGCTAGCCGCGCGCCAACCCCATCCGCCAGTTCGTCCAATTGCACGTAATGCTGTGCTGCCGCTTGCTGCGCACTCGTGACCTCCGGCAGTTCAAGTGACCCGCCAATCACGGTGTACGTTCCGCGGCAATTAATCACCGGATGAACGCCGATCTTTTCGTAGATACTCGGCCCCGCGCTTGTACTCGAGGCCAGCTCGCGCGCTGGCGCGGCGTCCGCCCTTGTCCCACGCAACGCCGGAATCGCTCCCGCTGCTCCCAGTAGCCCGCCGGTACGCAAAAGCTGCCGTCTACTCACGCCGCTCAGATAGCGATCGAATCTGCGTCGCAGTGCATTCGACATAGGTTCATCCTTTCATAAAATTCAGCTAGGCCGTGCGGCTTTCATATCCGCTGCACAAGCCCTTCGTCCGTTGCCCGCGTGTTGCGAACCAGCGCCAATACGAGAAAAGCGCCAATTAGAGGAATCAAGCCTGCCGCAACAATGATCGGATCAAACGCGTGAGTCGCGCTTGCCAGCCGCGCGTCCGATAACCGGCCGATCAATTCAAACGCAACGATCGTCCCAAGAGCCGCTCCCGTGCCGCTCAAGCCGCTAACGGAGGCGACCGATCCACTCTCGAACAAATCCGACGGCAGAACGTTGGCGACGGTCGTGAAACACCCGTACGAAAACGTCGCCAGCGCGAACAGGATCGTGATCACCGGCAATTTCACCGTCAGCACAGACGGAATGATCAGGAGGATTCCAATCCCGCCCAGTAATACGAACACCTTCCGTGCCCGGCCGAGCGGCCAACCCCGCTTGATCAGATACCCCGACACCGCTCCGGCAGACAGGCTCCCCAGATCCGCCGCCAGAAAAGGAATCCAGACTGCGATCAGCCCATTACGCAACGAGACACCTTTACTGACCAGGTAAATGGGAAACCAGTCCGCGATGAAGAAGAACACCGGGTCTGTAAACGTCTTCGCGGCTATAGTTCCCCAAGTTTGCGGTAATTTCAATAAATCAAGCCAGCGCGGCCGTGACGTCCTGTCGCGGGAGCTTTCTCTTTCTTCTAAGATCATCTCGCGTTCCTGTTCACTTATCCGCGGATGATCTTCGGGCGAGTAGTAAAACCTGCGCCACGCCGCGAGCCACAGGAAGCCCAATAAACCGGGAATAACAAAAGCGGCCCGCCAGCCCCAGCGAAAGTAAATTGAGAGGACAATCATAGGCGCAATCGCGCCGCCAATGGACGAGCCGCTATCGAATAGCGCCGTTGCAAGCGCCCGTTCGCGGGCCGGAAACCACTCGGAGACCGCCTTCGTCGCACCTGGCCAGTTCGCGGATTCACCTAGTCCGAGCAGGACCCGGAACACGGTGAAGCTGCGGAAACCGCTTGCGAGAGACGTGAGGACCGAGACGATCGAGTACCAGACCACCGTGATCGTCAGTCCTCGCCTGGTTCCGGTACGATCTATGAACCGCCCGCAGACTGTTTGCCCCACAGAGTAAGCGGCGCGAAACGCCACAACAATATTCGCGTAATCGGTATTGCTCCAATGGTAATCGCGCTTCAGGAAAGGAGCGAGCAGAGAAAGCGTCTGCCGGTCCACATAGTTGATTACGGTGGAGGCAAATAGGATGCCGCCAATCCACCAGCGGATCGGGTAAGTGGCTCTCCGGCTCGCGGTAGCCGCAATCATCCGGCCGTTGCTAACGTTGCCAGAACCTCCGGCTTGAGAAGCGCCGCCGAATCCCGGTCAAGGTAAATGGTCGCATTCGGATGAGTGCGCAGGATCGATGACGGGGCCATAGGGGTAATTGGGCCGTTGAAACACCCGGCAATCGCTCGCGCTTTCCGCGCGCCGGCGACAATCGCAAGAATTTCGCGCGCTTTCAACACCTGTTTCACTGACATCGATATCGCCGTCGGAGGCACTTCAGACAGGTCTTTGAACCAGCCCTCGCCTACTTGCTGCCGTCTGCAAGCCTCGTCGAGGTTGACGACGAGATAGGGCTGCTCCGTCTCGAAATCAGCGGGAGGATCATTGAACGCGAGGTGCCCGTTTTCGCCGATGCCCACAAAGGCGACATCGATCGGCTCCGAAGCGATTGCCTCGCCGGTTGAGCGGATAACTTCCCCCGGGTCCGCGGCTCCATTCAATAAGTGGAGATTCCGGATTCCCGTCTTACTGATGAGATGCTCTTGCAGAAACAGGCAGAAACTCGCCGGATGCGTCATCGGCAGGCCGATGTACTCGTCCAGATGGAACAGTTCAACGCGGACCCAATCGATGCCGGGAATGCGCGTCAGGGAGTCCAAAAATTCAACCTGCGACGCCGCGCTCGCCGCCACGATCCGAGCCTTGCCCCGCTTGGCGACGGCTTCTTGAATCAGAGCCGCCGCCCTCTTCGCGGCTGCTTCAGCTAGCGATCTGCTATCTTCGTGTACCTCGATCGTCAAAGTTTCCTGCCTTTCCTCTTTTCGCTTATGGCTGAGCTCTCGTCGTCGTGATTGTAGGATCAAGCCGCTGCGCTGTCTCGAACTGAGCCTTCGCGGAGGCCTCATCACCGCCTTTCTCCAGCGCCAGCCCAAAATTGTAATGCGCCGCTGCGTAGTCCGGCTTCTGGCGGATAGCCTCTGCGAAATCGGCCTTCGCCTTTCCCAGGTCGCCTGTTTGCAGAAACAGCAGCCCGCGATTGTTGTACGCTTCGGGTGTCTTGGGCGCACGCCGGATGAGTTCGGCGTAAACCTCGATCGCGCTGTTAATATCGTTCTTCCCCGCGAGAATACTGCCCAGCAGCATTCGATACTCTGTATTCTCCGGATTCAAGGCAATTGCGTCCGATACTTCTCTTAGCGCCTCATCGCTCTTTCCCGTGCCTGCTAGCATTACCGCCAGATTATAGTGAGCATCGGGCAAATCGGAGTCGCTCAAGACCGCATCGTGCAGCTCCTTCAAAGCCGCATTATCATTCTGCAGCCGTGAGTAAAGAATCCCGAGCGCCATGTGCGCTTCCGCATAATCAGGTTTCAACGCCAGAGCTTTGTTGTACGCATCCTGCGCACGCGTAGTATCTCCCAGCTTTTCTTCCGCCTGCCCCACGTAGTAGTAACTGGCCGGGAAATCAGGCGTGAGCGCTACGGATGCTTGAAACTCGTTAAGCGCAGCATCCCACTTCTGCGATTGGAACAACGCTACGCCGTCCTCGATCATCTTCTTCGTCTGAGTAAGCTGGGTTCTCGATTCGTGGATTTTTCTGATGTCTCGCATCTCCGACGATGCTTCGGACGTCTGCCCTTGCTTCTGAAGCGCGATCCCGAGACCGTATTTCGCTCGTTCCAGGTCCGGTTCCAGCTCGAGCGCATGGCGAAGAACCGGAATCGCGGCTGCGTTATCGCCCGACTCCTTCAAAGCCAGACCCAGATCACAGAGCACCAGCGCGTTATCCGGCATGAGGCGCGCCGCCTCGCGAAACTCGCGCAGCGCGCCCGCAGTGTCCCCTTGTCTTCGCAGCGCAATTCCGAGGCTTTGATAACCCGGCCCGAACTTCGGGTTCGCCTGCAATGATTTCCGGAACGCACTCTCCGCCTCCGCAAGTTGCCCGTTCTGGCCGAGAGCCACGCCGAGATGATAAAGAGCTTCCGCGTCGTTGGGACGAGCTTTAAGATACGTTCGAAACTCTGGAATCGCTTTGCCCGGATTACCGTTCCGCAGGTAAGCAATCCCAAGCTCGCCATGGGCCGCTGTATCATTAGGCCGAGCGACGCAAACCGCCTGTAACTGCACAATTGCTTCTGAAGGCCGGTTTTCTTGAAGCAGCAGCGCCGCCAGATATCGCCGGGCGGCCACATTCTTGCTATCCAAGTCAATCGCGCGATGCAACTCCAGTTTGCAATCGGTTGTATTTCCGCGATCGCAATACGCCGCACCCAGTCCGTAATGGGCAGCGGACCAATCCGGCTTCAGGGAAACAGCCTGTGAGAACTCCTCGATCGCGCCCGCAGAATCGCCTTTGTACTTCAAGGCGAGCGCGAGGTTGAAATGTAAATCGGCGTCTTTCGAATCGAGCGCGAGCGCCTTTCTGTATAGGCCGATCGCCTCGTTCCACTGCTTCTGTTGCGCGAACCTATCGGCCTGATCGCGATAAGTGCTCGCCTGATCCAGCGCCGTCAGTAGCGACGGCATCCACATCAGCGCACAACAAACTCTTACTCCGGCACCTGCCATTTCAAAACCGGCCCCGAACACCCATGCGGATCGTTCGGAGCCTTGATGCTACCAAACCAACTTCAAGCTCAACTGGCCGATGCGCGGGGGCCTCGCAGTCGTCACCACTCCAAAGATACTGCTACTGAAATTTCCGTTTGGATTTTCAAAATTAGTGTGATTGAAGATGTTGAAAAACTCCGCGCGAAACAGAACGGCGATTGATTCCGTTATGTTCGTTTGCTTCTCCAGGCCAAAATCCGTGTTGATAATACCGGGCCCATGGAAGAACCGCCGGTTGGCAGTGCCGAATCCGCCATAGGTTTCCGGCGCGAAGGAGTCCGGCAGGAAATATGTATTTGGACCGTTGGGTCCGGCATTCCTCGGATTCTGAGTTTTCACCGGCGCAATGAGGTTAGGTGTGTCGTTCTGGCTGTCTCCGGTGAGCGAATTGTCGCCGGAACCCTGACTCAACTGAATCGGGAAACCAGTCGAAAACCGGGTAATTCCCGAAATGTTCCATCCCTGTGTCAAGCGTTTGGGAGCATTGGAAAACCACGTGTTGAATGGGATGGCCCAGTTATAACTGGCCACAAAGTTCTGCGTGACGTCGAATGTCGAGAGGCCCCGGGTCAAGCGATAGTTACTGAAATTCACCCAATCTCCAAAAGCCGACGCGTTGTCAATGGCCTTTCCGTAGGTATAGGCAACTAGAAACGTGAGGTTAGCCGCCTTTCGCTCGGCCGAAACCTGGAGCGAATTAAAGTTCGAGTTTGAGATGTTGGCTGTAAAGGTATTTCCCTGGTCGAAGTTCGGGCCCAGGAACGTTCTTGTCCCGTTCACTTGAGTACCGTTCGGCAACGTATAGACCTGGGATTCACCGTAAGGTCCGCAGGTGGGAGTGGCGCCTTCCGCATTGAGTTGTTGGCATAGCGCTGCGTTTCCAGGGTTCGCATCGTATTGTGAAATCAACCTGTGCCCTTGCGTACCGACGTATGAGAGCGTGAGAACAGTTGACTTGCTTAGCTCGCGCTGGAAGGTGAAGTTATAGTCTTCCGCATACGGCAGACGGTTCTGATGCCAATAACCGGGAGAATACGTGATCGGAAGATAGACCGAGTAGTCCAATGTCTTATTGGCCGGGCTTCCGGGAATCGGGAAAGTAAATGGAAATCTCTGTCCCGCCGAACTGCCATCGGAACGAACCTGGAAGGGGGTATCAAACATCGGCTGTTGTGACGTAGCGCTCTGGTAATACAAACCGAAGGGCGCATCACCCACTTCGTAAAACAAATTCAGGTCCTCAATCGACGTGTAATAGAGACCATATCCGGCGCGGAT
>JAFAMM010000050.1 GCA_019233375.1 Acidobacteriaceae bacterium
CCCGGGCCGGGCGAAGATCTGCGGGGCATACGTCAACAGTGTTCTCGCCGGCGATGAGGCTCGGCTGAATGGTCATGATGAGGCGATTTTTCTGACGGAGAGCGGTCATGTGGCGGAGGGCTCGACATGCAATCTGTTCATGGTCAGGAATCATCAGTTGATCACGCCGCCCGGTACGGACAACATACTGGAAGGCATCACGCGCGCGAGCGTGATGGAACTGGCAAGACGGGAACTGAAGCTCGATGTGGTGGAGCGCTCGATTGACCGCAGCGAACTCTACATCTGCGATGAGATCTTCTTCACCGGGACGGCGGTCGAGGTGACGCCCGTCACGGAAGTGGATCACCGTCCGGTGGGGACTGGCGAAACCGGACCGATCACAAAGAGTTTGGGCGCGCTGTACGCCGATGCCACGCGCGGCCGCATGCCGGCATACCGAAACTGGCTCTGGCCGGTTTATTCGAGCGCGATTATAGAAAAGACAGCGTAAATCTTTTCCTTCGAGGAGCGCGCGATGACCAGTGTTGCCAACCCGGCTCCCAGCGGTTCGCTTGCCGGGCATGTAGGCGAGCGTTTCGAATGGCGGCGCATCGCGCGATTGTTTCTGCTTTCGCGCGCGCTGGACGATCTTGAGGAAAGCAGACTGTTTCCGGAGCGCAAGGTTCTCTACCAGTTTTCCGCGCGCGGGCATGAGCTGGGGCAGATTCTGCTCGGCTGCCTCCTGAATGGAAAACATGATGCGGCGAGCGGTTATTATCGATCGCGGCCGCTGTTGCTCACGCTTGGGCTTACGGCGGAGGACGCGCTTGCGAGCGGCATGGCGAGAGCTGGTGGCGTCTCCGATGGGCGCGATATCGGCGTGGTTTTCAATCTGCCGCGCAAGAACGGTGCAGTGGTGCTCCCGATGGCCGGCGGTGTCGGGACGCAGTACACGGTGACGGCGGGCTGGGCCCGAGCGATCGTTTACTATCGCGAAACACTGCGGGATATCGAATACGAGAACGCGATTGCCGTCGCACTGGGCGGGGATGGGTCCGTCGCGACCAACGGCTTCTGGTCTGCGCTGAACACTGCGACGACACGCAGACTGCCGATGCTGTTCTTTATTGAAGACAACGGCTTCGGATTGTCCGTTCCTTCCACGCTGCAAACGCCCGGCGGGAACATCGCGACCAATTTGCGATCTTTTTCTAACCTGCAAGTCATCGAGTGTGACGGGTGCAACCCGGCGGAGACGTCGCAGTGTGTATGGGATGCCGTGACTTCGGTGCGAGCCGGTGAGGGACCTGTACTTCTGCGTCTGAGCGTGCCGCGATTGACCGGGCATTCCGGCCAGGACACGCAGGCGTACAAGAGCGAGAGCCTGCTCGACAGTGAGCGGGCGAGAGATCCGCTTGCCAGGCTACGCGGATATCTGCTTCCGGCGCTCATTACGGAAACGGAGTGGCAGGAGATGGAACGTGATACGGCCGCGGAAGTGGAGCAAGCGCTGCAGCGGGCGCTTGCGCGGCCGGAGCCGGATACAGCAAAGGTCAGGCAGTTCGTGTTTGCAGCCGCCGCCCCGGCAGCGAGCGAGAGATCTCCCGAAATGGCACGCATCAACATGCTGACCGCGATCCGGCGGACGCTGGAACACGAGCTGAAGGTTAATCCGAAGATGCTCGTCTTTGGCGAGGATGTGGGGCCCAAGGGCGGCGTGCATGCCGCAACGATCGGTCTGCAGGATGCGTTCGGAGCAGATCGCGTGTTCGATACCAGCCTTTCAGAGGAGGGGATTATCGGCAACGCGGTGGGCCTGGCTCTCGCCGGGCTGCGACCCGCGGCGGAGATTCAGTTCCGCAAATATGCCGAGCCCGCGACCGAGCAGTTGAATGACTGCGGTACGATGCGCTGGCGGACGGCGGGCAAATTCTCTGCGCCCATTGTGGTGCGCATGCCGGGAGGTTTCTCGAAGTGTGGCGACCCGTGGCACAGCGTTTCGAGTGAGGTGACTTTTGCGCACGCGATAGGCTGGCAGGTGCTTTACCCGTCGAACGCGGAAGACGCGGTCGGGCTGTTGCGTGCCGCGTTGCGAAGTGAAAACCCAAGCATTTTCTTCGAGCATCGGTCTTTGTTGGATGCGCCATCGGCACGGCGGCCGTATCCGGGAGACGACTTTGTTCTACCGTTCGGCGCTGCGAATGTGGTCCAGGCTGGGACGCGGCTCACGGTGGTCACCTGGGGAGCGATGGTCGAGCGCTGCGTGGCTGCATGCGCGAAACGTCCCGGCGAGATCGAGATTGTGGATCTGCGGACCATCGCGCCGTGGGATCGCGAGGCGGTTCTGGCTTCGGTTCGCCACACGCGGCGGTGCCTGATTGTCCATGAAGACACGCTGACCGCGGGTTTCGGAGCGGAGATCGCGGCCGTGATCGCGTCGCAGGCATTTCTCAGCCTGGACGCGCCGGTGGAGCGGCTGGCGGTGCCGGATGTGCCGCTCCCGTATAGCATGACACTGCTCGGCGCTGTGCTACCCGGCGTCGAAAAGATTGCGGCGAAGATGGAGGATCTCCTCGCATTTTGAGGCACCACCATGGCGACGGTTGACATCCGTATGTTCGCTGATCAGAACGAAGGAACCGAATCGTTCGTCGGCGTGTGGCTGAAGAAGCCGGGCGAGCGTGTGATGGAGAACGACCCGATCGTCGAGATCAGCACTGACAAGGTTTCGATGGAAGTGCCTTCTCCCGCATCAGGGCTGCTGAAGGAGATTCTCAAGCCGGAGGGAGAACCGGCTGCGCCCGGTGAAGTTCTGGGACGGATTGAAACCGAACACGGAGAGACGGCGGGGGCTATCGAAGACGGGCTTTCCCCCGCGGTGCGCAGGTTGCTTCAGCAGCATGGGCTCGATCTGAACGATGTCACGCGGACAATCACGGGAACAGGGCGCGGCGGGCGGATCACGCATGAAGATGTAACCGCGTACCTCGCGCGAACGCAACCTGTATCGGAGACCAAGCCACTTAGCCGCATGGTTCCGCATACCGCGATGCGGCGGAGCATTGCGGCGCATATGCTCCGCAGCGTGCAGACGGCTCCGCATGTAACGGCTGTTTTTGAAGCCGATCTGAGCCGGGTGCTGGCGCATCGAGAGCAGTTCAGGACAGGCCGTGGGGAATCGGTGCCGAGCGTGACCGCTTACTTGATTGCAGCGGCCGCGAAGGCGCTGCAGGCTGTGCCCGAGGTGAATAGCCGCTGGCATGAGGAGGCGCTCGAGATCTTCGAAGACGCGAACATCGGCATTGGAACAGCGACCGAGAATGGCGGATTGATTGTGCCGGTGCTCAAGCGCGCGCAGACGATGGCGCTGACCGATATCGCATCGAAGTTGCGGGAGTTGACGGAGCGGGCGCGCCGCGGCACGTTGACCGCCGGGGATCTCGAGGGCGGCACCTTCACGATTTCGAATCACGGCGTGAGCGGCAGCCTTACGGCCGCGCCCATTATTCTGGCGAACGGGCAAGCGGCGATTCTAGGCGCAGGCAAGCTTCAGAAACGGCCGTTGGCGATTGAGCTCGATGGACGCGATGCCATCCAGGTCAGACCAATGATGTATGTCACATTGACAGTGGATCATCGTGCCTTGGACGCACAGCAGACCAATGCGTTCATGACGAAGTTCGTGGACACTTTGGAGAAGTGGAGTTGAACCGGCAATGAGTGCCGAATTCCAGGAACGCATCGAAGCAGGCATCAAGATCGAGCCGAAGGACGAGATGCCGGAGGGCTACCGGAATACGCTCATCCGGCAGATCTCGCAGCACGCGCATTCGGAGATTGTGGGTCAACTGCCCGAAGGAAACTGGATCACGCGCGCGCCCACACTGAAGAGAAAAGCGATCCTGCTCGCCAAGGTGCAGGACGAAGCGGGCCACGGCTTGTACCTGTATGCGGCCGTGGAGACGCTCGGCGTTACGCGCGAGCAGACCATTCAAGATCTGCTTTCCGGGAAAGCAAAATATTCGAGCATCTTCAACTATCCAACGCTAACGTGGGCCGACATCGGAGCGATCGGCTGGCTCGTTGATGGCGCCGCGATTATCAATCAGATTCCGATCTGCCGGTGCTCGTATGGGCCGTATGCGCGTGCCATGGTGCGGATCTGTAAGGAAGAAACGTTTCATCAGCGGCAGGGTTTCGAGATTATGCTGACGCTGGCGCGCGGAACTCCGGAGCAGAAGGCGATGGCGCAGGATGCTTTGAACCGCTGGTGGTGGCCCTCCCTGATGATGCATGGGCCGCCGGATGCCGATTCCAAGCACAGCGCGCAGTCGATGGCCTGGAAGATCAAGCTCTTCTCGAATGATGAGCTGCGCCAGAAGTTCGTGGACCAGATCGCGCCTCAGGCCGATTTTCTCGGGTTGAAGATCCCCGACCCGGATTTGAAGTGGAACCCGGAGCGCGGCCATTACGATTTCGGGCCGATCGATTGGAACGAGTTTTACTCGGTCATTCAAGGTAACGGACCTTGCAATCGCGAACGGTTGCAGGCGCGTATTGATGCGCACCGTCAAGGCGCGTGGGTGCGCGACGCGGCCGCCGCGTATGCGGCGAAACAAAGAGCGAAAGCGCGGGTGGCCTAAAAATCTATGTCGGAGTGGCCGTTGTGGGAAGTGTTCATTCGCAGCATGCACGGGCTGGCGCACAAACACGTGGGAAGCTTGCATGCTCCGGATGCGGAGATGGCGATCCGGAACGCGCGTGACGTTTACACCCGGCGAAACGAGGGCGTGAGCATCTGGGTGGTTCGGTCCTCTGACATCACCGCGAGCAGCCCCGGCGACAAAGAAGCATTATTCGAACCGGCAAACAGCAAAGTGTACCGGCATCCCACGTTTTACGAAGTGCCGGACGAAGTGGAGAACCTTTGAGCGCCGGGTCCGACAACATTTTGTTCGAATATCTGCTCCGGCTTGGGGATAACTGCCTGATTCTCAGCCAGCGTCTATCGGAATGGTGCGGGCATGGGCCGGTGCTGGAAGAAGATATCGCGCTGACGAACGTGGCGCTGGATCTGCTCGGGCAGGCACGGTTGTGGCTGAGTTATGCAGGCGAAGTCGAGGGGCGCGGACGCGGTGAAGATGATCTCGCCTTTTTGCGTGATGCACGCGAATTCCGGAATGTCCTGCTCGTGGAGCAGTCCAATGCAGACTATGCTTTTACGACGGCGCGGCAGTTCTACTTCGATGCCTGGCACTCGCTGGCGCTAAGCGAGCTGATGCGTTCGGCCGATGTCCGGGTGGCGGAGATCGCGGAAAAGGCGGCCAAAGAGGTCACCTATCATCTGCAGCGCAGTTCGGAATGGGTGATACGGTTGGGCGACGGCACCGAAGAGAGCCGGCATCGCATGCAGACCGCCGTGGACGCGCTCTGGAGCTACACGGGAGAGTTGTTCGAGATGGATGAGATGGATCGCTCGGCGCGGGAGCGTGGTCTCGGCCCGGATTGGAGCGCATTGCGCGAGCGCTGGATGCAGTACGTTGCGCGGACATTTGCGGAAGCAACACTCGAAATCCCGCAGGGTACGTGGATGCAGCGCGGCGGCCGGCACGGAGTACACAGCGAGCGGCTTGGCTACATTCTGGCGGAGATGCAGTTTTTGCAGCGTGCCTATCCGGGGGCCAAATGGTAAGCGCGCAGCCGGCTATCGAGCAGATCTGGGATTGGTTGAAGGAGGTTGCCGATCCGGAAGTGCCGGTGCTGTCAGTGGTCGACCTCGGGATCGTGCGGGACGTACAGTGGATCGCGGGCGCCCGTCAACTCGTCATCACGATCACGCCGACGTATTGCGGATGTCCGGCCATGGATGCAATTACGGCCGATATGCGCAGTATGCTTGCCAAGCACGGGATTGAGCGCGTTGAAATCCGGCAGCAATTGTCCCCGGCGTGGACGACGGATTGGATCAGCGGGGAAGCGAAAGCGCGGCTGCTAGACTTCGGGATCGCGCCCCCGGCGAACCGTGCTGTGGATGTGACGGAGATCGTGCCGGCTGTCGTGGCCTGTCCACGGTGCCGGTCACGGCGGACCGAGGTGCTGAGCCGCTTCGGTTCAACCGCTTGCAAAGCGCTGTACAGATGCCTTGATTGCCTGGAGCCCTTTGATGTTTTTAAGCAGCACTGAGGGCGCGCAGGCTGTCGAGACGGTGCAGCCCGCCAGCAGCTATTTCTATCCGTTGACGGTGCGCGGCGTGAGAGCGGAGACGCGCGACTCCATGGTGTTGACGTTTGATGTCCCCGAGGAGCTCGAAGAAAAATTCCGCTTCGTGCAAGGGCAATTCGTGACGCTTCGTGCGATTATCGACGGTCACGATGTGCGGCGGTCGTACTCGATCTGCTCGGCGGTACAGGACCGGGTGCTGCGTGTGGGGATCAAACGCGCACCGGGCGGCTTGTTCTCGAACTGGATCGCGGAGAACGTAAAAGCCGGCTCGCAGGTGGAAGTCATGCCCCCGGAGGGCCGCTTTCATGTCGCGCTTTCGGCGGGGCATTCAAAGAGCTATGTGGCGTTTGCAGCGGGGAGCGGTATCACGCCGATTCTTTCTCTAATTAAGACAACGCTGCTCAGCGAACCCCACAGCGAATTCACACTGTTCTATGGGAACAGGGCCTCCAGCACCATCATGTTTCGGGAAGAACTCGCCGAACTCAAGGATGTGTTTCTGGACCGCTTCGTCTTGGTTCACGTGATGAGCCGGGAGCATCAGGATCTTGAGCTTCTAAACGGCCGCATAACGGGCGGCAAGGCGGAACAACTTTTGCGGCATTTTTGCCGATTTGAGGAGATCGATCATATCTTCTTGTGCGGGCCGGACGGGATGGCCGAGGATATCTTTGGACGGCTACAGGCGCTGGGGGTTCCGGAGGCACGCATCAAGATCGAACGCTTCTCCGCGACGCCGTCCGGGCCGCAGCGTGTCTCGCCCACGCACGCGGAAAAGCAATGCCGGCTCACAATTGTGGTGGATGGAGTGCGGCATGTCTTGAACTTGCAGCGCAATGGCGAGACGGTGCTGGATGCGGCACTCCAGCGCGGACTGGATCTGCGGCATTCGTGCAAAAGTGGCGTCTGCGCCACCTGCCGCGCGAAGGTGGTGGAAGGACAGGTGGATATGGACGCCAACTATGCGCTCGAAGACTACGAAATCGCGCGCGGGTTTGTACTGACGTGCCAGAGCTATCCGGTGAGTGATCGGGTAACCGTAGATTTTGACCAAGACAGCTAGGCAACAATGCAAGACCACTTTTTTTCGCGCCATCAGCAGACGCTCGAACGGGCTGTACAGGCGATACACAGCAGGCAGTATTGGAGTCCGTTCCCCGAAACGCCGAGCCCGAAATTCTACGGAGAAACCGCCAACGACGATGGCAGCCGGGCGTTTGAGGCCAGGCTGAAAAAGTGCTTCGCGCTGGATCAACCGGGAGCGGTTGGGCAGGTGGGAGACGAAGAATCGCCGTTTGGCATCGAACTCGGGATTACGTATCCAAAGGAAGATCTCGACGTGCTGCTGGCCGCGATGCGCGCGGCTCAGGATACGTGGCGCCAGGCCGGGCCTGAGACCTGGACAGGCGTAGCGATCGAGAGCCTCTTCCGCTTGAACCAGCGGAGCTTTGAAATCGCGTATGCGGTCATGCATACCACCGGGCAGGCGTTCATGATGGCGTTTCAGGCGGGCGGGCCCCACGCGCAGGATCGCGGACTGGAGGCGGTAGCCTATGCATGGGCCGAGATGAGCCGCATACCGAAAACGGCCTTCTGGGAGAAGCCGCAGGGGAAGGGCGAACCGCTGCGCATGGAAAAGCGGTTCCAGATTGTGCCGCGCGGAATCGGGCTCGTAATCGGGTGTTGCACGTTTCCGACATGGAATAGCTATCCGGGACTGTTTGCTAGTCTTGCCACGGGCAACGCCGTCGTTGTGAAACCGCATCCGGGCGCGATTCTGCCGCTTGCGACTACGGTTGAAGTAATCCGGGGAGTTTTGAAAGACGCCGGACTTGATCCGAACGTCGTTACTCTCGTCGCTCACGGGAGGAAGGACGACGTTGCGCAGAAACTCGCGACTCATCCCGATATAAAGATCATCGATTTCACAGGCAGCACGAAGAACGGCGAATGGCTGGAAAAGAATGCACGCCAGGCGCAGGTTTTTACTGAGAAGGCGGGCGTGAATCAGATCATCATCGATTCGACGGATGATCTGAAAGGCATGGTCCGTAACATTGCTTTCTCACTTTCGCTTTACTCGGGGCAGATGTGCACCGCTCCGCAAAACATCTATGTGCCAAAAGACGGGATCGACACGGCCGGCGGGCATCTGAGTTTCGATCAGGTGGCGAGCGCGCTGGGCGACGGTATCGCGCAGCTGCTCGGAGATCCGGTGCGCGCAGTGGAAGTGCTCGGAGCGATACAGAATGAAGAAATCCTGGAGCGGATTGCGAACGCCCGCGGCTACGG
>JAFAMM010000092.1 GCA_019233375.1 Acidobacteriaceae bacterium
TACCGGTTGGGCAAAGATTATACGAAGGCGCAGCAGGAGAGTGATGCGGCGCTGGCCAAGTACCCGAATGACAACACTGTCCATGAGATTCGCGCCAGTTTGCTTGCCGACCAAGGCAAAACCGATGCAGCCATCGCAGAACTGAAGAAGCTGCTCGGCGGCAAGAATGATCTGGAGGTCTATCTTGCGATGGCGGATGTGTACCAGAAGGCGCGCGAATACTCTCAGATGGCGAGCACTCTGGATGCCGCTGAAAAGCTCGCCACCAGCAAGGAAGACAAAACGCAGATCCTTTTTCTCCGGGGCGCCATGTACGAGCGGGAGAAAAACTATGAGCTTGCCGAAAAAACCTTCCGGCAGGTGATCGATGCGGATCCGGCGAACGCGTCCGCGCTGAACTATCTCGGATACATGCTGGCCGATCAGAACATACGGCTGCAGGAAGCGCATGATCTGATTAAAAAAGCCGTCAGCCTGCAACCGAATAATTACGCTTTTCTCGACAGTCTCGGGTGGGTTTATTTCCGGCTCGACAGGCTGGATGATGCCGAGCAGCAGCTTTCCCGTTCGTTACAGCTATGGCCCAAAGATCCCACGATCCATGATCACCTGGGCGATGTGTACTTCAAGGAAGGAAAGATCAGAGAAGCGATCGCGCAGTGGCAGTCGTCGCTAGCCGAGTGGCATACCAGCGCGCCCGCGGATGTCGAACCGGATGAAGTAGCGAAAGTTCAGAAGAAGCTGGACGGCGCGCGAGTTCGTCTCGCCCGCGAACAGGGTCCGAACCGGGCGAACTGATCAGATCTTCAGCAGCGCACGCAAACGGCGGGTTTGGATCCGGCTGACGGGGATCTCCGTCCGTTTCTTGTCATCCATTTTCAGTTGAAAGCTGGATTTGAACCACGGAATCACTTCCCGGATCTTGTTGATGTTCACCAGAAAGGAGCGGTGAACGCGCCAGAACGTCGCCGGATCGAGGTTCGACTGCAACTCCTCAATCGTGCGGTAGTTTGATTGACCTTCAAATTCCGCCGTGACCAGCGTAATGGTTCCGTCATCGATGGTGGCGTAGATCATCTCCTGCGCATCGACGATCAGATTACGATTGTTCGTCTTGACCAAAAGCTTTGTGCGCTGCACGGCCGCCTTGCCGGCAGCGTTTTCAGGCGGCTTCTCAGGCTTCTCTTCGAGAGCGCGCTTGGCGCGCGCCAGCGATTCCGCCAAGCGGTCTTTCTCCACCGGCTTTAACAGATAATCGAGGGCCTGCAGCCGGAACGCCTCTACCGCATACTGATCGAAGGCGGTTGTGAGGATGAAATGCGGCAACGGGCCGCCTTGTTCCCGAACCGCGGCGATCACTCCGAGACCATCCAGGCCGGGCATCTGCACATCCAGAAAGACCAACTCGGGCTCGAGTTGAGAGATCAGCTCGACTGCTTCCAGGCCGTTGGAAGCGGCCTGCACAACTTCAACGTCAGGAAAATCTTTCAGCAGATAGGAAAGCTCGTCGCGCGCCAGTTGCTCGTCATCTACGATCAACGTCGAGATGCTGGTAACTACGCCCTGCGACATCGAATGTTAGTATAACGTAAGACTACATTTAGGCCGCCCCGGTTGAAGTATATGACTTCGAGGTGTGTTCACGCGGCCGCGCCACCAGTCGGCCGCCTTCATTGGAGGATTCTTTACATTGGCAAAGCAGGGTAACGTCACGGTCGCGCCCGCTGACGGGAAATTAGGCATTCTGATTCCGGGCATGGGCGCGGTGACGTCGACATTTATAGCCGGAGTCGAGGCTGTGAAGCGCGGGCTTGGCCAGCCGGTGGGCTCACTCACGCAGCTTGGAACCATCCGGCTCGGCAAGCGAACCGACGCCCGAACGCCCAGAATCAAGGACTTCGTGCCACTCGCTCCGCTGGACTGTCTGGTCTTCGGCGGTTGGGACATATATGAGGACAACGCCTACGAAGCAGCGGTGCGGGCGCAGGTGCTGGAAGGGCCGCTCCTGGATCAGCTCAAAGAGCCTCTCTCGGCGATCCGGCCGATGAAGGCGGTCTTCAATCCTAACTATGTGAAGCGTATCGATGGGCCGAATGTGAAGACCGGCAGCAACAATATGGATCTGGCGCAGGCCCTGATGCAGGACATCCAGGACTTCAAAAAAACGAATGGATGCAATCGCCTGGTGATGATCTGGTGCGGCTCGACGGAAGTGTTTCGGAAGCCGGCGCCAGTACACGACAATCTGGCGGCGTTTGAAGAGGGGCTACGCACGAATGATCCGAACATCTCGCCCAGCCAGATCTATGCGTACGCGGCGCTACGGCTGCGAGTTCCGTTCGCAAATGGCGCGCCGAATCTGACCACCGACGTACCGGCTTTATTGGAGCTGGCGCGCGAGCACGCTGTTCCCATTTGCGGAAAAGATTTCAAAACCGGACAGACGTTCCTGAAAACGCTCCTCGCTCCGGGGTTCAAGGCCCGCATGCTGGGCGTGAGAGGCTGGTTTTCCACGAACATCCTGGGCAATCGCGATGGCCAGGTCTTGGAAGACCCGGACTCTTTCAAAACAAAAGAAGAGACCAAGCTTTCGGTCCTCGAACAGATCCTGCAGCCGGATTTGTATCCAAATCTTTACAAAGACTTGTATCACGCGGTGAGGATCAATTACTATCCGCCGCGGGGCGATGCGAAAGAAGGCTGGGATAACATCGACATCTTCGGATGGCTGGGTTATCCTATGCAGATCAAGATCGATTTTTTGTGCCGGGATTCGATTCTGGCAGCCCCGCTGGTACTGGATCTTGTGCTGTTTCTGGACCTGGCGCAGCGGGCAGGGATGAAGGGCATCCAGGAGTGGTTGTCATTCTACTTTAAAGGGCCGATGACGGCTCCGGGATTGTATCCGGAGCACGACATCTTCATCCAATTAATGAAGCTAAAAAATACTCTTCGTTGGATGCAGGGTGAAGATCTTATTACACATCTCGGCCTCGAGTACTACGACTAAACCGGAACGCCGTTCGCCGCGTCAAAGAAACAGGTAGCGAATGGCGCCGCACACGTTCCGCTCTTCCGGCAACAACAGCCACAAGCCGCTCCGCGCCGGGGACAAGCCCGAAGCGCAGCGTGTGCTGGTGATCGGCGGCACGCTGTTCATCGGCCGCCACCTGGTGACGGAACTGCTTCATGCCGGGCACCATGTGCACATTCTTCACCGCAAGCCCGGGCATCCATTCGGCAAGCGTGTCCATGAGCTGATTGCCGACCGGAACGATGTGGAGAGCGTGCGCGCGGCGGTGGGCGCAAACCGCTTTGATGCGGTGTATGACATCGCGTATGACTGGGAGCGCGGCACGACCTGCGCCCAGGTGGAAGCGGTGGCGCGACTGTTTGACGGCAAGGTCTACCGCTACGTATTCATGTCGAGCGTGGCGGCTTATGGCGACGGACTGAACCATCACGAAGGGGACGCGCTCGCGCCCGATGACCACGCGAACGCATATGCCCGCAACAAAGCCATGACGGAGCGGGCGCTCTTTCGCCTGCATCAGCGTACGGGCTTTCCGATCGTGACGCTTCGCCCGCCGTT
>JAFAMM010000152.1 GCA_019233375.1 Acidobacteriaceae bacterium
TTCCGGCCGCTCATCCGTCACTCTTTCGCGAACTCGACTACAACGCGTATAGGGTGGACACGTTCCGTTACTATTCTTCCCAATACGCGCCCATCCGGCCGCCTCGCCCGGGGCGGAACGAGCAGCGGCGCTATGGGGCGGAGAACGCTGGCAACCGAGCCCTGTACTACTGGATTTTTCCGAACTTCATGTTGAATGTCTCCCCGGACAACATGAGCAGCAACATCATCTTGCCTGTCGGGCCTGATCAGACACTGACGATCTTTGAATGGTTCACGTATCCAGATGAGGGCGGGGCCCGGGAAATTTCACCAGAAACGGTTGCCTTCAGCGACGAGATTCAGCAGGAAGACATTCGCATCTGCGAAAACGTGCAGAAGGGGCTGCACTCGCGCAGCTATGACCGGGGCCGCTATTCGGTCAAGCGCGAAAACGGCGTTTACCATTTCCACAGCCTGTTAAGGGAGTTCCTGGGTGAGGGCGGGAACGGTGCCCGATAGCCGCTTCGCAGAGCATCGCCGAAAGACAAGCCAGCCGAGAATCGCAATAAGCGCACAGCCGCCCAGCACCTTCGCTTCGAAACTACCAGCCGAAGCCGCGTCCGCGGTCGGCAAAGCCGAAAACAGAATCGCTATCAGCGTGACGGCAAGGCCCGACAGGGCTGCCGTCCGGCTAGCGAAGCGAAATCCCGATCCGAATATGTACAGGAACGGAATGAGCGTTGCAATCAACGTCATATCGACCATGATCTGGTAAGCGGCGCGCACGGTTTCGCCCAACTGTGCCATCAAGAGAAAAACCGATGCCAGCGAGACCTCTACCAGCAGCGCGACGTACGGTGTACCCCAGCGCGGATGTGTGCGAGCGAAGGCGGCCGGTAAATAGCTGTCCAGTCCGACGGCGTACGGCAGCCGTGTATTGCCCGCCAGCCACGTACTCAACTGCCCCACGACACTCGCCGCGATGACGGCCGCAAATACGGTGGCAATCAGCGGCCGCCCAAGCGCCGCAGCAGCAGCCGCACCCGCCTGTGCCAAGCCGGTCAAGGGGCTAATCGCCTCCGGCCGCAGCAGCACGAGCATAGCCGCAGTCCCGGCGATATAAAACAAGGCGCAACCGATACCGCTGATGACGCCCGCGCGCCATAGATCACGCTCCGGGTTCACGATCTCGCCGCTCATCACGGGCGCGAGTTCCAGGCCAACGAACGCAAAGGCAATCTGGGACCAGAAGTTCAGTGTGTCGAATCTGGGAGCGGGAATAAGCTCAAAATGGGTCGCTATGCCGGCGTGCATCCCGGCTGCAATTGCAAGAACGATGAGCACGGCGGCCGTGATAAGGATGGAAACTCCGCCAAACGCAGATACCCATTTCGCCGTCTTGAGTCCGAAGAAGTTGACAAGAAACAGCGCCCAGAGCACGCCGAACGTAAGCGGCAGGGCGAATGCGCGCTCCTCGGAAAAGCGTGCGCCCGCGTCGCCGAACAGATACGCCGTCATGCTCACCCCCGCAAGCAGCAGCGACGGAAAATAAAGCACGTTTGAAATGAAGTAAAACCAGCTGCACAGGAATGCGTGTTGATCCCCGAACGCCTTCTTGGTCCAGACGTACATGCCGCCTTCTTCCGGGAACTTCTTCGAAAGACGCCCGACCACAATGGCAGAGGGGAGGAAGAAAAACAGCGCGGCAAAGAGCCACAGCGTCAGCGAACCGGGGCCTGCATGCGCGGCCGCCGCGATCCATCGCAGGCTCGCGATCGCGCTGACATTGAATAACACCAGATCGCGCAGTCTGAGTTCACGCGTGAGACGGGGTGCAGCCATCCCGGTAGCAGGCCTAGCCGGCTTCATGTCACAGCCAGCGTACTATTTCGCTTTGCTGAGCGCCAGCGCCCCCCAGAGAATGCTATCGTCCCCAAGCTGAGCCGGAACGATGTCCACGCGTGCTCGCGACCAGGCGGTAATCTGCCGGCCCAGCTCCCGGCGAAGCGGCACAAACAGCGCATCACCGGCCTTGCTGATTCCCCCGCCGATCACAATCCTGGCCGGATTCAACAGCATGATGCAATTCTTCAAACCGGTGGCGAGCGGCCGAGCATACCGCTCGACGAACGCGGGCTCCTGTAGCAGTTCATTCGCGGGCCGGCCGTAATCCCGCTCGAGCCACAGCCCGGAGCAGAGGCGTTCGAGGCAGCCGCGAGCGCCGCACAGACACTCGGGGCCGCCCGGTTCAACCGTGTGATGACCGATTTCGCAGGAAAATGAATCGGCTCCATGATAAAGGCCGGATTCGGTAAGCAGCCCGCCGCCGATCCCGGTAGAAATTGTCATGTAAAAGAGCGGCCGCGCGCCGGTACCCGCGCCGTGGTGTCCTTCCCCGAGCGCGCCCACCATCGTGTCCCGGTCCACAACCGCGGGTAACCCGAGGCGTTCACGGATGGCGCCCACCAGGTCGAAATTCTCCCACCCAGCCACGTGCGTCGAACAGATCACGCGCTGCCTCGGGAAATTAACCGGGCCGCCAAATCCAATGCCGCAGCGGTCAATCTTGAATTCCGCAGCCCAAGTCTTCCCGATATCTTCAATCTGCTGCAACATCCAGGCTGGTCCGCCTGCCCGGTCCGTCGGACGGCTCATGCGCCGCACTAATTGGTCATCTTGAAAGAGTCCGAGTGTAAGTTTCGTTCCGCCAATATCTATCGCCAGCGTATTCATCCGCGAGCGGATGTTAGCACACGCGACTCACTCGTCCTCAAAAAATGGCAACCGGTCCGCTGTGGGACAAGCGGGCCAGTTCCGGCGCATACTGCTGCCATCGCGCGCGAATCAGTTCGTGCGCCCCGCGGCCATTTAGCTTCCAGGGCAGCCGTTTCGGATTCAGTCCGACGAAGTGCGCGCCGCATGTTCCAAGAGTGTGTTGGTGATTTGGGAACGGAGAGCAGATCGAAACGTCTTCCGTGCTCACGACATAAAGCCTGGTCTGAAGCAGGACGGCGGCCTGCAAGCCCTGCTCATCCAGTTCCGATTGCAAGGTGATGCCAGTCTCTAAAAGCATGCCTTGCAGGCGCTCCTCCATCTCAAAGCCGGGCGGCAATCCTCGAATTCCCGAGTTCAGCGATCGATAGTTGCACGTTGCCCCAAACTGTCCTAACGCGGGTTGAACGTCGCCCGCCATGAGACAAGCGTCCGGGTCATCCGAGAGTAACCACTCCCGCATCGCTCCGGGTATCGCCCATAAGATCACGTCATTGTCTAACGATAATTCGTGTAAATCGGGGAACAGGCGAACCGGCAACAGTTTCCAGGCGACGCCTTCCGCCATCTCGGGGCTGAGGTGGGCTCGCAGCCATGCGGGGATCACGCGACGGACTTCGATCCAGTTGACATCACACGGCAGTTCTTGCGCCCATTCTTTCGCGCTTTTCAGTGGAATAGTGTTCACGCAAACGGTATACCGCGCGCAACCACCGAACAGATTCCAAGCCGAGCGAATGGAGAGGCGTAAGGCTTCATATCCGGCATCGCTTGACATCGCCGATACTCCAGCGAATGCCCAGAGGAGGGTACTTGGGAAAGTGTCTCATTCGTTTGGGAGACGAATGAGCTGTAGAGAATTCAAATCAGAATATATTCTGAGACTTACTTCGTACTCGTGCGCGAAGCTCGAATTTCGGATGTCTCGATCTTCGCGCACGTCTGACGCTTAAAAGGTCGCCGTGCCAGTAATGGCAGATTCTAGATATCGGGATGAAGTCTGGTACTACTTACAACTCATTCTCGCCTGCGTGTGCGGGCGGCAAATCAAATCTGAATCTATAGTCGATAGACCCTCCTCGATCAGGACCTGAGTGCATCGGCTACTTCGAATGAGATTGTCCGGCCGCGTGTGACTTATTCGCGGCGGCACGGTTCGGATGCTCCTTCTTTCTTACCGGCACCAGGTCCAATCCGCTCACTATGCCCGGTATCGCCGGGCCAAACTCTTCTTACTTTTTATCTTTCCCGTGCATGGCTTCAGCGGTGCGGGTATGATGATGGACGTTTCCTTCCGCGTCCTTATATTCACGTTCCTTCAGATCAGAGGACTCGGATTGTCCTCCCTTCCCGCGATGTTCTCCCCCGGAGTGCGACCCTGCGCCGGCTGCGGCCCCATGCGCGCGTCCACTCTCGTGTTTTGCGTCTTTATCCTCTTTGCCTTTCCCCGATGACGCTTCGTGATGAGGATAGGGCTCCTCGGTACTCTTATGCGGATGTTTGCCTGTCCCTTGTTGGTCTTTATGTCCTGCCATAGAGACGCGCCGCAAGAGGGCTGGCGTACCTCGGAAATTTCACTTGCGTAAATTTGGCAAGGTGTGAAGGGCATACACACGGCTGGCAGGTTCTTGTTCGTCTGAAAAGCCGCGCATTCTTAGTACGCTGATCTGAAACACCACTGCTCAAGAGCGCTCCTAATAAATGAGTAAGTAACATACCTCATTTATCGCGAAGGAGAAAGCATGCATCGAAAGTTGTTAGTAAGTTTTGTGTGCGCCGGGCTTCTTGCGCTCGTACAACCGGCAAGTATCGCGCTGGCGCAGCACACAGGCGGTGGGATGCCTCCCGGGCAGAGCCCTTCGACGCCTTCCACATTTCCCGGCTCGAACGCTCCGGGCCAGAATCCCGATGCTGCGGGGCAGGCATCTCCGGGCGCTACCGGGCCGGCATCTCCGGGCGCTACGACGCCGGGAGCCGCCAAAGCCGATGACAGGAAATTTGTAAAGGAAGCGGCTATCGGCGGGTTGATGGAAGTTCAACTTGGAAAACTGGCTCAGGAGAAGGCCTCAGATGAAAACATCAAGCAGTTCGGCCAAAAGATGGTTGATGACCATACAAAGTGCAATGACGAGTTGAAGCAGGCTGCGGCCAAGGACAACATACCGGTACCGTCCTCGCTGGATCCCAAGGACCAGGCCAAAATCGACAAGATGTCGAAGCTTTCCGGTACGGCATTCGACAAGGCATACGTGAAGGATCAGGTCAAAGATCACGAAAAGGACATCAAAGAGTTTCAAGCGGAAGCACAGAGCGGTTCAGATCCGAACGTGAAAGCGTTCGCCTCGAGCACGGTCCCGGTGTTACAGCAGCACCTTCAGCTTGCAAAGAATCTGAAGACGGGCGAGAAGCAGACAGCGGCGAACCAGCACTGAAAACCTCGCGCTTTAGGCGCGGGCGTGCGCGGAAGGCCGTTTCTTGTGCTTTCCTTTAGGTGCCGGCTTGGGGTGATACACGGGCACATCGGGCACGGTCCCGGCGTACAAACGGCGGTAAACGTCCGCATTGCGTAACACAATCTGGATGTAGCCGCGTGTCTCGTGGAAGGGCACCGTCTCGATGAATTCAGCCGGCTCGCGATACGGACCCCAGTTCCGCCAGAGATTGGCGCGGCCCGGACCGGCATTATAGGATGCAAGAGTTAGTTCGGTCTGGCCGTTGTAAGAGTTGAGAAGATCGCGGAAATACAGCGCCCCAAGCTGGATATTCCGGTCGGCAATCAACAGCTCCGAGGAACTGAAGCGGCGCGTGCCGAAATGTCGCGCGAGCTGCTTGCCGGTAGAAGGCAGCAGTTGCATCAAACCGTACGCATTGGCTCGCGAAATCACCTTTGGATTAAACTCCGACTCCTGCCGGATCAGAGCCGCAACCAAAAACGGATCAAGCCCCTGTTCTCTGCTCTGCTGCTCGATCGACGCGCGGAAGGGGATCGGAAATGCGAGCTGCCAGAAAAGCAAAGGCGCCTGGTCAAGCGGCATGTAAAGGTAGTCTGGTGCGTACGCCTTGATGTAGCGCACCGCCTGGTCCGGCGCATTGCGAGCGACCGCCATTTTGGCCAGTTCGTAGGCGTACACATTGTCTTGATCCTCATCGTTTCGGGCGCCGAACTTCAACTCGCCTTCCGCGAACTCGTTCAATCCGGTGAGTTGCAGCAATTGCGCGCGGTTCAAGCGCTTTTCGGCTTCTTCGGCCGGCAAGAAACTCGGGAACTCATTGCGGGGCGGCCAGTTCACCGAATGAAGGAATTCGAGCATTGCGGCGCTTGCGGTTGCCGCGGAGACTTTCGGATCCTTCAAACGCTCCCGTGAGATGACGGCAAAGTATGTGTTCGGAAACAGTTCGACCAACTCGTCATAGCAGGCGCGGGCCGATGCAAAATCTTCTTTGCGCTCTTCCAGCCGTCCGAGGAAGTACAGAGCATTGTTCGCGTCGGGTGAATCCGGATACTTATCGAGCTGGTCTCGCAGCAGATCATAAGCGTCCGTATCATCCTTCCGGTAGCTTTCAAACGTGACGCGCCAATGGCACCACGCAGAACGCGGATCAGAGGAAAATGTGGTCGCGCACGCGTTGTAGAGCGGCAGATACGTTGACGGATCGTTGTCGACGCGGGCTTGATCCGCCACAAAAATCAGCGCATCCAGCCGCCACGGTGAGGTGGCATGCTGCTGCTCCAGGTGATTCAGCATGGGCTTCACGTCGCCGTGCCGGTCCATCTTGCGGATGCAGCGGATGAGGTAGGCCAGCCGCTCCGCATCCGCCTCCGACTCGTCCACCTTGAGCGCAGTCAGGTACTGGAACGCCGCTTCCGTGTGGCCGGCCTGATAATCCACTTCTCCGAGCCGCACACGCGCCAAGTCGCGCTGCACTCCGCCCAATTTCGGAATGGCGGCGGCCAGCTCCACCCTTGCCGCCGCAGGGTTCTTTGCATCGATCAGCTTTTCCGCCCGGCCCAACATGGCCGACGGCATCGGCGGAGGGTATGCGTCCCCGAGTTTCTGCTGAACCGTTACTAAAGCGTTCGCTGCGTCCGTTGCCTCCTTTGCCGTCGGATAGTCGTAATAGACGCGCTGATAGTATTCCGCCGCCTGGGCGAGATCGCCGGTCGCCTCGAAGCAGCGCGCCAGCAATAAATCGGCTTGGGGCTGCGGGATCTTTTCGAAATACTTCCGTACCAGTTCGAGCGCCTGCTTGGGGTTATCGCCATCCAGGTCTGCCCGGACCGCAAGCGCCGCAACCGATCCTACAAAAGGCGAAACCGGGGTATGGTCGAAGATTTTGGTCGCGGATTTGTTTACTTCGTCATAGTTCTTCAGGCCGTATTCCGCCTGGGCACGGATGTTTTGCGCGTAGTCGGCAAGGATCGGCGCTTGCGTGGTCGCCGCAGCCGCGTACTCTGCAGCGGCGGACGGGTTGCCCTGATCGAGTTCATGTTGAGCGACGGCAATCAGACCGGCCGCACCAACGGCCTTCGGGCTTTGCGCCTTGGGTACCGCCTTCGCTTTGTGAACTGGCTTCTTCGCCGGCGACGCGGGAGCGGCGTGCGCATTCAGAGCGCAAAATAGCGCGAACAGGCCGGGTAGCAGGAATCGCAGCCCGCTCGGCCGGCGCAAGCGCCGGAAGTTCACACTAGACCATCTGTCCGGGATAATCCGCTCCCAGTTTGATCTCATCGCCCTCGGCAGCCGTGCGCACCAGTTCCAGGTGAAGGTAATCCACCATGGA
Source organism: Acidobacteriaceae bacterium (assembly GCA_019233375.1). Classification (GTDB taxonomy): domain Bacteria; phylum Acidobacteriota; class Terriglobia; order Bryobacterales; family Bryobacteraceae; genus Bog-105. Next base: position 7,536 of record JAFAMM010000152.1, read on the forward strand.
TGGGATTGTCATATACTGCCGGCGATACGCACCCCGCGCTTTATCGATTTCCTGTTTTAGAAACAGATACAAATTCTTTTGCGAGCGGCCGGCCCGGCAGGCCTCCGGGCGAGCAAGTTGCATCTCCGCGACAGTCACTCTTGAGAAACGCTGAGCTTTCAGGTGAATCGTGCGCTCCTGTTCGCTCAACTCGGCCCAGGCAGGCAGCACAGGCGTCTTCTGCGGCGGAGCAGCGGGGGCTGCAGTGCCATTGGTCGCTTCGGGTCTGACATCCGCCAATGTCGCGATGCGCGCATGCAGTCCGGCATTCGATTGCCGCTCGAGAACCGCGGACGCCATGCTCCCCAGCAGTTCAAGAGCGTTCACATCCAGGTACTCGCTGCCGGCCGCGAAGATCAGCGCGACTACGCGCGCTCCGTTCAGAACCGGAAAAATATGCGCGCGC
>JAFAMM010000307.1 GCA_019233375.1 Acidobacteriaceae bacterium
GGCGAGGTCGAAGCTGGGAGCTCATACTTGCTCGGATTCCTGACGAATTCCATATCCTCGTTTCAGGAATTTCTGTTTCTTTCTGGCCGAGCCTTCACAAACATCCTTCGCCGTCCGCACTATTACGGCGACGTTGCCCTGCAGATGGATATCATCGGGGTCGGGAGCCTTTCGATCGTGCTTCTTGTGGGTGCGTTTAGCGGCGCCATTATCGCGCTGCAGATGGCTCGCGCGCTTAGCACTTATGGGGCGAGCAGTCAGGTCGGCACGATCGTATCGCTTACGCTTGTACGTGAGCTTGGTCCCGTTCTGACGGCCATCATGGTTGCAGGCCGCAACGCATCGGGCATGGCGAGCGAGCTCGGCTCCATGAAAGTCACAGAGCAGATAGATGCTATGCGCGCGCTCGGCACGGACCCGGTTCAGAAGCTGGTGACGCCGCGCCTCATCGCCACCGCCCTGATGCTGCCGTGTCTGACCGTTATAGCCGATGCGGTCGGGTCCGTGGGTGCGTATCTCGTCTCTGTTCCTCTGCTCCACATCATCACCGGGCGGCAATATTGGGGTACCTTCTGGCGTGCACTCGTGTTGAACGATCTTGCGCAGGGTCTCGGGAAGCCGTTCGTTTTCGGCATGATCATTGCAATGGTCGGCTGTTATTACGGCTTGCAAACAACCGGTGGCACGCAGGGCGTTGGACGCTCCACTACACAGGCCGTGGTTGTTTCCTCGATTTGGATCTTCGTGGTCACCTTCTTTTTCGACAAGATCTTCGTCAATCTCGCATGAGTCCTCGTCGCAATGCCTGATCAGCCGATCCTGAAATTTTGTCAGGTTAGTCTGCGTTTTGGAGACACCTGGGCTCTCCGCGACATTTGCTTTACCCTCCGCCCTGGTGAAACACGGGTTATCTTCGGAGCAGCGGGTAGCGGTAAGACCACTCTATTGAAGGCGGCTATCGGATTAGCTACCGTCTCTTCGGGTAAGATCGAGCTTTTTGGAGAGTCCGTCGTCGACCGCAACGAAACAGAACTGTTCCCGCTTCGTAGCCGCGCAGGTTTCGTCTTCCAGGAAGGCGGCCTGTTCGATTCTCTCTCTGTCGGCGAAAACGTTGAGTATCCACTTCTAAACCGCCAGATGATGGGCAATCAGGCGGCTCTCACGGAAGCCAATGTTGTGAACCCGGTGCGCGAAGCGCTGCGCTTTGTCGAGCTGGAAAAGACCTTTGACAAATTTCCGAGTGAAATTTCAGGCGGTATGCGCCGACGTGTCGGTATCGCGCGTGCCATCGTAACCGAGCCTCCGCTGGTGCTCTATGACTCTCCGACGGCGGGTCTCGATCCCATCACCGCCAACACCATCATGGCTCTGATAGCCAAAGAGCGCGATGTGAGAAACAGCGCTTCGTTAATCGTTACTCATCGCTATCAGGATGGTGAGATTATGGCCGACTTCTTCTATGACCCCGAAATCGAGGGACTGGTGCCTGTCGTCGAAACGGGAACCGAGCAGAAAAAGACTCGCACCAGATTTATGGTGATGAAAGAGGGCCGGATCGTATTTTTCGGAACGCGCCCGGAGATGGAAGCCAATCAGGACTCGTATGTCAAACGCTTCATCCGGCATGAGGAATAGCAATGCCCAGTAAAGAAAAGGTCTCGCTTGCGCAGCTCCGGGTGGGCATTCTTGGGATAGTCGCCCTTGCGTGTGTAGCGCTCATCATTTTCCTATTGACCGGTAACATGACGTGGTTTCAGAAACAGATTCCGCTGCATGTGTACACTTCGGATGCGGCGGGCCTGACAGAGGGCGCTCCGGTCCGTATTAACGGCATTGACGCCGGCAAAGTAGACCGCGTTCAACTGTCGGGCGAAACCATTCCGCAGCGGGTCATAAAGATCGATTTTGATGTGAATCAGCCAATGCTGAAAGAGATCCCGAAGGATTCGTTGGCTACAATTGGATCCGATAACCTGCTCGGCAGCACCAAATTTCTGCAGATTACAAAGGGGACAAGCCCCGAAGCCATCGCGCCCGGCGCTACTTTGAAGGCTCAAAACACCCAGCAATTTGACGCTCTCGTCGCGCAGGGATTCAACGTACTCGATTCCGCCCAGGACATCCTCCAGAAACTTCAGGGAATCGTGGCGCAGGTGGAAGTGGGAAAGGGAACAATTGGCAAACTACTGGTCGATGAGACGCTGTATAACAACTTGAACAATACGGTAGCTCAGGTACAGCAACTCGCCAGCACTCTCAACACCAGAACCGGCACAATCGGCAAACTCATCAATGATGACACCCTGTACCGCGAGGCCAACGACGTCATCAATCGTATTAACAGTCTGACGCAGGGGCTTCAACAAGGGCAGGGAACCGCGGGTTTGTTACTGAAAGATCCTAAGATGTATAACGACCTCGATGCATCGATCACTCAGTTGAATACAGTCTTGACGAATCTGAACCAGGGAAAGGGAACGGCTGGGCAGTTGCTCAAAGACGATAAGATTGCGAACCAGATCTCTTCGACTCTGACCAGAGTGAATACCACTCTAGACAAAGTCAATTCCGGTCAGGGCACCATCGGACAGCTGCTTGTGAATCCCGCGCTCTACAACGAATTAACAGGCACCACGCGCGAACTGCACGATCTGCTTCGCGACTTTCGTGCGAATCCAAAGAAGTTTTTGCAAATACATTTAAAGATCTTTTGATTTGAAGCAGCTCATCGTCAACGCGGATGACTTCGGCTTCACGCGCGATGTGAATGCAGGCATTGTTCACGCGCATCGCAACGGCATTCTCACCTCCACAACGCTGATGGCGAACGGTGATGCCTTCGATGACGCGGTACGACTTGCGCATGAAACCCCAACGCTTGATGTTGGCTGCCATCTGGTTCTCGTTCAGGGCACATCCTTGAGGACCGGCGATCCATATCCCGAGAAACTGACCGGCGTTGTCGGCGCTCTCGCCACCCGCCGGCTGGACGCATACGCCGAACTCCGGCCCCAAATCGAAAAGATACTCGCGGCCGGTATCCGTCCGACCCATTTGGATACGCACAAACACACACATGTGGCGCCCGTAGTATTCCGCGCGGTGGTGCGTCTTGCGCATGAGTTTGGAATTCCTTACGTAAGGCTTCCGCTCGACGCGGCCGTGGCATGGGCCGCATGGCCGCTCGCTGCGGTGAAACGGTTCTACATGAACATGGCGCGCCCGTTCCATGTCCGCACGACAGATCACTTTCTGGGTTTTCGCCTCACTGGTTCGCTGGACGGCGAAACGCTCGCTGCCGCATTAGAAAACTTACCGGAAGGCTTGACGGAGTTCATGTGCCATCCAGGCTTTCTCGGCCCTGAGCTTCAGCGCGCCGCCACACGCTTAAAAGAATCCCGGGTCCGGGAATTAGAAGCTCTTACCTCCCGTCGCATCCGGGAGCTTGTGACCGGAGGAGGAATCCACTTGCGTCCATTCCGCACTTAGGTCCGTAAACGAAATAGCCATCGAAAATGGTCTCATAGACCTTTACGTCGGCGATCTTCGCCGGGTCAATCGAGAAAATGTCGTCCGTCAAAACCACCATATCCGCCAGCTTGCCCGGCTCAATCGAACCCTTTACCTTTTCATCGAAACTAGCGTAAGCCGATCCCATTGTGTAAGCCTTCATCGCATCTTCCACAGTGATCTTCTGCTCCGGGACCCAGCCTTCCGGATGCTTACCGTCCAGCGTCCGGCGCGTAACGGCAGCATAGATCCCCAGAATCGGTTTCATTGGAGCCACGTCCCAATCTGATCCGAAGGCCAGCGTTGCGCCGGAATCGAGCAAGGAGCGAAACGCGTACGTCGTTTTGGCGCGCTCCGGCCCAATGCGCTTTTCAGCCCAGCGCCCGTCATCGATGCAGTGGTACGGCTGCACGGACGCGATCACGTGCAATTTTGCGAAGCGCGGTATGTCCGTCGCAAGCAGATGCTGTGCGTGCTCAATCCGAAAACGGCGGTCGCGCACACCGTGTTCTTTTTCCACCTGCTCATAGAAATTCAGAATCGTGTTATTCGCTTTGTCTCCGATTGCGTGAACGGCGACCTGTAATCCCGCGGCATCGGCCGCCTCGATGTGCGCGAGCATCTCAGACGGATTGGCGAGCTCCGCGCTGGGTATGCCGTTTGTACCGGGCGCATCCAGGTAAGGTTGGAAGAACAGCGCAGTTCTCGAGCCCAGAGACCCATCCGCAAAGCCCTTTAGCGCGCCTATATGGATTTGCTCGCTGCCGAAGTCTGCCTGCACACCGGCGTCGGCCAGACGCTTCCACGACACCAGCGGCTGATGACCCGAAATCCTCACTGTCAAATCGCCATCGTGCATCATGGCCTGGTATACGCGGAAGACCTCGGGCGCCGCCGACATGTCCTGCACGCTCGTGACGCCCTGGGCGTTGGCATAGACCTGCGCAGCGCGAATGGCCGCCCGGATCTGGTCCGGCGTCGGCGGCGGAATCACTCTGTTAACCAGTTCTTGCGCGGCATCCTTCAGAACACCGGTCGGATCGCCATGTGCATCGCGCACAATCACGCCGCCAGGCACGTCTTTTGTGCTGCGATCAATTCCGGCCAGCTTCAACGCCACAATATTCGCCAGTGATTCATGGCCGTCGAGCCGGTTGATAAATACGGGCCACTCTTTGGTTACACCGTCAATCAGCTCGTGGGTCGGCAGGATGGCAGGCTGCCAGTTCTCTTCATCCCATTCGCCACCCGTGATCCATTGACCTTTAGGTGTCTTCCGAGCAAATTCCGCCAACGTATCCCGAAACTCCATTCGGCTCTTGCTATACCGAAGCTGTGGTCCCGCAAGGCTTGCGCCACCTGCGTAGAAATGCACGTGGGCATCATTAAAGCCCGGTACCACGCGTCGTCCCGCTAGGTCGATTACCGCAGTTTTGTCCTGCTTTAATTTGAGGATTGCGTTGTAGGAGCCGACCGCGATGATCCGGTTTCCGCTAACGGCGACCGCTTCGGCTTCCGGCTGAGCGGAGTTCGCTGTCCAGATCTTGGCGTTCACTAAGAGAAGGGTTGCATTCTGAGCGTGCGATAAGGTGCAAAACGATAGCAACGCAAGAAGGCGCCTCATATCTCAGGCGGGAGCCGTCACGTAATCGAAGCCGACATATTGAACTTCTTCCTCTAGCTCGATACCGAAGCGATCATACACCCGGTGTTTCAGTTCCTCGATCACGGCCACCAGGTCCGCGGAGGTTCCAGCTCCGTCGTTGTAGACGAGGTTTGCGTGGTATGGCGCCACCTGGATATCACCACGCCGCATACCTCTCGCTCCGGTTTGCTCCAGAAACCACGCCGACGCCACCTTGCCTTCCCGAATGGCCTTAGCCGGAATCCGTGTTACAACAGGCGCGGGGAGATTGACTATCAGCAGATTTTTGAAGATACTGCCCGCGCACTTCATTGCAGGCGGATACTTCGCATCACGAATGGCCCGAATTTCGTCAGCGGTTTTCGCTAGCTCCTCCGGCGGCCCGCTTTCAAACTCGAGTTCGCATGAAAGAATGACCCACTCCTTGTGCTGTTTAAATGCACTTTCCCGATACCGGAACTGACAAGCTTCGTTATCGAAACAAACAGTCTGCTCGCCGTCGAAGAATTGCACCTGCCGCACTCGTTCCTGTATGGAATGGCCGTACGCACCTGCATTCCCGTAGATGGCTCCGCCAAGATAGCCAGGAATTCCTGTCATAGTCTGCATGCCCTTCAGCCCGAAGGCGATGCTCTGGTCCACTACGTCCTGCAGAACCGCACCCGCCTCTGCATGTAGCGTATTTCCTATTCGCGTAATCTTTGAACCCGTGTAGCGAAGGACAACGCCCTCAAAACCCGAGTCCGCAACCACCAGGTTGGTCCCACCTCCAATTACCATCCGGCGCAGGCCCATGTCCTGGACAGCGCCCATGGCTTCGATAAAAGCCGGTTCCGAGTTTGTGTCGCCGAGCAATGCGGCGGGTCCGCCTATTCCAAAGCGCGTGAATTCGGAGAGCGGTGCGTTTTCCCGAACCGACAATTCGGGAATAGCAGCTAGGCGCCGCAGCGCCGCTGAAAAAACGGGCATTTACCCGATTATAGGGACACATCATCATATTCCGGGTTCATTCAAGCTCGTCAGCCTATCCGAAAGCCGCTTCAGCGGTTCTCCGCTGATCTTATAAATCCTCCAATCATCCTCCGGAGTCGCACCGAGACTTCGATAAAAATGAATGGCCGGCTGATTCCATTCGAGTACCGCCCACACCACCGCGCCATAGTTGCGCTGCATCGCGAGCTTCGCCACGTAAGATAACAGCGCGTGGCCAGTTCCTTTGCCGCGGTGCTCGCCATCCACGAACAAATCCTCGAGGTAGATCGCCGGAGAACCAGCGAATGTAGAAAATATCGTGAAGAACACAACGTAGCCTACCGGTCTGCCGTTGCTATACGCGAGGGCGGCTTCTGCCACCGGATTCGGCCCGAAGAGCCATCGCCGTACATCCTCCTCCTCTGCCACCATTTCGTGAGACAGCCGCTCGTAGTCCGCTAGCTTCCGGATAAAGCTCAGCAGCACCCGGGCATCGCTTTCCTGCGCGGGCCGTATCTCGAGCGGCTTTTGCTGTGACATGTTCTGATACTATCGGGTGATAAGGTTGTCACGGAGTCTACACACGAGTGCCTTGCTTCGCCTTTCGCTCTAGCCATCGGCGCGGCTGTTATACCTCGGGTCTCTTTACATGAAGTTTTTTTTGGATTCAGCCAATCTGGAAGAGGTGAAGAATGCTCTTGAATGGGGCATCATTGATGGTGTCACCACTAACCCGAGCTTGATAGCCAAAGAGGGCGTGCCTATTGAGGAGCAGATCCGCAAAATCTGCGATATCTTCGAGGGCGATGTAAGCGCCGAAGTTATCTCGGATACTGCGCAGGACATGATCAAAGAAGGTCGGCGCCTCGCGCATGTCCATCGCAACGTCGTCGTGAAGGTCCCGCTGATCGCGGAAGGAATCAAAGCGGTGTCCCGCCTTTCGAAAGAGGGCATTCGCACCAACGTGACACTCTGCTTCAGTGCCGCTCAAGCGCTCGTTGCCGCCAAAGCAGGCGCGTATATTGTCAGCCCGTTCATCGGCCGCATCGATGATCTGGGCTGGCCGGGCATGGATCTAATTCGCGACATCGTCACCATCTACCGGAATTACGACTTCAAAACACAAGTGCTAGCCGCATCCGTGCGGGGCTCACTTCACGTTGTAGAAGCAGCGAAAGCCGGCGCTCACATCGGCACGTTGCCGTACAAGGTGCTTGAGCAGCTCTTCCAGCACCCGCTTACCGAAAAGGGCCTCGAACAGTTCCTGGCCGATCACCGCAGAGCGTTCGAAATGGCGCCGGTTTAGCGCGCCGGGCCGTTCAGTTCTCGTGTTTGCTCGCTCTTCGCAGCCGGTCTGCGATGCCAGCCCATTCACCGGTATCCGGAGGAGCTTCGATTGCGATCCATTCCAGGCCCTCGCTGTCCGCCTTGTGCAGCTCTGCGTAGAGCGAGGCTGCAAATTTTTTGCGATCGCGGGGCATGGCCAATACACGCCCGCGCCCGTTCGGCCTGGCCATTCCCGCTTCGAGGACATAAAGAGGTGTACGTGGTGCATAATGCCGCGCCTGTTGGCCCGGTGATTCGTCTGCATCGCGTATTTCCGGCACATTCAACTCTTGTTCCCAGCGAACGTGGGTCGCTTCTTCCAACTCCGACTGAGAAATCATGCCCGGTCGCAAGACGACGGGTCCGTCATTGCGGAGCGCGACGACGGTCGACTCGATTCCAACCTTAGTTGCCCCTCCATCCAGAATCATCGCGACCCGGTCGCCTAAACCAGCCCACACATGTTCGGCTGTTGTCGGTGAAATTTGGCCGAAGAGGTTCGCACTGGGTGCGGCAATCGGCACCCCCGACTGGCGGATCAATTCAGTCGCAATGGGATTTGCGGGCACTCTGACACCAACTGTCCCGAGTCCGGCAGTCACCAGGTCCGGCACAACCTCCGATTTCTTAATCACCAATGTCAGAGGTCCAGGCCAGAATCGTTTTGCCAGCCGGTCGGCAACCGCCGGCCATTCCGCAGTTACGGACCTGGCCATCTCCGTATCCGTGACATGCACAATTAGCGGGCTCGCGAATGGCCGTTGCTTCGCGTCATAAATACGCCTCACCGCTTCCGCGTCCAGAGCATTCGCGCCCAAGCCGTACACAGTTTCGGTCGGGAACGCTACCAGCCCGCCGTGGCGGATGATGTGCGCCGCCCTGTGCAGCGCGTCGCTGCTGGCCGGTACAATCATTGGCGCTTCAATCCGGCAAATCTTCTCTACTATCGCCGGCGATTTTCCCGGTTTTCCGCCACACCAGGTACGCGTGGATCAGTTGGTCGATGTCGCCATCCAGCACACGGTCCACATCGCCGATCGAAAGCTTTGTCCGGTGATCTTTGATCATGCGATAGGGGGCCAGCACGTAACTGCGGATCTGGCTGCCGAAGTTGATCTCAAGTTTGCTGTCTTCCAACTTCTGCTCCGCGGCGCGCTTACGCTCCATCTCGTATTCGTATAACTTTGCTTTCAGCTGCTTCATCGCGCTTGCCCGGTTCTTGTGTTGCGAGCGTTCGTTCTGGCACTGCACCACGATCCCGGTCGGAAGGTGAGTGAATCGCACCGCCGATTCCGTGCGGTTAACGTGCTGCCCTCCAGCGCCACTTGCCCGGAACACATCGATCTTCAGATCTTCCGGCTTGATCTCGACATTGATGTCGTCATCGATCTGCGGATATACGAACACAGAAGCAAAGGATGTGTGCCGCCGCGCATTGGCGTCGAATGGTGAGATGCGAACTAGCCGGTGTACTCCTACCTCAGACTGCAACTGCCCATATACGTTTTCGCCATCTATCTCGACGGTTGCGGATTTGATCCCCGCGCCTTCACCCTCGAGACGGTCCGTAATCACGGCCCCGAATTTGTGCCGCTCCGCCCAGCGCAGATACATTCGCAGCAGCATTTCTGCCCAGTCCTGGCTCTCCGTTCCACCCGCTCCCGGATGGATTGTCACAATTGCATTGCGCTGGTCGTTTTCGCCGGAAAGCAGCATACCCGTTTCCAGCTCTTCCAAACGCGCCTCGAATACCCGTAGCTCTCGTTCCAAGTCGCCATTCACGTCCTCGCCTTCACGAGCCAACTCGAAGAGGGTGTCGATGTCGGCGGAGGCGGAAGCCAGCGTGCGCGAGTGTTGAATTGCCTCTTCAAGCCGCTTCCGCTGTTGCATCACGCGTTGGCTTCTGTCGGGCTGATTCCAAAACCCGGGATCGTTGATCTCGGCTTCCAGCTTGTCGAGTTCTACTTTTTTCGAAGGGGCGTCAAAGATAGCTCCGCACAGCTTCACCTTGCTGCCGGAGCGCAACGTACTCTCTTTCTAGCTCTTCCAGAGTCATTCACTTTGTAGTGTACAGTGCCCGGCGTTCACTTCGGCATACCTTCGCGCACGGCATGCGTACCAACCGTATCCGCGTACACCCGAGTGAAAGTTGCGCCGAAAAGGAAGATCTGCGCTGAATAGTAAACCCACACGACAAACGCAATCACTGACCCTGCGGCTCCATACGTCGACCGTATGCCCGCCGTCCCGATGTAAAAGGCAAGCAAGAGCTTGCCGGCGCTGAAGAGCACCGCCGTGACCATCGCGCCGACACCCACATCGCGCGCCGCGATCTTCGCATCCGGCACATATCGGAAAATCAAAGCACAAAGTGTTGCAATGGCAAACAGGCTCACGGAAAGGTTTACGATCTCTTCCCACCTCCCTGCGTGCAAGGGCAGCGCTTCGGAGAAGTAGCTTTCGAACAGGGTAGTCGCCGTGGTCATCAACAGCGAGATCAGCAGCAGAAACGCCAAGCCCAAAACCATCAGAAAGGACGATACACGTTCTGTGATGAGCGTCCATATCGAACCCGCAAGAGGGCGCGGAACTCCCCAAATGACGTTCAATGCGTTCCGTAATTCTACGAACATCCCGGATGCGCCCAGAAACAGCGTAGCCACTGCCGTAATCGATGCCACGATGCCGCTGCCTTTGTGGTGTGTATTGTCTAACAGCATCTTCACGGTCGCCGCTTCCTCGGGACCGAGCAGGTTCCCGACTTGATCCAGCAACCCGCGTTCCGCTATCGTCTTATCAAACACCACGCCGCAGATAGCGACCATCAGAATCGTGAGGGGCGCGACTGAGAGGAGAGTGTAGTAGGCAAGAGCAGCCCCCAATCTGGGTGCATCGCAGTCCATCCACTTCTCCGCCGACTGCTTGGCGATCATGAACAGGGTTCCCGCCGTCATGAGTATTCAAAGGACCCTTGTGAGGCTACCGTGCCCGGTGTAACAGTCCCGAAAGAACTTACGTCCACGAATTGCAGTGGTCGGCGCTCTAAGCGCCCCAGGAAAATATCTTGAAATTGTTTCATTTTCACGGAACGCCGCGACACATGAGGAACGCTGCCCGGGGATACCAACTTGCGGGGCTGCTGGGGCTCATGTTTACTGCTGCCCCGCACCATTTGGCGGCCCAAAACTTCGACGGCAAAATTGTCATGGCGATCGAATACCAGCCCTCGCCTGTTCCGCTCGACCACAGAGATCTCCAGCGGCTCCAAATGGTGGAACTGAATCGGCCGCTTAACGCTGCCGAAGTGGCCGCGACCATCGATCGTTTGTGGTCGAGCGGTCTCTTCGACAACATTATCGTGGACGCGCAACCACGAGGCGCCGGTGTAGCGCTTCGTTTCATCACCACACAGCGGCGGTTCATTGGACATGTAGGCGCGCGCGGCGATATCAATGCGCCCCCCAGCCGTGGAGCCATCATCAACGATTCGCAACTATATCTCGGTCAACCGTTCGATCCCGAAGCTGTCGAGGAGGCGCGCCAGAATCTCGTTCAGGAATTACGCAATAACGGGCTCTTTGAGTCGAACGTCGGTGTCGCAACTACGCGTGACCCGGTGACTAACGACATGACGATCCGTTTCATCGTCGCATCCGGAAAACGTGCCCGGTATGAGACGCCGGTCTTTAACGGAGACACCAAATTGCCGGATTCTACGATAATCCGCGCTACGGGCTGGCGATGGCCGCTCATCAAAAAATGGCGGCAGGTTACCCAATCGCTCACCGACCGCGGGCAGGATGGTATTCAAAGGGCATACGCCAAAAGAGACCGGCTGACGGCTTCTGTCGATATGACCTCGCTCGACTACGACCCCCAAAGCAACCGGGCCAAGGCGTCATTCGAAATTGAGGCTGGGCCCAAGATCACGATTAGAGCAGTCGAAGCCAAGGTGTCGAAACGCAAGCTCCGCGAATTTGTTCCCGTTTACACGCAGGAAGCCGTTGACAACGACTTGCTGACCATGGGTGCGCGCAATCTTCATGATTATTTTCAATCCAAGGGCTACCCAGATGTGCAGGTCACGGTTCGCCGCGAGGCGGTAAAGGAAGACCAAGAGGTCATTAACTACTACATAGCCACAGGTCCGCGCCGCAAGCTGGTTGACATCTCGTTCCAGGGCGACACCTACTTCATGCTCGAGACCCTCCGAGAACGCATGTTTCTTCAGACAAGCTCTTTGCTCATGCGCTACGGCCGTTATAGCGAAGCATTTCGAAAAGCCGACGAAACGTCGATCGCAAACTTGTATATGGACAACGGCTTCCGCGATGTCAAAGTAACTTCGTCCGTGCAGACTGACTACCAGGGAAAGCCCGCAGACATCGCGGTTACGTTCCATATTGATCAGGGCAAGCAGTGGCGAGTCGGCCTGCTCACGATCGAGGGCGATAATCGTCTCGATCTGTCACCGATTCGTGGGCAGCTTGCATCCGTTGAAGGTCAACCCTACGCTGCCCTGAACATCGCGACAGACCGCAATCGTATCCTCGGGTATTACTACTCGAAGGGTTTTCTATCGGCCGCTTTCAGTTACGCCGTCACCAACGGCAGCGAGCCCGAAACCGTCAACTTGAATTATCGGATTAGAGAAGGCCCTCAGGAATTTGTTCGCAGCGCTGTGATCTCGGGGCTCTATCGGACCAAGCCATCGATTGTAAAACGGTATATCACGGTGAAAGACGGTGAACCCCTTTCGCTCGATCAGATCAATAACGACGCCCGCATGCTTACCAGCCTCGGGATGTTTGCCAACGTCAACACCGCGATTCAGAACCCGGATGGCGCAACGCGGTATAAATATGTTCTCTACGATTTCGACGAGGCCGTCCGCTATACCTTCAAGGTTGGCTTGGGTTTGATTGTCGGACAGTTCGGGCAGACCACGAACAATCTCACGCAAGCCGGCGGCGCTCAAGGCTTGTCGCCCATCATCTCGTTCGATGCCAATCGCCTGAACCTGTTCGGCACAGGGCAGATCGCAAGTCTTCAGACTTACTATTCGACGCTCGAGCAGCGCGCTTCGCTCAACTACACGTTTCCGCGATTTCTAGGCAGCCTGAATCGCAATCTCACGTTCTCGGCGCTATACGATCTGACCCAGAACGTCCAGACGTTTACTTCCCGGCGCGAGGAAGCTTCCGTTCAGACCTCACAAAGATTCAACCGGGCCTCTACCGTTCTGCTTCGTTTCGCGTACCGGCGTGTCAGCACGAGCAATATCGAAATCCCCGCGCTTCTGATTCCGCAATACCTCCAGGCGGTCCGCATCGGAATGCTTTCCGCCAGCTATATACAGGATCACCGCGACAATCCGACCGACGCGCATCGCGGCTTCTGGAACACTTTGGATACGGGCCTGGCCGGAAATTACTTCGGCTCGCAACGAAACTTCGTTCGCATCCTGGGCCGCAATGCCACATACATCCCCATCGGAAGAAATTTAGTGTTTGCCCGGCAGACTCAGCTTGGCGCAATCGTCCCGTTCAAGGTCCCACAAGGTACGTTTAATTTCGAGTATGTACCGCTCCCGGAACGTTTCTATGGAGGTGGTAGCGTCTCTATGCGCGGTTTCGGTGATAATCAGGCCGGTCCCCGCGACATCGGAACGACCACCGAACTTCCTGGGACGCCAACCAGCACTCCCACCGGTTTCCCCATCGGCGGCAATGCGCTGTTCTTCAATACCTTTGAATTGCGCTTTCCGCTGCTCGGTCAAAACATCACGGGTGTGCTGTTTGAGGACATGGGAAATATCTACACCACCTTCAACCAGCTCTCGTTCGCCTATCACCAGCCGAGCGAACAGAATTTCAACTATGCCGTCCAAGCGCCCGGCTTCGGCATCCGCTACAAAACCCCGATCGGCCCCATCCGCCTGGACTTAGCCTACGCGCTCAATCCGCCGCATTTCCTCGGGTTTAACGTAAATGAGCCAATCAGCGAGCTGATCAAATGCACGCCAGAGCAGATTAATGTCATTCCGCCGTGCACGCCTTCACCTCAGCAGCTCAGGCATTTTCAATTCTTCTTCTCTATCGGGCAAGCGTTCTAAATGCCATGCCGCGTTGTTACAGTTTTACTCTTACTCGCGTCCACATTGCCCGCGATTGTAATCGACCGCATTGCAATCGTTGTCGGCAATTCCATTATCAAGGACAGCGACATCGATCGCGACATTCGCGTCACCGATTTTCTGAATGCCCGGCCTCTGGATATGACTACATCCGCGCGCAAGGCCGCCGCCAGCCGCCTCATTGATCAGATCCTGATCCGCCGCGAGGTTCGCATCGGCGAT
>JAFAMM010000173.1 GCA_019233375.1 Acidobacteriaceae bacterium
GTTACATCTACTCGCTTGCCGCCGCTAAACCTGGCTCCCATAATGGGCCCCGGATTGATCAGCAGGCATTCGCGGTCGCGTGAAATCTCGAAGTCGTGATTGTGCCCGAAGCAAACGAGATCGAAGTTGCCTGACTTGGCCACAGGCCTTGCAAGCAAATCGAAGTGGTTGGCCGCTACACGTTTGCCGGCTAATTGCGCTTCAAAGAACTCGCCGTGTATGTGGAACGCCGGCAGCTTTGCCGCTTTTGCGGTTATACGAAAAAGGTCGGCATCGTTGTTCCCGAAGACCAGGTGGATGTCGCCGCGGAAGCGCGCCAACTCGTCCACGACAAAGGGTGAGCAGAGATCGCCGCAGCAGATCATAGCATCACAGCCCTCGATCGCATCCATAGCGACCTCGAGGTTCCATAAGTTGTCATGGATGTCAGAAAGAATTGCAATTCGCATAGTCGGTCCTTTATTCGTAGAAGTTCCTGTTCCACTGATGCCGGCGCAGGATCGCCAGCGTGCGCGCGTCTAGCATGCCGGCGGCAGCGGCGCGGCAACTACTCTCAACGGTCGCGATACGCCGCATTCCCGGTATCACCGCAGTCACCGCCTGATTAGAAAGGCAGAAGCGGAGCGCAATCTCAGGAAGCGTTCCCGGCAAACCAGCCAAATCACGCTTCAGCGCCTCTACGTGTTCGACTACCTGTTTCTTGCGATCTCCTCGAAAATACGACTCACGAAATTCACCTGGCTCGAAACGCGTATCTTCGGTAATGGTGCCGGTAAGGCCGCCCTCGTCCAGCGGCACGCGTGCCAGCACGCCTACCTTCATCTGCTGACATAGCGGAAACAGGTTCGTCTCGGGGCTCTGCTCCCAGATGTTGTAGATGACCTGCACGGACCTGAACAGTCCGGTCCTGACCGCCTCGAGTGCCGAGTCCGGCTCATGCTCGGAAACGGAAACGCCGAAGTAACGCACTTTGCCTGTGCTCCGAAGTCTTTCAATCGCGCGCCGCCACTCCTCGGTCGGCGTCCACGCATCCGTCCAAACATGAAATTGCTGAATGTAGATTTGCTCGACATCCAGATTACGCAGGCTCTCATTTGTGCACTCGATAATGTAATCGTGAGGAAAAACTTCTGAGATCGGCGTGTTAGGTGAAGCGGGCCAAACTCTGTTCTTAGGAGGTATCTTGGTTGCCACGCGAACGCTTTGAAACGTTTCCTTGACCGCTTTGCCAACCAGCTTTTCGCTATGTCCATCGCCGTATGCCAGCGCGGTATCAACGAAGTTGACACCCAGCTCAAAGGCGCGCTGCAGCGCTCGCATGGACTCATCGTCGGTGCCGCCCCTCCATTGATTGCCTCCGATCCCCCATGCGCCAAAGCCAATCTCGCTTACTTCTGCTTCCGTACTGCCTAGTTTTCGGTAGTGCATGACTACACGTTATCGCCCCGCGCCAGAAGAAGACCGCGAGCGGACAAAAACACAAAGGCCGCCGAATCCTTTCGGACCACGGCGGCCTACCTGCTTGCTGGTTTATACCTACGGACGGGCTACGTTCTCGGCTTGCAGGCCCTTGGGACCGCGCTTGACCTCGAACTCTACCTCCGCACCCTCCTCAAGCGTCCTGTATCCATTCATCTGGATCGCCGAAAAGTGCACGAATACATCGTCGCCATTCGAGCGTTGGATGAATCCATAACCCTTAGCGGCGTTAAACCATTTCACAACACCTTTTTCTCTCACTACGAATCTCCTGTAATCTGATGCGAGATGAATGCCCGTTCGCCCGCGCTACAAGATATGAAGGAGACCGAGAGCCCCTTCCATATCCCTGGGCTCGCAGGAATACAACCAGCTAGCATCGAAAATCTGCATTGAAGTGTAGCAGATGGCTACCGTTGCATCAACACAGAACACTCACATCACAGTCCTGTGTTTCACAAATTAAGAAGTTCTAGAAGTACTGCTTAGAAGGTGCAGGCCTTGGCTTTCTAACTCACGTGACCGGAGTTGCCATTTGCGGGAGCAACCTTGGCCATTGCGGCGGAGCGGAGAGTAACAGGGGAGGGAACAGTTAATAGCCTTCGTGACAACTTAACCAGACCGCGCCGCTCAAGCTGGTTTAGAGTGGTCGATGTCGTTTCACGGGTTGCGCCAATCAAATCCGCCAGCTCTAATTGCGTGATGGGAAGCTGGTAACCTTCCCCATCGTCCTGCGGCTTCACCAGCTTCGATAATTCCGCCAGATAGAAAAGGATTCTGTATTCCACATCATGTAGGCACAACAGCTCGACCTTTTGCGCTAGCGCAAGTTTCCTCTCCAGTAAAAAAGTCACCAGCGCATTGCTGAGTTCCGGATTGCTTACCATAGCGCGCAGCATGGCCTCTTTGGGTACTCGCAGAAGGCTGCTTTGCGAAAGGATCTCTGCCTCTGCATAGTAACTGGCTGCGTCATTCGCAAGCACTTCTTCACCGATGATCTGTCCGGGTCCGCAGATACCGAGGATGATTCGTCCTCCGCTGTGGTTGGTTCTGGTCAACTTCACCAGCCCGTCTTCCAAGAAGTAAACGGAGTCGGCAGGTTGATCCTGCGAGAACAACGATGTTGTCCTTCGAACCGAAGTAAGGCGGCTCACTTCGGGAACCGCGGACAATACATTCCGCACTGCAGACGCGAGGGAAGTCACAGTTACTATCCTATTGTTTTTTGATTATATTCAGTTATACACTATATGCCCAGGGAAAAGTTCGGGTTTTTATAACAAAAATTAAGAACCAGCTAGCTTTTGAAAGGCAGCTTACGCAGGCGTTCGGCGAACGTCGAGGCTGACTGAAAAACGTTCAATAGCTCAGGTCTTCCGACTGCGTTCCGAATTTCGTGCAAGCTGCTGATTACACAGTCTAAGCCCGCTTGTACATTCGCTTTGTTGCTTTCCAGGATTCCTGCCCAAACTTCAGCATCGCTCAATGCAAGCCGCGTCATGTCCATCAGCCCAGGTCCAAAAACGGTTGTAAGTTGGTCGTTTCTCTGGCGCCCGAGAGTTAGGGCTAGGGCAGTCGATAGTACTTGCGGAACATGCGAGGTAAGTGCGACCGTGCCATCGTGCGTTTCCGCGGACATTTCGATTACTTGTGCGCCGATTCGCCCGAGCCAGTCCTTAAAGCTTTTCGTATCAACCGTCAATGTATCGTTCGGGGTAAGTACGTAGGGCCTGCCGGAAAACAAATCCGCGTCGGCGGCTTCTACGCCGCGTTGCTCTTTGCCCGCCAGCGGATGTCCGCCCAGGAACTGGCCCGGAGGTAATTGCTCCTGTGCTTTCTTGACGATAGCCATCTTGGTACTACCGGCATCAGTAACGAGGCAGCCGCGTGGTACCAGCGGGCCGAGCCGCTCTATCGTCATGAGAATGCGATCGACCGGCTGCGCAAGATAAATGAGGTCTGCTTTCGCCGCGGCTTCAGCTAAATCAACGCCGCGCGACACAGCGCCCCTGCGAAGGCCTGCTTCTATCGCCGGGGGAGAACTAACGCCGAAGATTTCGCCGTCAAAGCCGGCCTTTCTGAGTGCGAGCGCGAATGAGCCGCCCACTAACCCCAGCCCGACTATGGCCACTGTTTCCATCGCTGGCTTTCGCCCGATGACGGCTATGCTGCGCGGCCAATCGCGGTTGCGACTGCCTGCATCTGCTTCATGAGTTCCGCGAATTGCTTGGGGTGTAGAGTTTGAGCACCGTCGCTTACGGCGTGATCCGGGTCCGGGTGTACTTCCACCAGCAATCCATCGGCGCCGGCAGCGACTGCGGCTCGCGCCATAGGAAGCACGTAATCTCTTTTGCCTGTCCCGTGTGACGGGTCTGCAATGACGGGCAGATGTGTCAAGCGCCGCAAAACCGGAATCGCCGCTATGTCCATGGTGTTGCGCGTACTCGTCTCAAACGTACGAATGCCCCGTTCGCACAACATCACTTCGTAGTTACCGCCGGAAAGAATGTATTCGGCCGAAAGCAGAAGCTCTTCAATGGTAGCGGCGATGCCGCGCTTCAGCAGAATCGGTTTCCTGGTTTTTCCCAATTCGCGCAGCAAATTGAAGTTCTGCATGTTCCGCGCGCCCACCTGCAGAATGTCCGCATACTCCAGGAGCAAGGGGATCTGCACCTGGTCCATTACTTCGCTGATCACCAGCAATCCGTTGCGATCAGCGGCGGCGCGCAGGATTTTCAATCCTGCTTCGCCCATGCCTTGGAAGCTGTATGGCGAGCTGCGCGGTTTGAATGCGCCGCCTCGAATCACCTTCGCTCCCGCGTGGCTCACGGCTTCGGCGGACGCTTCAATCTGCTCTTCGCTCTCAACGCTGCAAGGACCGGCCATGGCCACCACATCTTTGCCTCCGATCTGCACTGAGCCGATCTGAATCACGGTGCCGGCAGGTTTGAAGTGGCGGCTCGCCAGTTTATAAGGCGAAACGATGCGGTGACACTCTTTCACGCCCTCCATGACTTCAAAGGCGGCCGGATCAAAGTCATCTACCGGGCCCACTCCGCCAAGCACCGTATGCACGACGCCCGTTGACCGATGCACCGTGAAGCCCATCTTTACCAGGCGGTCGATAACGGCCTCTGTCTGGCGCTCCGTTGCGCCCTCCTGCATAACCACTAACATGATTTGTCTTCTTGCCCGGATGTGTTGCCGAGGATCTTCAATTTCTGCACGGTTCTCATCTCGTCGATGATGCGTTCGAAGATGCGTTTCAGCGCATCGGGAGGTATGGGCCCGCGATTATGGCTCAAAACATTTGCGAACACCTGATCCTCCCGTTTCGGCTCATATATTGCGAGGCGTAATTCCTGCTTGATGCGGCCGATCTCTTCGACGATTGCCGTGCGCTCGTTCAGCAGATTCAACAGCCGTATATCGATCTCGTCGATACGCTCGCGGCAGCGCGCCAGGTCTTCTGCGGAAGGCTGCTTCATGCGGCCGAGCGCAAGGGCTCTGTCATCGCTCGCGTGAAGTTCTCCACTTCCTGCTCGAGCGTAGGCTTTCCCGCATGCGTTTCAATGCACTTCACCAATGCGCTTCCGACCACGACCCCGTCTGCGATCGGGGCCGTGTCTGCCACCTGCGCCGGGCTGCTGATACCAAACCCCACCGCCAATGGCAGGTCAGTCATTTTCCGCATTCGTTCAGCAAGTGGAGCGGCGGCGGCTGAAATCGCCGCTTGCTCTCCGGTTACTCCCGTTCGCGATACCAAATATACGAAACCCGAGGAGTGCTCGGCGACTAGCTTTAATCGGCGTTCTGTGCTGGTCGGGGCTGCGAGGAAAACAGTATCCAGCCCCTGGGTCCGCAACTGCCGAACCGGTTCGCCGGCTTCCTCGATGCACAAGTCTGTCAAAAGTACGCCGTCGACTCCGGCGGCTGCCGCGTCGTGCGCCAGTCTTTGAAATCCGTAACGCAACAGCGGATTCATATAGCTGAACAACAGCAGCGGAATGCCAGAGCTCTGGCGGATCTCGCGAACCGTCTGCAGCACACGGTCAAGGGTCATGCCCGCCCGAAGCGCTCGATCCGATGCACGCTGGATCACCGGCCCGTCGGCGATCGGGTCAGAGAACGGTACACCTAATTCGATCAGGTCGGCGCCGCCGCGTTCTAGGGCCAGCACTAGCGAGGCGGTGCGCTCCGGATTTGGATCGCCAGCCGTCAAATACGCAATGAAAGCTTTGCGGTTTTGCGCGCGCTTTGTCGTGAACAAATGGCCGATTCGCGTCGCCGTGCCTATCATGCGCGCCTCATCGGTCGAGCCCCGGCATGTTCTCACGATAGATATCGATGTCTTTGTCCCCGCGTCCGGAAACGTTCACAACGTACACCGAACCAGCCTCGAACGGCGCGCGCCGCATGGCTTCGGCGATCGCATGCGAGGACTCCAATGCCGGTATAATTCCCTCTGTTCGCGCTAGCCTTTCTGCCGCCTCGAGCGCGTCGGCATCGCTGGCTGACACATACACGCATCGTTTCTGGTCGTGCAACCACGCATGTTCCGGCCCGATTGAGGCATAATCCAATCCCGCCGAAACCGAATGCGTCAGCCCCACCTGTCCTTGCTCATCCTGCAAAAGATAACTCAGGGTTCCGTGCAGCACGCCCGGCGAACCTCCGTTGAATCGCGCCGCGTGCTCTCCCAAGCGGTCGCCCCGCCCGCCAGCCTCCACGCCGACCAGCTTTACTCCCTCGTCCTCCACGAACGGAAAGAACATTCCGATCGCGTTACTGCCGCCGCCGACGCAGGCGAGAACGGTATCGGGTAAACGACCGATCTGAATCAGCGCCTGTGCGCGCGTCTCTTCGCCGATAACTTTCTGAAAATCCCGCACCATCATGGGATAGGGATGGGCTCCCAAAGCTGAGCCGAGTAAGTAATGCGTGTTTGCCACGTTGGTGACCCAGTCGCGCATGGCTTCACTAATGGCATCTTTAAGGGTTCGGCTGCCGCTTGCGACGCCCTTAACTTCTGCACCCAGCAGGCGCATGCGAAAGACATTCAGGCGCTGCCGGCGCATATCCTCTTCGCCCATGTAGACGACACATTCCATGCCAAAGAGTGCGCAAACCGTGGCCGTCGCCACGCCATGCTGTCCGGCACCCGTTTCGGCAATGATGCGTTTTTTTCCCATGCGGCGCGCCAGCAGAATCTGCCCGAGGCAGTTGTTAATTTTGTGAGCGCCGGTGTGGAGCAGGTCTTCACGCTTCAGCCAAATCTGCGCGCCCCGCAGTTCGTGCGTCAAACGATTGGCAAAGTACAGCGGTGTCGGCCGCCCTGCGTAATGATGGAGCAATGCTTTCAGCTCGGTATGGAACGCCTCATCTTTTTGCGCCGCAGCGTAGGCCTCCTCCAGTTCTTCGAGGGGAGACATAAGCACCTCCGGCACATAACGCCCCCCATACGGGCCAAAATGTCCGAGCGCATCCGGTAATGTGGTCAAATTCATCATGTTGAACTCTGGACGGAAGCTTTCAAACTGGCGACCGCCGCTTCAACGAAGTCACGCACCCGGCGTGGATCTTTTCTCCCGGGACTAACCTCGAGCCGCGAACAGGCGTCTACACCCCAGGGTCGCGCGGTTTCAACCGCCCGCGCCACATTCGCGCCGTCAAGTCCGCCTGCCAGAATCAGTCTCGACTTGGCGTTCCGCGCCAGCCTCCAATCGAAGGTTCTTCCAGATCCGCCGTACTCCGGGCTATAACTATCGAGCAGATAGGCTTCGGGTTCGCTCTCTTCGAGCGGCAGAGGAGCAGTAACCGCTACGGCGCGCCACGTCCGCAACTGTACGCCTGAAGCCCGCTCTCCATGCAATTGAACTACATCCAGCGGCACCATCGCGGCAACCGCGTGCACGCGCTGGGGCGGGCAATTGACGAAAACTCCTACCTTCAGAACGCCCGCCGGAACACCCGCCGCGATCTCCCGCGCTGTGTCCGGCGAGATCGCTCGCGGACTCTTCTCATAGAAATTGAACCCCAGCGCGTTTGCACCCGCTTCGACGGCCGCCAGTACATCTTCCGCGTTCGTAATTCCGCACACCTTAACTACGAACGGTAGCCTTCCGTTTGCATTCATTGGCTCTTAACCAAAGTCTTCAGCGCGGCTGCCGCGTCCGCCGACCTCATCAGCAATTCCCCGATGAGGAACGCCTGATACCCGGCTCCACTTAGTAAGTCAATGTCGGCGCGTGTATGAATACCGCTTTCACTTATGCGAATAACATCGGCCGGCATCAAGTAGCTCAACCGAAGGGATGTATCGACCGTTACTTCGAACGTTTGTAAGTTACGGTTATTGACGCCGATCATCTCTGCGCCGGAATCAATCGCCATCTGCAGCTCATCCTGATCGTGGACCTCTACCAGGGCTGCGAGCCCGGCGTCAGCGGCCACCTCGCGCAGACGCCGCATCGCGCCACTGTCCAGAATGGCTGCGATCAAAAGGATGCAATCCGCTCCGTGCGCCGCGGCTTCGAAAATCTGTACCGGATCAATGACAAAATCTTTGCGCAGTACCGGCAGAGTCACGGCTGCGCGCGCGGCTTCGAGATCGCGCAGGGATCCCTGAAAGTATTCATGGTCGGTCAGTACCGACAGGCAAGCGGCGCCCCCTTCTTCGTACGCGTGCGCAAGGAACGCGGGATGAAAGTCCGGCTGGAGAATGCCCCGGCTCGGCGACGCCTTTTTGATTTCGGCGATGATCGCGGGCTGCTTGCCGCGAAGCGCCGCCATAAAATCGCGCGGGGGCAATCTGCGCTCGTGCGCCTGCCGCTCCAATACGCCGGCGCGGGCGCGCAGATCCGCTACTTCCTTCTCTTTTCTTCGGACAATCTCGGCCAGGATGCCGGATGAGGTTCTAAGCATCATCGCGGAGAGCTCGGAACCCTCATCGTAACAGGTACTTCCACTTACCGCGCCGCGTGTCATACCGTGGAGAAATGACAAGATTTCCGGGAACTCTGGTCGCAGCCAGCGCGGGCGCTGTCCTGCTGGCCTGTGCCATCGCGATAGCGCGGCCTGATCCCCCCGCGCCGGATGCGCCCCAGTTCACGCCAGATCATCGCCTGCTCCGTCCCGATCATTACCGCGAATGGATTTATCTCTCATCCGGCCTCGGCATGTCTTATTCCGCGGATATGAACATGGAGCCGCAGTTCGATAACGTGTTCGTCAATCCTAGTGCCTATCGCTCTTTCGTCGCTAGCGGCACCTGGCCGGACCATACGATTCTCGTTCTTGAGGTCCGCTCCTCCGAGAGCAAAGGCTCAATCAATCGGGCCGGTCACTTCCAAGGCAATTTCGAAGCCATCGAAGTCCATGTAAAAGACTCTGTGCTGCCCGGCAAATGGGCATTCTTCGATTTCTCGAAATCTCCGCAATCCGCGAAGGCGATCGCGCAGACGGCTGACTGTTACGGCTGTCACCAGGAGCACGGCGCGGTGGATACGACCTTTGTCCAGTTCTACCCGACTCTGTTGGATATTGCTCGCAGCAAGGGGACACTGCGGCCGTCATACTGATGGATATGGCTACCCTTCCATACGCCGATCTTCTCGGTAATCAGGACCCGCTGGCGGTACTCTCCGAGACACCCCGCCGCCTCCACGCGCTTCGCGAGCTCCTAGGCGATTCCGGGCTGAATGCGCCGTGGGCGCCTGGCAAGTGGACGGGTGCACAGATCTTCTCGCATCTCGCCGATTGCGAGATCGCGTTTGGTTTCCGCTACCGCCAGGTGCTTGCGGAAGACAATCACAGCGTACAGACGTTCGATCAGGATGCCTGGGCAAAGCAGTACCCGCTCTCGTCCGATTTGGCCCTGCAAGCATTTTCTGCGCTGCGCGGGTGGAATCTGGCTCTCCTTCGCAAGGCCGCTGAAGGTTCATTCAGCAAGCCCGTTTCACACCCCGAACGCGGAAAGCTGACGCTCGGCAATCTTATTCAGATTGCCGCAGGCCACGACTTAAATCATCTTCGACAGATCGATAAGCTGGCTTCACAGCGGCCGCTCGCGTGAAACCGGAAGCGCTCACTACTGCCATCCCCCGCCGAGGCTCTTGTATATCGCGACCAGGTCCGTCAGTACCGTCGTATCGCTTTCGGCCAGCGCATCCTCTGCCTGGAGCTGCTGTCGCTGAGCGTCCAAGACGCTGAGAAAATCGGCGAGCCCGCGTACGTAGAGCTCATTCGCCATCTGCGTGGCACGCTTGCTCGCGTCTTCCGCGATAACTAACTCTTCGCGCCGTTCCTGTTCGTGTTGATAGCTTGTGAGCGATGTCTCCACCTCCCGCAGCACATTCAGAATCGCGTTCTGATAGGCAAGCGAGGATTCATTCAGCCGCTGTTTCTGGGTTTCGATGTTTGCTCGAATGCGCCCGGCATTGAAGACCGGCAAGCTGAGCTGCGGTCCCAGCGAAAAGAAGTTTCCGGCGCCCAGCGTAAACTGCTGGATGCCGGTCGCCTGCCGTCCGGCCGCTCCTGTAAGCACGATTTTTGGAAACAGGTCCGCTCGGGCTTGTCCCACCCGGGCGGCTGCCGCGACCATCTGCGCGCGTGCACGTCGCAGGTCAGGCCGTCGCAGCAGCAGGTCGCCCGGCAATCCGACTGGAATCTCAGGTGGAGCAAGCGGCAATGGCTCGCTCGTTTCGAGCTCCTAGACGAGCGCCGTCGGGGCTTGTGCGGTCAGGGTGCTCAATTCGTAGATGCTCTCTCGCTCAGCGCTCTCGAGTGAGGGCAGGGAAGCTTCGGTGCTGGCCAACTGCTCCCGCTGCCTCTCCACATCGAGTTCCGTTCCGAGACCGGCGTGTGCCCGAACTTCGGTGAGATGAAGCACGTCGGACT
>JAFAMM010000141.1 GCA_019233375.1 Acidobacteriaceae bacterium
AGATCGCCGGAATATGGGCTCGTGGGCTGAGTGTCCGCGAAAATGCGGGGCTCATCCTCAAAAGGGACATCATGTGTGCCGGAAGCGGCAAACGCCTTCACGGCTACGGCCTTTGTATCCCAGGTTTTGCCGCCATCGGGTGAGCGGCGGACGAAGATGCCGTTCCGTCCGGAGTTGTGCGCCCAGTAGGCAGCCGTTCCCAGCTTGTCGAAGGCCAGATAGCAAAGATAGGCGCGCCCTTTGTTGTCAAGGGCGATCGAGACGTCTCCGGCAACCTTCCAATCCTTCGGGCCGGCGGAAGCGGCGAGGTGGAACAGGCTGCCGCCATCGACCGAGTAGGCCGCGGTCGCCGTGCCCTGCACCTTTTCTGCGCCTTGCATAACGACAACAATTTGCTTAGGGTTATTGGGGTTCAGGGCGATGCCCGGCTCGGAGTAGTGGCCTCCGCTGGGCGAGACCTGCAACACGTGCGCGCCGGGTACAAGGGGAAGCGGAGACTGCGCAAGCGCGCATACACAGCAAACAATGGCCAAAACACACTCACGAGCAAGGACCGGAATCATGGCCCTATTGTCGCCGGGAGCGGTGAAATCTGTTCCCGCTCGACCTTAAGTCTTCTGCATTCAACCACTTAATTTGCCCTCCTGATTTATCTCAGTAATATCAATGTAATTCCGTATGCTTAAATGAAATTGGCAAAGGATGGGTGAACGAGACTGGGAATCTGAACGACGACGGCGCGCTCGGAGCCGGCGGTTAAGAGAATGCAAACTCTTGATGCAAGGCGCCTTAAGCATCGATCATCCGATCATGGCGCACATCATCCCCATTCGGCGCTGTAACCTGTCATGCACGTACTGTAACGAGTATGACGACTATTCAAAGCCGGTTCCGCTTGACACGATGCTGCACCGCATCTGTCTGCTCGGGAACCTGAACACCGGTGTTATTACGCTGAGCGGCGGTGAACCGCTGCTTCACCCGGACCTGGACGAAATCATTTGCGGCATACGCCGTCACGCCACTCTTTCGGGGCTCATTACAAACGGGTATTTGCTGACCGCCGATCGTGTTCATCGCCTGAACGAAGCGGGTCTCGATTACCTGCAGATCAGTATCGACAACGTGATGCCCGATGACGTCTCGAAGAAAAGCCTGAAGGTTCTCGATAAGAAGTTGCAGATACTCGCCGAACACGCGCACTTCCACGTGAACATCAATTCCGTTTTGGGAGGCGGAATTCGCAATCCTGAGGATGCGCTCACAGTCGGCCGGCGCGCGATGGAATTGGGCTTCACTTCTACCGTGGGTATCATTCACGACGGGGACGGACAGTTGCAACCGCTGGCGGACCGCGAGCGGGAAGTCTTTCTCGAGATGAAGAAATTCGAGAAGAGGCATTTCTCCCGCATCAATTACTTCCAGGAAAGTATTGCCAATGGCCAGCCCAGCGACTGGCGGTGCCGCGCCGGCTCGCGTTACCTGTACATCTGTGAAGACGGACTCGTTC
Source organism: Acidobacteriaceae bacterium (assembly GCA_019233375.1). GTDB lineage: Bacteria > Acidobacteriota > Terriglobia > Bryobacterales > Bryobacteraceae > Bog-105. The sequence continues at coordinate 1,511 of JAFAMM010000141.1, forward strand.
ACTATTGCTCGCAGCAGCGCGGCTTTCCGGCCAAGCCGCTGGAGGAGTACAATGTCGCCGATATTCGCCGTGAATACATCACGCAAAAATCGTGCGCTCCCTTCTGCACCATTTCGTGCGTGCATCAGATCTCGTACTTTGATTTCTTCCGCGGTAAGCAAACGCGCGTGGTTGAACCGGTCGCGCAAGAGCAACTCGTTACCATTAAGGCTGCCAAAGCCGGTCGTTTCTAGTGCACGAGCAGAACGCCACGGTGGCGATTCGCTCTGATGTCCATGCACCACACCGGTCTTGCCGCTGACGCGAGAGTGGTAAACCACGACCCCGGCCCCGGCCATCCCGAACAGCCAGCACGCTACCAAGCCGTTTTGAGCCGTCTCGAATGGTCCGGACTTTCGCAGGACCTCATTCGCATCGACGTGCGGCCGGCGACGACCGACGATCTCCTGCTGGTACACACGCGAGCGTACCTGGATCTCGTGGATCGCCAAGTCGCCGAGGAGGGCACAACTCAGTTGAGCACCGGCGACACCCAGATCTGCCCGTATTCGGCCGAGGCGGCGCGCGTGGCTGCCGGCGCTGCGCTTTCCGCCGTGGATGCAGTCTTTTCCGGATCCGTGGCGAATGCCTTTTGCGTTGTGCGGCCTCCCGGACACCATGCCTCGACGGATCGCGGGATGGGCTTCTGTATTTATAACAACGTGGCTCTTGCGGCGCGGCACGCGCAGCGGCGATACGGCGCAGAGCGCGTCCTCATCGCCGACTGGGACGTGCATCACGGAAACGGCACGCAGGATATTTTTTACCGAGACGGCTCAGTTCTGTTCTTTAGCACGCATCAGTCGCCGTGGTATCCCGGAACCGGTGCCGCTTCGGAGGCGGGCGAAGGCAAAGGAGCAGGCAAGATCATCAATTGCCCGTTGCGGGCAGGCGCAGGCAGGCGTGAAATCTCGGGCGCGTTCGAGCAGCGGCTCTTACCGGCCGCAGACAGCTTCCGCCCCGATGTGATTCTGCTGTCGGCTGGTTTCGATTCGCGTATCAACGATCCACTAGGCCAGTTCGTTCTTAACGACTCGGATTTCAACTATCTGACGGCCCTCATGACTGAGCTGGCAGCCCGGCATTGTCAGGGGCGGCTCATCTCAGTTCTTGAAGGTGGATACAATCTGGAAGGCTTGGCTCTTGCCGCCGAGGCGCACGTGCGCGCGCTCATGGGCGATTCCCATCACCCTCACAAAACGAATTAGGAATGGAGGAGACATATGCGATCAAAAGTGACCGTCATTGGAGCCGGTAACGTCGGAGCCAATACCGCTCAGAAGATAGCTCAGAAGGAACTCGCGGATGTGATTCTCGTGGATGTTGTCGAAGGCGTCCCCCAAGGCAAGGCGCTCGATATGCTCGAGTCCGCACCTGTGGAAGGCTATGATGTTTGCCTGGTCGGCACCAACAGCTACGAAGAAACCTCAAACTCGGACGTGGTGGTAATCACAGCAGGCTTCCCCCGCAAACCCGGGATGAGCCGCGATGACCTGCTGCTTGCCAACTACGAAGTGGTAAAGAGTGCGACGCAGCAGGCCGTGAAGCACTCGCCGAACGCAATTCTGATTCTGGTTACTAATCCGCTCGACGCCATGTGCTGGACCGCGATGAAAACCTCCGGCTTTCCGCGCGAGCGGGTAATCGGAATGGCGGGAGTGCTGGATACCGCCCGTTTTCGTACTTTTATAGCCGAGCAACTGGAGGTATCGTTCGAGAATGTCACTGCTATGGTTCTCGGCGGGCATGGCGACACAATGGTGCCGCTGGTTCGATTCACCAACGTCAGCGGTATTCCGCTTTCGGAGCTGACGACGCAGGATGTCATCGACCGGATGGTGCAACGCACCCGCGACGGAGGGGCCGAGATCGTCAAATATCTCAAAACGGGGAGCGCGTATTACGCTCCCGCGGCATCTACCGTGGAAATGGTGGAATCGATCCTGAAGGACAAGAAGAAGGTGCTTCCGTGTGCCGTTCATCTGACCGGTGAATATGGCATCAACGGTCTTTTCGTCGGAGTGCCGGTGAAGCTCGGAAAGTCCGGCGTCGAAAAAATATATGAGATTAAGCTGGATTCAGCCGAAGCCGCGGCGCTGCGCAAGAGTGCGGACGCGGTTCAGGAACTCGTATCAGTTCTTGAGAAGAAAGTGGCCTGACGCGAGTGACGTATCCTGCTGCAATCAGCTAATCTGACCGCATGGCGCCTCCTATATCTGCCAACGGCAATAGGTCAGAGAACGGGAAGCCTCGTTTAGATTCCCAGTATGCCTGCTTCGCTTTGAAGCTGGCGCCCTCACGCATCCATAGGTGGGGTGTGTACGCGGCCGAATTCATTCCGGCCCGGCGCAAGGTAATCGAATACACGGGGGAGAAAATAAGCCGCCGTGAAACCAAGCTGCGCGCCGAATCGAGCGACATGATTTACCTGTTTACGCTGGATCCTTACTGGACAATCGACGGCTCCGTCGGTGGTTCGGGCGCGGAATACATCAATCACTCGTGTGATCCCAATCTGGTGGCCCGCATCATCCGAGGGCACATCCTGTATATGAGCCTGCGCGATATCCGCCGGGGAGAAGAGCTTACGGTGGATTATCACTTTGATAAGAAAGTGGAACGGGTGTCCTGCAGCTGCGGAGCGGCCAAGTGCCGCGGCACCATCAACGTGCTCGACTGACTCCGGGGATCTCCTCGTCTCCTTTCGGGAGCTTTCCGAGTACCGGTATAGTACGTTCCCGTTTCCGGTTGCAGAGAGTAATGTGATGACCCTGCCACTCAAGTCTGCAGAGCCGACGACGATAAGGAGCTCAAGCAGATATGAACTTTGACGTACGGAACAAAGAGAAGAGAGTGGCTATCTGCGATGGCCAGCCTCTTACGGTCTATGGTCTATCGCAGCTCCTGGCCTCGACCAATGATCTACGGCTGATCAGCGCTCACGCTTCTCCTGCCGAGTGGATGCTCAGCCCGAAGGCGGATCAGACGGATGTGTTGATCGTTGATAAGGGCCTTGGGGCGCAAACGATCCTGGACACCTTAAGCCAGACCAGCGCTGAAAATGGGACCGCTCACCCCTGTGTTGTGATTTGGGGGATGTCCATTACCGAAGCCGAAGCGCTTCGTTTTGTTCAGCTCGGAGCGAAAGGAATTGTCCGAAAGTCGGCGGATACGGCTACGATTCTGGCGTGCTTGAGAGCCGCGGCACAGGGCAAGACCTGGATGCAGGATTGCGTCTTTCGCGATTTTTCTGGTATCGAAACGGAAACCTCAATCGATCTCACGCCCCGCGAGCGTCAAGTAATGGAGTTGGTGGAACAGGGCTTCAAGAATCGGGAGATCGCACAAGAACTCGGCATTCGTCCCGGAACGGTTAAGATTCATCTGAAGCACATTTTCGAGAAAACCGGCGTCCGAGGGCGTCATGGTCTCGCCCTGAACGGTCTGCGCCAGAAAGGCGTGATTTCGCTCCTCGCCTCCTAGCAGATCGCGCGAGTGCGAGTCAGCGGCTTTGGGACGGCTGCTCTTTTTTCGTTGCTTTGAAGACCCCGCTGTACTCCTGAAACTGCCATTCACCGGTAAGCGTCCCGCCAGCGAGTTGGCCTTTAAGCTTGAGCGTTCCGTCTCCGGCCTCCTCACTGCTCATCGGGAACTCCACGTTAAATTTCCCGTCCGCGTAATTGACCTGGTGTTCCCCGTCCTTAGCGGTGGTCGTGAGTTTATCTCCGTTCTGCTTAAAGACAAGATCCAGCGACCGGTCTCCGCCTTCGGTATCGAGAACGAAGTGCCATGTCCCCACCATGTCGGCGTTGCTGTCTCGCGCGTGTGACATCAGCCCGAGGCAGAGGAAAAGAGCCAGCGCCAAAACAGGAATTTTCATGTACGCTCCTATGATGTGATGCAATTATCTTATCCTTTGACCCGCCGCTGGAAAAACTGAGGACTGGGCGACACAGCACCGCAGCTGGAACACTTAACGGCTGAGTCAAGCCAACCGCCCGCATCACGCATCCGGCACGGTACTCAGTTTCATCGCACCCTTGCGCTGTACTGAGCGCAAGCTTCTTCGCTGTATCATCATCCGTTAGACTCGGTTTCATGATAAGCCGGCGCCGCTTGCTCGAAACGACCTCGCGATTGTCGGGACTCATGCTGCTTTCAAGGCGCGGCGCGGGGGCGCAAGCGGAGGTGGCGCAGGATCGTTCCCTACCCCCTTCGATCGCCGCTCTCAGCTCCATGCGCTCACGAGTTCAACCGATTTCCACCGCCGAACGCGAAATGCGCCTCGCTCGCGCACAGCAATTAATGACGGAGTACCATATCGACGCGATCGCTCTCGCCGGAGGTACGTCTCTTGCGTATTTCAGCGGCGTGCGCTGGGGCAACAGCGAACGCATGTTCGTCGCGGTCATTGCGGCGAAAGGAAAACCGTTCTGCGTATGTCCGTCGTTCGAAGAGGAACGCGCGCGCGAACTCCTGAATCAGGGACCGCTCGAATCCGCGGACGTGCTGACGTGGTACGAAGACGAGAGCCCATATCACTTGCTCGCGCAAGGTCTGCAGTCGCGCAAGATCGGTTCAGGCACGTTGGGAATCGAGGAACGGACACCTTTCGTTTTCGCGGACAGCATCGGTAAGGCGTCTCCGGGGCTGCGCATCGTGAGCGCGACGCCGGTAACTGCCGGCTGCCGCATGATCAAGAGCGCCCATGAGCTGCAATTGATGATGGTCGCGAACGAAGCCACCCTTGCCGTCTATAAGGCCGTGTACGCGGCCCTTCAGCCCGGAATGACACAGACTCAGGCTTCTGAGCTGATCGACGCCGGGTACGCCCGCGTCGGCTTCCGCGGCGAGGCAAGCGTGGAGGTGGGCCCGTACAGCGCCCTGCCGCACGGCTCTGCCTCGCCTCAAGTCATTCGCGAAAATGCCGTCCTGATGATTGATGACGGCTGCCTGGTCGAAGGCTATTGTTCCGATATCACGCGCACCTTCGTCCTTGGTAAGGCGAGCGCAAAGATGAATACGGTTTTTGAGATTGTTCACGGGGCGCAGAAGGCTGCGCTGGAGGCGGCGAAACCAGGGGTGGAGTGCCAGGCTGTAGATGCAGCGGCGCGCAAGGTGGTTACCGAGGCGGGATACGGGCCCGGTTACACCTACTTCACCCATCGTGTCGGCCACGGGATCGGCATGGATGGACACGAGTGGCCGTACCTGGTTCGCGGAAACGCCCTGAAGCTTGCGCCCGGCATGACGTTCAGCGATGAACCGGGTGTCTACATTCGCGGCGAGTTCGGCATCCGGCTCGAAGATGATATGCACATTACTGAGAGCGGCGCCGAACTATTCACTCCGCAGAGCCCGTCACTTGAAAACCCGTTCAGCTAAGGGCTGTCAGTGCTGCCATTTCACTTCCTGGCCTTCGCCGGGGAACGGCCATTTTTTATTCAGGAGCAGCTCGCTCTCGCGCGTTTGTTTGGGCACATCATCAATCTTCAGATTTTCGAGTAGATGCACGCCGGTTTTCCCGGCTACGGCGATGTCAAGGTCGCCGTCGCCGTCCAGATCCTCCACGACGAACTGCGTGCCCGCCCCGGCCGTACCGTTAACCGACATCGCATAACGCGTAAAGCTTCCCACTTTGCGATCGATCTTGTAGTAGTACAGAACCAATGGATCGTAGGAACCGGGGTCATTACCCTCGTGCCCGCGGTACCGTTTGCCGGCCAGCAGTTCCGGTTGGCCGTCGCCATCGATATCCACCAGCTTCAGCACATGCACCTGTGAGAAGGATTCATCGATAATGTGCCGCTCGTAGCGACGGTTTTGTCCGGAGCCCTGCTGCTCCATCCAATACAGTCCATAGCTGTGGCCGCGGCCGTAAATGATGTCCGTTTTGCCGTCGCCGTTCACGTCGTAGCCGATAATCGGGAACCCGGTCTCGCCGAGATTCCAGTCCGCGTGCCATTCCCACCGGTCTGCATTGGCGTCGATGTTCTTAAACCAACCGAATGGCGTGAGGAGATCAACTTTTCCGTCGCCATCCACGTCTGCCATGCCTATGCCGTGGCCATCCTGATCATGGCCGCCAGCATGATGAACCTTCGGCTCCGGGCCTGAGAAATCCACCCAGAGTACGCCGGAACGCCCGTAGTGGGCTAGCGCCAGGTCAGGTTTCCCGTCTCCGTTCAGATCCGCCATCCAGCCGCCCTCTGTTTCCAAAGTGTGCGTAATCAGGTGCTTCTGCCACATCACGCCATCTTTTTTCGGATTCTCGTACCAGTACAAACCGTCGGTCTGCCAGCCGGTTGTGACCACATCCGGCGCGCCGTCATGGTTCACATCCACGGCCCACTCACCGCAATCGGAGACGAACTCGCCGACGATCTCGACCGTCCGGTACTGATGCATTTTCCAAGGGCCGCCTTGCTTGCCGGGATTCTCGTACCAATAAGCGCCGCTCAGAATGTCTGGGCGGCCATCGCCATTCATATCGATTACCGTGATTCCTTCGGCGTGATCGGAGCCAAGCTGGTGCGAGAAGAACGTTACTTGAGGCACGCCGTACGGGCCAACGCCGCGCTCCCTGTTCAGGTCGGCATAAAGGAGGAAGGAACCGGTCACCAGAGCGGCGGCCGCAATACAGAGGATCGATCGCCTTGTCATACTGTTATCGGTTTAAGTCTAATCCCACGGGAAAAATCAACGCCTTTAATACACTTCAAGCATGGACCCGTTTCGCAGGCGGCGAAGACTCCTACTTTGTGTAATCGCGGCCTTGATGTCGCTTCCTGGCTGCCTTATCCACCGCCGTGTTGTGACGACTCCTCAACACGAAAATCAGCCAGTGCTAAGCGCGACGAAGCAAGAACTGATCCAGCACGTTCGTGATTTTTCAGACCGCATCCAATCCTTCACTATAAAGGCGGACATGTCGGCCTCTATCGGCAGTCTGTATGGCGGGAAGGTCACGGACTATCCGGCCATTACGGGTTACATTCTGTTTCTGCGGCCCGATGACATCCGCGTGATCGGTCTCGATCCGGTGATTCACGGAACCGCTTTCGACATGGCTTCTGTCGGCAATACGTTCCGCGTGTCCATTCCGCCGAAAAATCAGTTCATTACAGGCAATAATGATGCACCAGCAACGCAATCGCAGAACAAACTGGAGAATTTGCGCCCGATCGCCTTTTTGCGCTCGCTGCTGATCGCCCCGCCTGACCCGAAGACCGAGTACACGCTTCTAGAAGACGACACCAACGAGACAAAGGCGGTATACATCCTGCTGATTGTGAAGAAAGAAGGCGATCAGCTGGTGCTGGAGCGCAACATTTATTTCAACCGGTACACGCTGCAGATTTCGCGCCAGAAGACACTCGATGGATCCGGCAATATCACAAGCGACACGAAATATGCCGCGTGGAAGACGTACAACGGTATCTCCTTTCCAGCGAGCATCGATATACAGCGCCCTCAGGACGGTTACGAGGTCGTGTTGACCGTCATGGACATGAAGATCAACACCGGCGAGGTGACGCCGGAGAAGCTGGATCTGAAGCAGCCGCCCGGCGCGCAAGTCAAAACGCTACCGTAAACTCTTGCCCCAACCGATTTACACACTTGGTCACTCCACGCGACCGGAGGGCGAGTTCCTAACGATTCTGGCAGCCTTCGGCATCGAACTGGTCGTGGATATCCGTACCGTGCCGCGCTCCCGCAAAAATCCGCAGTACGATCAGGCATCGTTCGAGCGTTGGCTAGGAGCCGCCGGAGTGAAGTATCAGCATTTACGAGACCTGGGCGGCTTGCGCCGGCCATCGAAGGATTCGGTCAATACTGGATGGAGGAACGAATCGTTCAGGGGCTACGCGGATTACATGGAAACGGCACAGTTTCGAAACGCGCTGGAGCAGTTGATCGCAGAAGCTTCCCGCTGGTGCGTGGTCATTGTTTGTGCCGAAGCCGTTCCCTGGCGATGCCACCGTTCGCTGGTCGGCGATGCGCTGCTGGTAAGGGGGATTGACGTTCGCGACATTATGACGGCGAGCAATTCCAAAGCGCATCAGCTGACGCCATGGGCCCGGGTTGATGGTACGAGAATCACATATCCGTAGCCCGGCCTCAACAACTCGCGCCATTGATATTTGGCCCGTTCTGATAGGAGCTTCGAAAGAAAAAGCGACCGCATTCATGCCGCTTCTATCCCCGGAGGAGCGCGAACGAGCTGGCCGGTTCCATTTCGAGCATCTGAGAACGTCGTATATCGCCGCACACGGCGCGGTACGCATTCTGCTCGAGCGCTACTCGGGAATCCCTGCGGCTGAGATCCAATACCGCTTTGGCCCCAAAGGCAAACCGTCCATCTGGCCGGCTGGGTCTCTAGAATTCAATCTGTCGCATTCAGGCTTCGTGATGCTTGTAGCTGTAGCGTTCGGATGCCAGCTTGGAGTGGACCTCGAACAGGTTAGGCCCGTTCCAGAACTCCGCGACATTGCGCGACGATTCTTTTGTGAGGAGGAGGTTGCGGAACTGGAAACGCTGCCGGTCGATGAGCAGGAACGCGCGTTCTTCATTTGCTGGACCCAGAAGGAGGCGTATCTCAAAGCTACCGGCGAGGGGCTCTCGGCGCCGCTGGACAGTTTTCGTGTACCGCTGGGCCGAGCGAAAGCGGATTTGCGCGTACACGGCTGCACGCTGCTGCAATTGCGGAGTCCCGAGATGCCCGCCGGTTATGTAGGAGCTGTGGCCTATACAGGCGATGCACGGCCGGTGTGCGTGATGCGGTGCATAGATTGCGCCGATCTGCTTGGATAGAGTGGGCGGGAATACAATACAGAATTACGCGAGGGGTGTTAAAGCAATGAAATTCCGAGTGTGCGCTGCAGCGTTGATTTGCAGTGCATTTCTGACTGCGCAGCAGCAGGAGCAGAACCCGCCTCAGAATCCCCCGCCGCAACCTCCCGCCGGAGCCGCGAACGGGCCACAGCCCGGACCAGCCGTTAAGTCGCCCGGTCCGGGAGAGCGAACAGGCGACCAGCCAAAAGCGGCCGGCGCGGCATCGGCGACGATGCAGGAAGCGATGCGCAACTTCCTCGCTATCGGCGCTCCGCCCGACCCAGAGGCGGTGAAGCGCGGCCAGGCGCTTTTCGTTTCGACTTGCGGCTTCTGCCACGGAACAAACGCCAATGGCGGGGCTACCGGACCCGACCTGGTCCGGTCAGTGCTGGTGCTGCACGATCAAGGCACCGGCAAGGAGATCGGGCCTGTTATTCACAATGGACGACCCGCGAAAGGTATGCCCGCGTTCAGCAACTTGACCGATGTACAGATCAAAGATATCGCGGCTTTTCTTCTAGGACGTACGCAGTCGGCTGCAAACCGCATGGATTACAAGATCCTGAATATCGTGACAGGGGACCCCAAAGCGGGCGAGGCATACTTCACCGCGCATTGCGCTTCCTGCCACTCCCCGAGCGGCGACCTGGCGCATATCGCGACGAAGTACGAGCCGGTCGCCCTGCAGGCGCGTTTTCTTTATCCGAAAACTCAACACTTCCCGGGTACACCCGGGCCTCCGCCCGATCCCCGCGAACAGAAAACGGTCATTGTAACTTTAAGCTCGGGACAAAGCTATAGCGGCAAGCTGGAGCGCCTCGACGATTTCAGCGTAGCGCTTACTGATTCCTCGGGCGAGTACCGGTCGTGGTTGTTTGACGACGAGCAAGGCATCAAGGTGGACGTGCACGATCCGCTCAAGAAGCACGCTGACATGATCCCGCAGTATACGGACACGGACATGCACAATGTGCTTGCCTATCTGGAGACGCTGAAGTGAAACTGCATTGTTTTGCGCTTCCCGCGGCGCTGTACTTTTCAATGATTGCCGCAGGGCAGGGGCTGGACCCGGCTTCCATCGTGAAACCGGGGCCGAATCTGTGGCCTACCTATAACGGCGACTATTCGGGCCGCCGGTTCAGCCCGTTGAAGCAGATCAATGCCGGCAATGTGAAAGATCTACAGCTTGCGTGGCTGTTTCACGCCAATACCGGCGCCGGAGGCACTTTTGGAACCGAGATCAAGTCGACTCCGCTCGAAGTCGACGGCGTGCTTTACTTTACTGTTCCGGACCATGCTTGGGCAATCGATGCGCGCACGGGACGCGAGATCTGGCACTACAAATGGGAGAGCAAGGGCGGCATTCACACGGGCAACCGGGGCGTGGGCATCTATCACAATTGGCTTTTCTTTGAAACTCCCGACGACCATTTGATCTCGCTTGAAAAAGACACCGGAAAGTTCCGTTGGGCGATCGAGATCGCGGACCTGGCGCAGGAGTATTTCTCCACGCCGGCGCCCCTCGTAATTGGAAATCACATCATCGTCGGAGTGGGAGGCGATTCGCTTGATGTTCCCGGATACCTTGAGTCGCGCGATCCTGAGACCGGCGCTGTTCAGTGGCACTGGAACACCGAGCCACGGCCGGGCGAGCCGGGCGCCGAGACGTGGCCAAACGAGCAGTCGATGACACACGGCGGCGGCATGACATGGCTGACGGGAACGTACGATCCGGAACTGAACCTGCTCTATTGGGGCACGGGAAATCCCAATCCCGTGCATGCCGGCCAGGGCCGCAAAGGCGACGATCTCTGGACATGCTCAATCGTGGCGCTGAATCCGGATACCGGGAAGCTCGTGTGGTGGTTCCAGGCTTCGCCGCACGATACGCACGATTGGGATAACGTCGAAGAGCCGGTTCTGTTCGACGCCGAGATTAACGGCGAGAAGCGCAAGTTGCTGGCGCAGGCGGCTCGCAACGGATACTTCTTTGTGCTAGACCGCACGAATGGCAAGCACATCGTGACCGCGCCGTTTGTTGATCTCAACTGGTCAAAGGGAGTCGATTCGCGGGGCGAGCCGATACCAAACGCGGCCAAAGAGCCTAAGACCGATGGTGCGTTGGTGATTCCCGCTTCGGGCGGCGCCACAAACTGGCCTCCTCCCAGTTTTGATCCAGAGACAGGCTTGTTTTACGTCAGCGCCACTCCTTCCTACAGCGTTTATTACCTGACCGACACGGGCGAACGGCCCGAAGGATACGGCGGGCGCGACAGCGGTGTCTGGTCGCAATCTGTTCTCGAAGCGATCGACTATCAAACCGGCAAAATCCGCTGGAAGCACGCCTTTCCCGGTGAGGGCGGCTCATTATCAGGCATACTGACGACTGCGGGAAAGCTCCTTTTTACAGGCGATCCGTCAGGAAACTTCATTGCCTTCGATCCCGAGAACGGAAAAATACTGTGGCATTCGGGCCTAACCGCTACGGTGAGCAACGGACCGATGACATATGAACTCGACGGTCGTCAGTACCTGGTGGTAGGAGCCGGCGATATACTCTACGCTTACACTCTCCCGCACTGAGCGGTGCAGCGGCCGGCGAAGGCCGGTGAATTTGCGTTGTCACGTTTTCCCTGTGAGGCGCCGTCTTCCAAGAGCATAAATGATTGCGCGATTATCCACCGCTACCCATCCGTCGCACGCAAGTGAACGGGCTTCGCTGCTGACGAGGCGAATTTACGACGTCGCGGCGCCCTTTTACACGATCTCAGCACGGCTGTTTCATTGGCATGCACATACAGCCGCGCTTGCAGCAGCATCAGTCGCGGACGGCTCGCGCGTACTTGAGCTCGCTACGGGGTCGGGAGAAATGTTCATCCGGTTACTCGAAGTGAACCGGCGCGGGCAGACGGTGGGAGTAGATCTGTCGCCGAAAATGGCCGCACATACGCAGGATCTGGCGCGCCGCAAGTTTCCGCGAGCGTCGTCTCACTGCTACGCAGCTGATGCGCGCGACCTGCCGTTTGCCGAGGGTGCGTTCGATTCTGTAATTTGTTGTTACCTGTTTGAACTCTTACCGCCGGAACACGTTGAGGACACGCTGCTGGAACTGCGGCGGGTGCTTGCGCCTGGCGGCAGGCTCACTATCACGCTGGTTTCTGAGACGAAGCAAGCTTTCAATACGGCTTACAAGCTGGGCGGCAGGATTCTCCCATGTTTCTGGGGGCGACAGGTTGACGAGCGCCTCGTCAGGATGCTGCCTCATTGCGGCTTTGAGCTGACCAAAGACAGCTACGTAACGCAAATATTCTACGTTTCACACGTGGTTTCAGCCGCGCGGACAACGCCGCGCAGGTTCGCGTCGAACGGCATGCCACATGCGCACGCAAGCCGCTTCATTTGAACCAGCCGGGGAAACATGTTCAAATAAAGTGATCGGCCACCGATCGGCTGCATGTCCTTGCAGCATCCCACAAACTACTAGGAGCGTGAATTAGTTGGAGCAAGCAGTTCTCGCCCTGGAAGACGGCACGGTCTTCGAGGGGACGAGTTTTGGTGCGTCCGTACAACGAACCGGCGAGGTAGTTTTCAACACTGCGATTACCGGTTATCAGGAGATTTTCACTGATCCCTCTTACTGCGGCCAAATCGTCGTTCTGACGAATCCGCAAATCGGAAATTATGGTGCAAATGCGGCGGATTGCGAATCCCCGAGTCCGTACATCGAGGGGCTTGTTGTGCGCGAACTCTCGCCCATCGCGAGCAACTGGCGGGCAGACGACCGGGCCGAACATTTCCTGGCAAAGTACGGCATTCCGATCATTGCGGATGTGGATACGCGTAAGCTTGTCCGGCTGCTCCGCGATTTTGGTGCAATGCGCGGGATCATTGCCGTTGGAGAATACGATCGCGATGAACTGATCGAAGGCGCCCGCAGCGCGCCAATGATGGCCGGACAGAATCTGGTCTCACGCGTAACCACACCAGTACAGTACAAATGGACCGAAGGAGTGGAGCCGGTATCCGAATCCGACAAAGTGGTTCACGGAAGCGACAGCTCGTTCCACGTAGTCGCGTTTGATTATGGCATCAAGCGCAATATTCTGCGGCACCTGGTGCAGATCGGGTCGCACGTCACGGTTGTCCCAGCGGGCACGGCCGCAAAAGACGTGCTTGCTCTGCAGCCCGATGGCGTGTTCCTGTCGAATGGACCTGGCGATCCGGAAACACTCGAGAATCAAGCCTCCGAGATCCGCAAACTGATCGGTAAAGCCCCGATTTTCGGAATCTGCCTGGGACATCAGTTACTCGGCCGCGCGTTTGGGGGCAGGACTTACAAACTGAAGTTCGGCCACCATGGGGCCAATCATCCGGTGCTGAATAAGCTGACCAACAAGGTCGAGATTACGTCACAGAATCACGGCTTCTGTATAGATCCCGATTCGCTGCGCGACTCGGAGGTAGAGATCACGCACGTGAACCTGAACGATCAAACAGTGGAAGGACTGCGTCACCGGAGCGAGCCTGTGTTTTGCGTGCAGTATCATCCCGAAGCCGCGCCGGGCCCGCATGATTCTCATTACCTGTTCCAGGAGTTCGCCCGCGTAATGAAGGGAAACGAGCGCTAGCGATGCCGAAGCGAACCGATCTCAAACGTATCCTGATTATCGGCTCAGGCCCGATTGTGATCGGGCAGGCATGCGAGTTCGACTACTCTGGCGTGCAGGCCTGCAAAGCACTTCGCGGCGAAGGCTACGAAGTCATCCTGATCAATTCGAACCCGGCAACGATCATGACCGACCCCGAAGTCGCGGATCGCACCTATGTCGAGCCGTTGAGCCTCGCGTTTGCGACGGAAGTGATTCGCAAGGAGCGTCCGGATGCCGTGCTTTCTACCGTAGGAGGCCAGACGGCGCTAAATCTCGCGGTAGAGCTGGCTGAATCCGGCGTGCTTGAGGAATACGGCGTAGAGCTGATCGGCGCCAATATCCAGGCCATCAAAAAGGCGGAAGACCGGCTGCTCTTTAAAGACGCGATGCGGCGCATCGCGCTCGATATGACACAGTCGCAGCTCGTGAACAACGTCGAAGACGGGCTCGAATTCGCCAACCGCATCGGCTATCCGATCATTCTGCGCCCGAGTTTTACGCTCGGCGGCACCGGCGGCGGGATCGCCTATAACGGCGAAGAGCTGGTCGAAATACTCGAGCGTGGCATCGACCTTTCTCCGGTGCACGAAGTTCTGGTGGAAGAAAGCGTTCTCGGGTGGAAAGAGTACGAACTCGAGGTCATGCGCGACCTGGCAGGCAATGGAATTATTGTTTGCTCGATTGAGAATTTCGATCCTATGGGCGTACATACCGGTGACTCGATTACGGTCGCCCCCGCGCAGACGCTGACGGATCGCGAGTATCAGATGATGCGTGACGCCGCGCTGCGCTGCCTGAATGAAATCGGTGTCGACACGGGCGGATCGAACGTGCAGTTCGCAATCAATCCGCAGAATGGCCGCATGGTGATCGTCGAGATGAATCCGCGGGTATCGCGCAGTTCCGCGCTGGCCTCGAAAGCAACAGGCTTCCCCATCGCGAAGATCGCCGCGAAGCTCGCGGTCGGTTACCGGTTGGATGAGATCCGCAACGACATTACCCGTGCGACGCCAGCCTGCTTCGAACCGGTACTTGATTACGTGGTGGTGAAGATCCCGCGCTGGCAGTTTGAAAAGTTTCCGGGCGCGGAGCCTGTGTTGGGGACACAGATGAAGTCGGTAGGCGAAGTTATGGCCATCGGCCGTACATTCAAACAAGCCCTCGGAAAAGGCTTGCGCAGTCTCGAGACGGGCAAGTCTTCGAGTGCTGCGTCATTCGACCGGGACCTCATCGCGAAACGGCTGATCACGCCGAACCCCGAGCGCCTGGACTACATCCGGTATGCGTTTTCGCAAGGCTACACGGTAGAACAGGTTTTCGAACTGACGAGCATTGATCGCTGGTTCCTGCAGCAGATTTGGGAAGTGAGCGAGGTTGAAAGGTCGCTGGAAGGCCGGATGCTCGATTCAATCACTCAAAACGAGTTTCGCAAACTGAAGCGGGCCGGTCTAGGAGACCGGCAGATCGCAGATAAGCTTGGCGTCGAACCGCTCGAGGTTCGCGAAGCTCGCAAGAAACTCGGCGTAAGTGCCGTCTTTAATCGTGTAGACACGTGCGCTGCCGAGTTTGAGAGCTTCACGCCCTATCTATATTCAAGCTATGAATCGGAGAACGAGGCGGAGCCCACAGATCGGAAGAAAGTAGTGATTCTGGGCAGTGGGCCGAACCGCATCGGTCAGGGTATCGAGTTCGATTACGCCTGCTGTCATGCCTCTTTTGCGCTGCAGGACTTCGGGTGGGAATCCATCATGGTGAATTGCAACCCCGAGACCGTTTCCACCGATTACGATACGAGCGACCGCCTGTATTTTGAGCCGCTGACGCAAGAAGAGGTGCTGAATATCTGCGACACTGAACAACCGGACGGGCTGATTGTACAGTTCGGGGGGCAAACGCCGCTAAATCTCGCCATGCCGCTCAAGAGCGTGGGGCTGCCGATTATCGGAACAGATCCTACTAACATCGATCTGGCGGAAGACCGGAAGCTATTCGGCAGTCTCTTGAAGAAGCTTGACATCCCATCGCCGGCACACGGCTCGGCAACCAGTGTGGAAGAAGCTGTGCAGGCGGCGCAGAAGCTTGGATTTCCGGTGCTCGTTCGACCGAGTTACGTACTGGGCGGGCGCGCGATGGTCATTGCTTACGACGAGCACACAGTCCGCCGCTACATGCAGGAGGCAGTCAGTTTTTCCGTGAAGCGGCCCGTGCTGATCGACCGTTTTCTTGAAGACGCGACCGAAGTAGACGTGGACGCGCTGTGCGACGGTGAGAACGTTCTCATTGCCGGCATCATGGAGCACATTGAAGAGGCCGGTGTCCATTCGGGCGACAGTTCATGTGTGCTGCCGGCCATCTCGGTTCCCCAAGAAACACTGCGGATTATTGAGGACTACACCAGGAAGCTGGCACTCGCGCTGAACGTCGTCGGTTTGATGAATGTCCAGTACGCGATCCAGAACGGAAGAGTCTACGTGCTGGAGGTAAACCCGCGGGCGTCGCGCACAGTGCCGTTCGTCAGTAAGGCCACGGGTGTGCCGCTGCCGAAAATTGCCGTTGGACTGATGCTCGGAAAGAAGCTCGCCGACTTTGCCGATATTACGGGCGGTACGGTGAAAGGATCGTTGCCGGTGCCGAATTATTTTGTCAAGAGTCCGGTGTTTCCTTTTGCGAAGTTTCCGGGTGTCGATCCGGCTCTTGGGCCGGAGATGCGTTCCACTGGTGAGGTGATGGGCGTGGGCGAGAGTTTTGGCGAGGCGTTCGCAAAGGCGCAGCTTGCGGCGGGAACGCCGATTCCGGATAGCGGCGCGCTTTTTATCAGCGTGAACGATCGCGACAAACAGGCGGCATGCGAACTGGCCGCCAGGTTCCGCGAATTCGGCTTCGAATTGTTTGCGACGCGCGGTACGGCGGCGGCCCTCAAAGCAGCCGGGCTTCCCTGCAAGACCGTGTTTAAGGTGAATGAAGGCCGGCCGAACGCGGTGGACTTACTCAAAGCGAATAAGCTGAACTTGATCATCTACACCACGACAGGGAGCCATTCGTTTCCGGATGAACAAACAATCCGCCGGAATACGGTGATGTACCGCACTCCTTGTATTACAACCATGAGCGGCGCGCGTGCCGCAGCCGAGGCGATTATCTCGCGTAGGCGCGATCCGATTCGCGTGTGGAGCTTGCAGGAACTGCACGCCGGCAAGGCGATGACGAATGCGGGCTAGAGTCCCGGCATCAGTTCCCTGACGATGTCCAAGCTCACGCCGGTTTTTCTGACCTGCCTCATGTTGCCGCTCGCGTACGCGGGGCAAAAGAGCGCCTCCGATCTCCCGACAGACAAACTGCTGAGCGAACCGGGACCAACGTTTCGCGTGAGCGACCGCGAGCTTGGCTCCATGCCGACGTTCATCGCCTACGGTGACATGCGCTTCACGGATCCGGCGAACGTGACCGCATCGAATCCGCGAGTGCGCCAGTACCTTGTAAAGCAGATTGCCGCCGAACATCCCGGGGCAGTGCTGCTGAACGGCGATGTGCCGCTTGCCGGCGGTAATACGAACGACTACGCCGTGTATCGCACGGAAACACAGCCCTGGCGTGATGCTCATCTGCGTGTCTTTCCCGCGCTTGGGAATCACGAATTCGCCGGTCCCGATCCGCAGCAGGATCTCGAGAACTGGTGGAGTGCGTTCCCAGAGATGCGTAACCGGCGCTGGTATTCTGTACAACTGGGCAGCCGGATGTACGCGATCACGTTAGACAGCGACGCGCCGCTGACGTCGGGCAGCGATCAGCAGAAGTGGTTCGTGAAACAGGTTGAGGATATGCCCGGGTCCGTCGACTTTGTGGTAGTTAGCCTGCATCATCCGCCGGTAGCTGATATACAGACGCACATTGAGGTGAGCCACAATCCGCGCCCCAACGAAATTGCTCTGCGCGATCTACTCTCGAAGCTGCAGGTGCGGACGCATGCGCGCTTCGTCGTGAGCGCCGGTCACATCCACAACTACGAACGGCATGAAGTGGATGGCGTCGTGTATCTGGTTACGGGCGGGGGCGGAGCAAGGCCTTATTTCGTAGAGCGTACGCCGGATGACTTGTACCAAAGCGTGCTCTTTCCGAATTACGAATATGTCAAATTCTCCCTTGGATCCGACCGGCTGCACGGCATCATGTATCGAGTTGCCGACCCGGAAGCAACAGAACTGAGCGTCCAGGCAAAGGACAGCTTCGACATCCCCGCTAAAGCACAATAGCAATTTGCACACCGCCGTATAACCGCCGCACACGGGGCACGTCGAACTACTAGACTGATATTGGAGGGACCGATGTACGACAACAGGCAGCAGGCTTCCGCCTGGGAAAATCTGAGCGGCACAACAGCACTCAGCACACAATCCGCAGTGATGATCAAGCAGACGTACCTGCTGTTCTCGCTTGCGGTGATCAGCGCGATGGCGGGAGGTTATATAGGCGCTACATCGGAGACTCTCGCGAGGTTTTTTGGGAACTGGATCGGCTGGATTGTGGCGCTGTTGCTTTTGAATCTTGTGCCGCGCATGGCCATCGCCGTCCGGCACAATCATCAGCTTGGCGTTGCCGCGCTCGTTTTTGACGGGTTTATTTCCGGAATCGCGCTTTCGCCGCTTCTCTATTTTGCTAACAGGTTAGCTCCTTCACTGATTTTCGTTGCGCTGTTCATTACGGCATTTGTCTTTGTTGGAATCACCCTGTACGTGATGAGCACAAAGCGCACATTTTCGGCTCCTCGCGGGCTGATGACCGGAATTTTCTTTTCGCTTATCGGCGCCATTCTACTGAACAGCTTTCTGCATATTGGCGTGATCGGAATTCTGATCGCGGTCGGGATCGGTGCGCTCGGCGTATTCACACTGGTCTACGCGACCAGCTTTGTTTTGCGATCTCCCGATGTAGATAGCCCGATTCCCGGAGCTTTGGTATTGTTCGCCGGCGTCTTCAACGTTTTCGTCGCCACGCTCAATATCCTGCTGCGTGTGCTTGGGGGCAGCCGCGATTAATTCCACCGCTGACCCGCGCCTCGGCGTGAAGGCCTCAACGCGATAACGCGCAAAGGGGAGCTATGATGGTCCCGTCATGTCTCATGTGGCCGAAGTCCAGCCCACCGCTCCCCTGACGGTTCTGCAGGAAGAGGAAATACTGTTTCAAAACTCCGTCCGGCGGTTCGCGAGAGAGCGTCTCGCACCTCACGTGCGCGAAATGGATACCCAAGGCCAGTTCCGCCGCGACCTGCTCGACGAGATGTTTTCACTCGGGCTCATGGGCATCGACATCAAAGAGCAATACGGCGGCCAGGGCGGTACCTTCTTTCAGTCCGTTCTCGCGATAGAAGAACTGGCCAAAGTCGACCCGTCCGCGTCCGTCATCGTTGACGTTCAAAACACTCTCGTCAGCAACGCCATTGAGCGCTGGGCGACGCCTGAGCAGAAGCAGAAATACCTTTCACAATTAGCCACCCGCAACGTGGGCGCATACGCGCTATCCGAACCCGGCTCCGGCTCAGACGCTTTCGCCCTGAGTACCCGAGCTGTGCCCGATGACCACGGGTACCGCTTGTCGGGCCGTAAACTGTGGATCACAAATGCGGCGGAAGCGGCTATTTTTCTTGTGTTCGCGACGGTTGATCCATCGGCGGGGTATCGCGGCATTACGTGCTTCCTTGTCGAGCGCCATACGCCCGGTTTTTCCGTGGGCAAGAAAGAAGACAAACTCGGCATCCGCGCTTCCTCAACCTGCGAGCTGATTCTCGAAGACGTTCCGCTCTCCCCTGCGCAGGTAATGGGCGAGATCGGAAAAGGGTACAAGATTGCGATCGAGACTTTGAACGAGGGGCGCATCGGCATCGCAGCCCAGATGCTCGGTCTTGCCGAGGGAGCGCTCGAGCATGCCCTCACGTACGCTCGCGAGCGCAAGCAATTCGGAAAGCGCATCGGCGATTTCCAGGGAGTGCAGTTCGAACTTGCCGAGATGGCGACTCGCATTGAAGCCGGACGTCTTATGGTCTACAATGCCGCTCGTCTGCGAGACGCCGACGAGCCGTTTGTCGCGCAGGCGGCCATGGCCAAGTACTTCTGCTCCTTGATGGCGGAGGACGTGGCCTCACAAGCGGTCGAGATTCTTGGGGGTGTCGGCTTTACACGCGATTATCCGGTCGAAAAGCTCTACCGTGACGCCAAGATCGGCCGGATCTATGAGGGCACGAGCAACATGCAGCGCGTGACCATCGCCAAAGCACTACTTGGATGACCGGTCTAAACGATGAAATCTTGGCGTCTTGTAACGCCATCTGACGGCTGACGCGTCACAATAGGGGAATAAGGATGTCAGTAAAGATGTTCGAACGCACCGGTGCCGTACTCCTCGCGCTCGTCGGCTGCGGAGTTCTACTTCGCGCCGAGGACGCGAAGCCGGCTCCAACTCCCGACCAGATACAGAACATCATTCAGAAGTTCGTGCAGAAGGAAACGGAGTTTGCCTCGGCCCGCGAGAATTATACGTATCAGCAGAAAACGAAAATCGAGGAGATTGACCCTATCGGGGGGACTTACGAGATCCTGGAAGAAGTCACGTTCGATGACCGCGACCACCGCACGTCGCGAGTGCTGCGCGCCCCCGCCACTTCGCTGCAGAACATCATCATGACTCAGGAAGACGAGGAGGACTATCGCAACGTGATGCCGTTCGTCATGACAAACTCCACGCTTCCTCAATACGAGGTGAATTATGTTGGCCGCGAGCAGGTGGATGAAATCTCCTGTTACGTATTCTCGGTGAAGCCAAAGGTTTTAACGAAGGACCGGAAGCGCTACTTCGAAGGGCAGATCTGGGTAGATGATCAGGATCTCCAGATCGTCAAAACCTATGGCCGCGCGACCGGACATCTGAGCCGCGGAGAAGACCAGCAGTTTCCAAAGTTTGAGACCTACCGCGAGCAGATAGACGGAAAATACTGGTTCCCCGTTTACACATATGCGGATGACACGCTACGCTTCAAAGACGGCCAGTCACAGCGCATCAAGGTCGTAATCCACTACGACCATTACAAGAAGTACGAATTTAAAACGCAATCCACCATCAAGTACGGCGAGGTGGGAGCACCCGCCGCGAATCCTCCAGCCCACTCTAGCGGGCAGCCGCAGCAAGCTCCTCCGCAGTAGATCATGCGCACTTCCTCAAAATACCGTTGGTTGCTGCTCTGTCCAGTTGCGCTTGCGCTTTCCACACTTCTCGCATCCGCGCAGCAGCCCGCGGCCGCGAAACACGTTCGGAACTTCGGACAGGTTAACGCCGCACTGTTCCGCGGCGGCGAGCCGTCGAGCGTGGGGATCGAGGAGCTCGGCGCGATGGGCGTGAAGACCGTGATTGACCTGCGGCAGCACGGGGCCGAGACAGAGACCGAGAAGAAGGCGGCTGAGAAGCTGGGGATGAAGTACGTGAACTTTCCGCTAGCCGAGCTTTCAGCTCCGACAAAGGCCCAGGTAGATGAGTTGCTCGCGATGCTTTCGCGCAGCGATATCGGGCCTGTGTTTATTCACTGCCGCCGCGGCAAGGATCGTACCGGCACCATCATCGCGTGTTACCGCATCCAGCACGATCATTGGACGAACACGAGAGCTCTGGCAGAAGCTCAGAGCTACGGAATGAGCCTTTTCGAGCGCGGGATGCGCGCCTATATTGCGCACTTCCACCCAACGCCCGCCCTGGAGAACAGCCTTCAGGCGGCCGCGGCTCGGCCGTGAGGCGATCCGTCTTTGCTCAGGTGCGCCGGGCTGGTCTCGCTTTGAGCGCTATGCCAGGCGTGGCGATCTGGAAACCGATTCTCTCCATGGCGCTTTGAACGTACTGGTTTCGCATAAACCAGCGCCAGACATTACCCGTGAGCAGGTTCTCCATGCTGAGCAACGAAATCCCCAGGTCGATGCCAACCACGTCTTGATCAACCCAGAATTTCTTGTCGTGCCACGCCGGATTGAACGCATCTGCGAACCCATACCGGCCATAGATCTGGTCGCCATACATGCTCTGCATCTCCCGCAGGACCGGCAGGCAGATATCCGGAGCAAACATGAGCGAGCCGGCCGCGGCGCAGGGCACTAGCGTGCCGTTGATAGGACCGTAGTACGGTGGGCCGCCCCAATCGACGTAGCCTCGCGGGCTGTCTGAAACGGTAATGCCCCACATGTTCGGGCCATAATCACTGTACTTCGATTGCAAACTGATGCAGAAATCACGATGCGCATATGTCGCAATCTGCGAATTTTCGAAGTAGTCGATGTACGAAGGGTCGCCGTCTTTCTGGTGGCGAAAATCTACCCAGGCGTGCGAGAACTGATGGGTGAACAGCGGTCCGCCGCTGATGAAACGCCATTTTTCGTACTGCACCTCGGGACGGGACCATGCGTACCAGCTCTCCTCTGAGATGCCCCGATGCGGTGAGCCGATCGCGAGCAGATAGAGGATCGAGGCTTCGCTATAGGACGCCCAGCGGTAGCTCAGAAATCCTGACCCGGGCATTACGCCATGGCACAGCAGCCGGGGATTGCCATTCAGCATCCAGGCGAAGTCCACGCGCTCGAAGATCTGTTTTGCGAGTAATCTGATTTCGTGATCGGCGCTAAAATAACCGGCGACCGTCAGCATTCCCGCAAGCAGCAAAGCTGTATCGATCGTCGAGATCTCTGAATTTAATCGCCGTGCGCCCGTTCGGGCATCCGTAAAGTGATAAAACCAGCCGTGGTCGTGAAAGGCGTGCGCCCAGTAGTAGCGCAACGTGGTGATGGCTCTCGCTCGTGCCTGTTGCTTGGGAATCCAGCCATGTTCAGCTGCGATACAGAGCGCCGTCAGACCGAACCCGGTAGAGGCGGAAGAGGCGACGTAACCGCCGGATGGCGCCCCGTCGCTTCGCGCTCGGTCCATGCAGAGACCGGTATGTTGGTCCCATTGCTCCCAGAAGTAGCGGAAGCAGCGCTTCGCATAATCATTTAGAAAGGCACGGTCATCGGGCGTGAGCGTCTTGGCCGCAGGATTCGGAATACTGGCGGGCCGAGCACTACGTACTGCGATCATCGCGCCTGCAGTCGCTAACAGAAACTCACGGCGCGCAAAACGATTGTCTTTGCGGCTCACGATCTACCAACTTAGGGAGTAACCCTATTGTAGAAGCATTTTCGCCGCCAAAGCACCCCAAATTAGTAAAAAAGCGCACCCCATTTTGAGTTTTCTGACTCAGAAAGTCAGCCGCACTTGCAACTCTATGGAGCGGCCGGCAAGGGCGCCGCTCGGGCGCCCGAAATTCGGGTTCTCCACATGAGCATCCAAATCACCGAACTGGAACGGAACGAGGTTGAGCTGGTTGAAAATATTAAACGCAAACCCTTGAAACTCAAGGCTTGCTTGTTCGTTTATCATGGGCAGCGCAAACCGTTTTGACACCGTCGCGTCGGTTGAAAAGTAACGCGGGCCGACGAAAGAATTGCGGCCGATCCCAGGAGGCCCCGGATACGAAATGTTGAAGTAGTTCGTTCCGACGATCGGCACGGTTGGGTTCGTGCCACCGAACTGGCAGCCGTCGATGAAACAACTGTTGGAAACATTGCTATTTTTTGCGTTCAGATAATACTGAACGGGCCGAGTCGGGTTGATGGTCGCGGCGCTGGTCACGGGCGCTACCGAATTCTGGAATCCGGTGACCGGCGTCCATGGGAATCCGGAGTAGGCGGTCAGAATCGCGCCTAGTTGCCAGCCTCCCAAAAACGTATGCAGAAGCCCATGACCGTGAGAAAAGATCGGAAGTGTCCACAGGCCGTTTACGACAAAGCGCTGCCGGGAATCGTAATCGCATGGTCCGTATTCGGTGGTCTGGGCATGTACCGGGTCGGTCTGGTTCGTCTGCGCTCCCGGACCTTCAGCCGAAAGCATGTCGATGCATTTACTCCAGGTGTAGGTGCCGTCAATCGAAAATCCCTGCGAGAACTGCTTCGCAAGATGGATGTTGGCCGCGTTGTACGACGCGTTTACGTCGGGCGTCGGGATGAACACGGCGTAAAAGTAGCTTGACTGAGTTCCCACCGTCTGCGGAAAAAAGAAATTCTGGTCAACAATGCGGATCAGATGTCGGCTAATTGCGCCCTGATAACCCACGGTGAGCACGATGTTCTTCCATAACTGCGTCTGCGTCTCGAAGGAATACATATCCGTGTAGGCGTCCGGTGTGTTGGGCCAGGCTCCGTAAACGCCGATCGCCGGCGGAGTGCCGCCGCCTATCGCATTCGGCGTCCCGCTGATGGGGTTCACTCCTGTTGCCAGATACGTGTTCGCGGGATAGCTGTTTGGCGCTCTGCCGCTCCCCGTGTACAGCTGAATCTGGCCGCCGGCGAACGGAGAGCCAAAGCTGTACGGGGGAGGCGCAGTTCCGCAGCATAGGCTGAACTGATAATACTCGGGGTTGTCCTGTTGGACATTGCTGAAGATGTTGTCGTTCTGGCGATTGTAGAGGATTCCAAAGCCGCCGCGAACGACAAATTTCTGGTGAAAAGAAGCGGGAGCAAAAGCGAACCCTAGGCGCGGCTGAAAATCTTTCCAGTTCGAATTCCAGAGTTGATTGACCGGACGAATCTGCGCATTGACCAACTGGTTCGGCGCCCCACCGACGAACAGGTTGTAAAGATTCCCCCGTTGCTCCGTCAGCGGTGAAAAGTACTCCCAGCGGAGGCCCAGGTTCAAGGTCAAGCTTTGAGTCACGTGCCAATCATCTTGCGCGAAGAGCGATGCAATGTTGTCCCGGAAGTAATGCGCTCCGTTCGCTGCCCCGCCGTTGTAGGCATTTGCCCAGATTTGCTCAAAAATGGGAGCGTCGTTGGCAAGGTTCCAGAGGCCGGAAAAGGAATAGAGTGGCCGCGCTGCTCCGGTGAGATTATTGTTGTCCTGCTCCCACCGGAACCCGCCGCCGAAGCGGAGCGTGTGTGTGCCGATGATCTTCGTTGCCTGATCATGGACCTCATACGTGTTTTGGGCGAGAATCGCCGGCGTGTCTGGACTTTGAATGGCTCCGGCGACCTGCAAAAATCCCGTCGGGTAGGACTCAACTTGTATCTGCGGAATTCCGAAGTTCACGCCCGCGTTGTCATTGAGCTGGTTATCGGCAAAACGAGTGAAGTTGGCGCGCAGCTCATTGATTGTCGTCGGATTGAAATTCTTGATGTAGCCGGCCGTAATCGCCGTGTTTAAAGGCTTCAGATATAGGTCGGCATCAGGCGCCGATGCCGACGCGCTGGACGCTGAGAACGAATTCAGATGTGTGATGTAGGCGGACGCGAACACCATGTCGTTTGGAGACAAATTGAAGTCGAAGCGTCCGTTGAACTGATTGCCGATCTGTTCGGCGGGCGTGTAGTACTGAACGTATTGAATATCGGGTATGCCGTCGAAACCGCCTCCTATGGAACCAGGATTCGGATAGATCGGATAATAGGGAGTTCCCGCGACTCCTGTGCCCGGCGAGCCGAGGTCAAGACCGCCTGGCACTTGGCGGCAGAGCGTAGCAGCGTTCGCGCCGAAAATAGAGCACCCGGCTGCGGGACCGCTGAGAACAGCGTTGATCCTCGGTGTTACGTTGGCAGACTGAAAGATGTTGGCGATCGTCGAATTCGGCCGGCTATTCATCACGAGTTGCCGGTATTGCGGCGTAGTAACCCAAGTCTGTCCGTATGTCGTGAATTTGTTATGTAGCCCTTCATAAGAAACGAAGAAGAAGAACTTATTCTTGACAACCGGGCCGCCAAGGCTCGCCG
>JAFAMM010000269.1 GCA_019233375.1 Acidobacteriaceae bacterium
CGATGGGAACCAGGAGCGTGGTCAGCAGGACGAGCCAGACATTGACACCATCCACGCCGAGATGAAAGTGAATCTGCAGCGGAGGGCTGTCGACCCAGAGAGCGTCGAACGCGGAGCCGAACACAGCTCCATTTGTTATGGCCGGACCAATGAGGCCGAGCGAAAACAGAAATGTGACAAGCGTGGTCAGAAGCGCAACACCGAAGGGAGCTTTTGAATCGCGCGGTGTGAACAGGAGGAAGAAGAACCCGATAAGCGGGAGGAAAAGCGTGATAAGCAGTGTGTTCATCGGGCGCCTCCGACCAGGCTGAGAACGAAAATGACGAGCAGCGAGCCGGCGAGAACCCAGGTGGCGTAGTTACGGATGCTGCCGGATTGGATCCGCCGGAACAGCGAGCCCCAAGCGCGCACGGTACGGCTGAGACCGCCGACGATACCGGCATCGATCAGAGTTTCGTCCACGCCGCGCCACAGAACAAAGCGCGAGATTCCCTCGAGAGGCTTGACTACTGTGTTCTGATAGATTTCGTCCACGTAGTATTTGTTGTAGACCAAGGTGTAGATTCCACCAAGCGTGTTCTTCGCAGACTCCGCCAGCGAAGGCCGCGCGACATACATTAAGTAGGCGATCAGGATGCCGATAATTCCAAACGATGCGGAGATAGCCATCGCCAGCTTGTTTTCGTGTTCAGCCAACGGGTATTCGTGGGAGAGAAAGCCAGGTACGTTGATGAAGCCGCCGAAGACAGACAGAACAGCAAGGATCATCAGCGGTACGGTCATTACGAGTGGGGATTCATGCGGATGCTGGTGGCCGCGATACGTACCGAAGAAAGCAAGAAAGAACGCACGGAAGACATAAAAAGCGGTCATACCAGCGGTGAATGCGCCTAGCCAGAACATCCAGGGCGAATGCGTATATGCCGCGGACAGGATCGCGTCCTTGCTGAAGAAGCCGGCGAACCCCGGAAACCCGGAGATCGAAAACGAAGCGCAGGCGAGAGCGGCGCAGGTGATCGGCATCGCTCGTCTGAGGCCTCCCATATGGCGCAAATCCTGCTCACCGCCGAGGCCGTGGATGACGCTGCCCGCACCCAAGAACAACAGCGCCTTGAAGAACGAATGCGTCATCAGGTGAAAGATGCCGGTGGAATAAGCGCCAATGCCGACACCCAGAAACATGTAGCCCAACTGGGAGACCGTCGAGTAGGCGAATACTTTCTTGATGTCGGTCTGAGCCATACCGATGGTCGCGGCATAAAACGCGGTAAGGACCCCGACTGTCGCGACCATTTCCATGGTTGCGGGAGCGTGGTTATACAGGAAGGATAAGCGCGCGATCATGTAGACGCCCGCCGTAACCATGGTTGCGGCGTGGATCAGAGCGGACACGGGCGTGGGGCCGGCCATCGCGTCGGGCAGCCAGACGTAAAGCGGAATCTGGGCGGATTTGCCGGTTGCACCGAGAAATAACAGAGCAGTGATGACGGCAAGGGTTCCGAAGCCGGCCTCAACGGGCATGCCTTGAACGGCAACGGCCATCTTGCCGAAGTCGAGCGTGCGAAACACCACAACGCTTGATAAGATGCCAAGCAAAAAACCGAAATCGCCGACCCGGTTTACGATGAACGCTTTGTTGGCGGCGTTAGATGCCCATCCTTCGCGGAAATAAAAGCCCACGAGCAGATAACTGCAGAGACCGACGCCCTCCCAGCCGACGAAAACCGCAAGCAGATTAGCCGCGAGCACCAGAACGAGCATGAAAAACATGAACAAGTTCAGGTAACTGAAGAAGCGGTAATATCCGCCCTCGTGCGCCATGTAGCCGATCGAATAGATGTGGATGATGGATCCCACGCCGGTCACGACGAGCAGCATGACCGCGGTTAAGCGATCGACATACAAATCAAAGCCGACCTGCAGGAACCCGCTCTGAAGCCACGTGAAGCCGTGCTCGGCGTATCCGTTATCTATCGGCCAGATTCGCGACAGCACGAAGAGAACGTAGGCGAACGAAAGGAGGACGGAGCCAATACCGATCAAGTTCACCAGCGGCTTCGGAAAACGCCGTCCGAAAAGGCCGTTCAACAGAAAGCCGAGTAAAGGGAAAAGGGGAATAAGCCAGAGGTTCATAGTCGCCGCACCAAGCCGGGCTATAGCTTCATGGAGTCGACTTCGTCGATCTGAAGCGTCCCTCGATTTTTGAAGATGGTCAGGATAATGGCCAGGCCGACCGCTGCTTCAGCCGCCGCGACGACCATCACAAAGAACGAGTAGATCTGTCCGTCGATCCGTTGTAACTGATAAGAGAACGCGACGAAGCTCAAATTGACGGAGTTGAGCATCAGCTCGATAGACATAAATACCGTGATGACGCTTTTCCGGTAAACGAACCCGGCCACACCGAGCGCGAACAGAATGGCGCTCAATACGAGATACCAGGAAAGCGGAACGTGGCCCATCTTAGTCGATCTCCTTTCGTGCCAGGACAACCGCGCCCAGAATCGCGATGAGAATCAGAACCGAGATGATCTCAAACGGAAGCAGGTAGGTGGTGAACAAGAGCTGTCCCACATGCTCCGCGGTGCCGCCTACCCAACTGCCGAAGGCGACGGTACCGAGCGGCGGCAGAACACCTCGAATCAGAAACGCGAGGATACCGACAAAGGCCAGCAGCAAGGGGACTCCGGCGATCTGCGCAAACCAGGATTTGCTGCTCGCCTTCTCTGAACCGGCATTCAGCAGCATGATCACGAATACGAAAAGCACCATCACGGCGCCGCCATAGACAATCATCTGTGTCATGGCGATAAATTCCGCACCCAAGAGTAAGTACAGAACAGCGAGGGAACTCATGACCCCAATCAGGGACAGGGCGCTCGAGATAGGGTGCTTTTGCAGTACCAGGTTGAAGCCGCAAACGACCGCCACAATCGCGCAAATGATAAACAGAACGGTATCTATCATTGGATGTCAGCAGGGCTGAAGCCCGCGCGGGCTAGAGCCCACCCTCCGTGTCCGGTGTCCATATCGATTAGAAAATAGCGACAAGAAGCGCTGTAAGCAAAAGGTTTATGAGCGCGCATGGGAACAGGAATGTCCACGCGAAATGCATCAATTGGTCATATCGGAAGCGCGGCAGAGTCCCCCGTACCCAGATATAGGTAAACAGCAGCAGCCCTACTTTACTTACGAACCACCAGATAGGGACCAGGATGAACTGAAACTGCGGGATGGCCCAGATGCCTGCGAGAACCAGCGCGACCAGGCCGAAGATCGGGAACGTAATTCGGTCTAAGCGGCGGGGCGATGGCGAGGTGAGTTGATAAAAGCAAAGAATTGCGGCGAGCAGGAACACAAGCGATGGCACCCAGTTCGAGTAGGGAGCCGGAAACAGCGGATGCCAGGCGCCCAGAAAGAGCAGTGTCGCCACGCACGTGATGGTCACCATGTTGGCGTACTCTGACATGAAGAAGCACGCAAATTTCATGCTGCTGTACTCAGTGTGAAAACCAGCGACGAGTTCGTTCTCCGCTTCCGGGAGATCGAACGGCACTCGATTCGTTTCCGCGAAGCCGGCGATCATGAAAATGATGAAGCCGAAGATCTGCGGGAAGGGCATCTGGAAAATGTTCCAACGCGGAATGAAGCCGAGGTAATAGCCGGCCTGACTATCGGCGATACCACGGAAGCTGAGCTGGTTGGCAAGCAGAAGCGGGGAAACGATCACGAGAGTGAAAGGTAGCTCATAGCTGATCATCTGCGCGCTGCTGCGCAATCCCCCTAGGAGCGAGTATTTATTATTCGACGACCAGCCAGCCAGTGCCACGCCATAAACGCTGACAGCGCCGATCGCTAGAATGAACAGGATCCCGACATTCACATCGCTGATCTGCATGTCAGTTCGCGTGCCGAACACAGTAATCTCGGGTCCGAAGGGAATAATCGAGATAGAGATCAGCGCCAGACACACGGCGATGAACGGAGCCAGAAGATAGAAGAACCGGTTGACGTAGGGTGGCAGCAGGTCTTCTTTCGTCAACAGCTTACACACGTCCGCCAAGGGTTGCATAAGGCCATGCGGGCCGACGCGCAGAGGGCCGGTCCTTGATTGGATATGCGCCAGAACTTTTCGCTCGACCCATTGAAGGTAAGCGAGCGTCGTCATGAAGACGGCAAATACGATCACGATCTTGATCAGACTCGCGATGATGAAGGTCATTTATCCTGAACCATCTCCAACTGACCGCTTCCGAACTCGATGACCGGCCGGACGTGCGGATCCCGGTACAGCGCGCCGGGTGACTCGATCAATCCGTTGAGCATACCGGAGAAACGACCGAGAGTTCCCGAAGTAAATAAACCATTTGCGGTGGGGCGAATCAATTCAGGCCGTGATTCGAAGCGCACCGGGCCGTGTACGGGAGCGGTGGCGGCGGCACCTCCGGTTTCAATGACGCCGAACGGCAGGTTTTCATAACCGCGAACGGTCCGGCGAATCTCCTGGAAGACATCGTCCACCTTCGTGGGCCCGAGATCCGCGCGCATTTCTCTGGCGAGCAGCGCCACAATATCGAGGTCCGACTTTGTGCCCATGGTCTTCGGACCTCTGCTCAGCTTCTGGACGTCCCCGCAGACGTTGGTCACGGTGCCATTTTTTTCGTACGCCGACATAGCAGGAAAGACCACATCAGCGCGGCGGGCGGTTTCTGTCAGGAAAAGATCGCTGACGACGAGGAAAGCATTCGTGGCCCCGAGCGATTGGCGCGCGAGTGGATTCGAGCCTACGACCCACAGCGCTTCGAGGTTCGGATCGCTGAGCATCTGGTCACAGTCCATGCCGGGGTCAAGGCCGATCTCTGAAACGTGGCGATAACCGGGCAACAAATCAGGCAGCAGCCCCATGTCGGATGCTCCACGCGAGTTCGAATAGTCGAGCAGGCAGATGTATTTTACCGGGATACCGAGCGAATCGCCGAATTCGACCAGTTGTCGGATTGCCGCGCCCTTGATCGCGGCGCCGAACAGAAAGATCAGTTCCGTTTCAGCCGCCAGTTTCTCGCGAAGAGTCGCCAGCACTTCGAATTCCCGTCCAGGGTCCGCCCTCACACCGGTGCCGTAGTTGTCTTCGCGAACAGGCCCGGGGGTAACGGCGTAGACGTGCGCCTTATGGTGCCGGGAATTGGCGCGAAGTTGGAAGGCGAGCAGCGGATGTTCCTGCGCGAGGTCGCTATGGATCACAAGCGCGGCCTTGGTAGTGTAGACGTCGGCAGTGGTCGCCAGCGCGTTCGCGCGTCCACTCAAGGTGTCCAGCAGCGTTGCAAAGTCGCCGGTGCGGTGATGATCGATATTCGAAGTACCCATCACCAGCCGCGCAAATTTCTGTAGCTGATAGTTCTCTTCGTTAGTGGTGCGATTGGAGCCGATCACGCCGAATTTCCCATGGCGCGCTTTCAGTTCCGACAACTTTTTGGCGACCGTTGCGAGCGCAATCGCCCAGGAAACAGGCTTGAATTCACCGCCTGCACGCAGCAGCGGAGCCGTGAGCCGTTCGGGATTTTCGTTGAAATCGAAGGCATACCGGCCCTTGACGCATAGGAACTCGCCGTTGACGCCGGAGCGGTCGCGATTGTTGGCACGGATAATATTTCCGTTCCGAACGCCCAGCGTGGTTTTGCATCCATTCGAACAATGGGTACAGATGGTGCCAATATGCTCCATCTCCCACGGCCGCGTCTTGTAGCGGTAGGTGCCGGAGGTAAGCGCGCCGACGGGACAGATATCGATACAGGCGCCACATTCGTCGCACTCCAGGTGATCGCCGCGGTTCGGAACAATTTCGGCCGCCGCGCCGCGATTACCGATGCCAAGCGCGCCGACGCCCAGACCTTCACCACAAATCCGCACGCAACGGTAGCACAGAATGCAGCGCGGCGCATCGTAGAAAACAATCGGCGACCACTGCTTCTCATCGACGTGCAGCTTGCTTTCCACATAGCGGCTTTCCCCCGCTCCGTAGCGAAAGACCATGTCCTGCAGTTCGCATTCCCCGCCTTTGTCGCAGACCGGGCAATCCAGCGGGTGATTCGTCAACAGGAATTCGAGCATGCCTTTACGGGCTTGCCGCACCTGCGGCGAATCTGTCTGCACCACCATGCCTTCGGCAACCGGTGTTGTACAGGCGACCTGCAGTTTCGGCGTCTTTTCAACTTCCACCAGGCACATGCGGCAGGCAGCCTGCAGCGCCAGGCCGTCGTAATAACAAAAGGAAGGAATCGCGATGCCAGCCTCTTTGGCCGCATTGATCAGCAGCGTTCCTGGAGCGGCCTGCATAGGCCGGCCGTCGATTGTGAACTTGACCGGGTCAGCCATGATTTCGTACTTCGCTCTCAGACATTAATCAGCTCCGGCGCTGGTTGCACCCTGCCCTGCGATTTTTTGAGATACTCTTCAAACTCACTCCGGAATTTGGTAATGAATCCGGTGGTGGGCATAGCCGCGGCATCACCGAGAGCGCAGAAGGTGCGGCCGAGCATATTACTGGCTAGCTCGCCGATTGTGTCGATGTCGCGCTCAGTGCCGCCACCCTCGTGAAAGCGGGTCAACAGTTTCTTCAGCCAGGTTGTACCCTCACGGCACGGTATGCACCAGCCACAACTTTCGTGAGCGTAAAACTTGATAGTGCGCAGGGCTACGGCGACGATATCGGTGTCCTCGTCGAGCACAACCAGACCACCGGATCCTGCCATGCTCTTTAGCTTCGCGAGCGAATCAAAATCGAGCGGCAGGTTTTCGCACTCGGCCGCGGTCAATACCGGAGCAGAGGATCCGCCCGGGATCACAGCCTTCAGTTTCTTCCCGTTCCGCATCCCGCCACAGACCTCATTGATGAGCCGCATCATGGGAAAACCCATCGGCAGCTCATAAACGCCCGGCTTGTTCACGTGACCGGAGATGCACATGAGGCGGGTCCCGCCGTTTTTCGGCGTGCCCAACCCGGCGAACCAGGCACCACCATTGCGGAAGATGACCGGCACAGACGAGTATGTTTCGGTGTTGTTGAGAATGGTTGGCGACTGGAACGCGCCCACTACAGCCGGGAACGGCGGCTTGAGGCGAGGAACGCCGCGTTTGCCTTCGAGCGATTCGAGCAGAGCCGATTCCTCGCCGCACTCGTAAGCGCCTGCTCCGGTGTGTGTATAAAGGTCGAAATCCCAACCCGATCCAAGTATGTTCTGGCCGAGATAACCACGCTCATAGGCTTCGGCGATGGCCCGGTCGACAATCTCAATCAGATACCGATATTCGCCGCGTATGAAGATATATCCTTTGTTCGACTTGATCGTCCACCCGGCGATGAGCATACCTTCGATCAGCTGATGCGGATCGTTCTCCATCAGCAGCCGATCTTTGCAGGTGCCGGGCTCGCTCTCATCGGAATTGCAAATGATATACGTAGGCTTGCCGCTATTCCGGGGCACAAAACTCCACTTCATGCCTGTGGGAAACCCGGCTCCGCCGCGGCCGCGCAGCGATGATACCTTGAGCTCCTCAATGATCGCCTCTGCTGTCATGCCGAGAGCCTTACGGATCGCTACGTAGCCCTCGTTTGCCAGATAGGTGTCAATCGAGGTGGAATTCGGCAGGTCGAATCGCTGCGAAATGACCCGCACTTCTAAATCACTCGGTTCGTTGTAGCGCATTTGGGTGTTAGGAAGCCTTCCGCCCGTAACTGCCGTCGCGCAATGACTCCATCAGGCGATCAAAGCGCTCCGGCGTTACAAGGTGGTGGAAATCGTAATTGATCTGAATTGCGGGAGCCCAGGAGCAGGCGCCCATGCACTCGACTTCTTCTAGCGAAATGAGCCCATCGGGCGAGACGTCTTTGTTGCCGAGTCCGAGAGTGCGGCTGGCGTGTTCATAAAGTTGCTCGCCGCCGAGAGCCTGGCAGGCAATATTTGTACAGACCTGCACGTGATATTTCCCCAGCCTCGCGCGATGAAGCATGGAGTAGTATCCGATGACTTCATCCACCTGCAGCGGTGTCACACCGCAACGGCGCGCGACTTCCTCCACGAGTTCCTGCGACACATAGCCGACCTCGTCCTGGCCATAGAGGAGCATCGGAACGACGGCGGAGCGGGTTCTGCCCGGCGGATAGCTCTGCAACATCTTTGCAAACCGAGCCTCGAGCTCTGGTGAGAAGGTCATAGCTTATCGATCGACATCTCCCAAAATGAAATCCATACTTCCCATGGTGGCGATGGAATCGGCAATAAGAACACCTTCGAGCATTGCGCCAAGCGACTGCAAATTGCCGAAACTCGGAGTACGCATGAACACCCGATGCGGATGCGCCGTACCGTCGCTCACCACGTAATAGCCAAGCTCTCCGCGCGGCGATTCCACAACCGCATAGACCGAACCCGCCGGCACGCGATAGCCCTCCGTGACGATCTTGAAGTGGTAGATGAGCGACTCCATTTGAGTCTTCATTTTTTCGCGATCCGGCAGAAGAATATGCGGCGCATCTGCCTGCCACGCGCCGGACGGCATGCCTTCGAGCGCCTGCCGCACAATTCTTACGCTTTGGCGCATCTCGTCCATGCGGACTTCAAAGCGCGCAAACACGTCGTTTCCGGTCCGGGTCGGGATTTCAAAATCGAAGTGCGGATAGGCTCCGTAGGGAGAGTCTTTGCGCGCATCAGTCTTCAATCCGGCGGCTCGCAACATCGGGCCGGTTACGCCGAGCTCAATCATAAGATCCAGGTCAAGTCCGCCGACTCCCTGCGTCCGGTTGCACCAGATCGGATTCTGCATCAGCAGATTCTGGTATTCGTCGATTCCTCGCGCGAGGCGTTCAATAACGGCCGAAATCGCTCTGTGCCAACCGCGCGGTGGTTCCAGCGCTAGACCGCCCGGGCGGATGTAGCTGGTCATCATTCGTTGCCCGGAGTACGTTTCAAAAATCTTTAGAATCTCTTCGCGCTCGCGGAAGCAGTAAAAATACACGCTCATGGCGCCCATGTCCAAAGCATGCGTTCCGAGCCAGACCAGATGGCTTGAAAGGCGTTGAAGCTCGCACAGCATCACCCGCTGCCACTGCGCGAAAGCCGGAATCTCCAGGTCGAGCAGCGCCTCGACGGCAAGCGCATAGCACTGGTTGTTGTTCAGATTCGAGAGGTAGTCAACACGATCGGTGAGCGGAACTACCTGCTGATATTTCTTGGCCTCGCACTCCTTCTCGATACCGGTATGAAGAAATCCGATCTCGGGGCGAGCCTCGAGGATGGTTTCGCCATCGAGTTCGAGGACAACGCGCAGTACGCCGTGCGTCGACGGGTGCTGCGGGCCCATATTCAGCGTCATGCGGCGCGCGGTGCTTGGCTTCGGATACTCCAGCCCCGATGGGTCTGCTACCGCCAACTCATGGTCAGCATCGAGAGACGCAACGCGCGTGTAGCCTTCTTTCATTCCTGCTTCCTTAGTATTCAGTCCGCTTGCGTGGGCAGCGTGATTTACTCATCCCGGTACGAATACTTGTGGCCATGTACCGGATAATCTTTACGCAGCGGATGTCCTTCCCAATCCGCCGGCATCATGATGCGTTCCAGGTTCGGGTGATTCCGGAATACGACGCCAAAGAGGTCGAACGTCTCGCGCTCATACCAGTTAGCCCCGCGCCAGACCGGGCAGACCGAATCGATCTCCTGACCTTCAGGCAGCCGGACCGCGAGCCTCAACCGCTGATTGTGCTTGTAAGAGCGAAGAAGGTAAATCACCTCAAAGCGCGGCGCTCTGGGCCACCAATCCACGCCGGTAATGCCCATTAGCTGCTCAAACCCGGCGCCGTCCTTCAAAAACTGGCACACCGGAACGATCTGGCCCGGATCTATATAAAAGACCAGGCCATCGACTGCCTTGACGGCATCAACGATGGCGGTCGGCAAATGTTCATGAATGGCAACCGCGATTGCGTTGTCTCCAGCGATTTCAGGCAGCACGCTCATCCGTTCCTCTCTGAGCCCTCCTGAAGGGATGCTGCTCGCTGACCGACCAGTTCAAGACGCCCTTTTTCCAGATGTAGTAAAAACCACACAGCACGAGGACGATGAAGAGCAGCATTTCAAAAAAAGCAAAGAGTCGAAGCTGCCGGTAAATGACAGCCCAGGGGTACAGAAATACAGCCTCTATGTCAAAAAGGATGAAGACCATGGCGACTAGGTAGAATTTAACCGAGAATCGCTCCCTGGCGTTGCCTACCGGGTTCATGCCCGATTCGTATGGTGAGGATTTGACGGGATCTTTGACACGGCGTCCGATCGCAGCCGACAGTCCGATCATGGCGCCCGCTACCGCGATCGCAATCAAAATCTGAATGAGAACGGGAAACCACGTATCGGCGTAAGTGGTGGGCATCGGACCGAATACCAGATTAGCAACAGAAAAGCTCTCTATAATCAGGTTGGGGACAGCGTTGGAAGTGGAGGCCGGTTTGATTCGGGTTCAGGTGAACGGAGAAATGAAAGAGGTGCCGCCAAACGAGTCGGTGGCCGGGCTTCTCGCGTTTCTGGATCTTCCCGGCGACCGTCTGGCTGTGGAGATCGATAGAGCCCTAGTCCGTAAGCGGGATTGGCCGAAGGTGCTAGTTCAACAGGGCGCCCGGATAGAAATCGTCGAATTTGTGGGCGGCGGATAGAAATCCCGGAAATAGCGGCCCAAACCGGATTATTTAAGGACCGATTTCCCTCCTTGACTGCTCATCCAGGTCTAGTACAATCTTGGGGAGCCGTTAAATCCAAAACGGAAAGTGGGCGTCATGTTCAAAACACGGAGAGCTCGTCCTGATTTGGCTGTCGATCCTGGCCGGGGGGAAAAGGGACCGCTGGTGGGCAGCCGCGGCGAGAAGCCTGTACCGCAGCGTACGTACACGAGCACCGATGTGGCGCGTATAGCGCAAGTGAGCTTGAGGCAGCTGCAGTGGTGGGATGAGCGGAAAGTGGTATCTCCCAGGCACGAGGGGCACAAGCGGATTTATCTGCCGGAAGAAGTAATTGAGATTACAGTCATTGCGGAGTTACGGCGAAAAGGTTTCTCGCTGCAAAAAATCCGGCGGGTGCTGCGCTTTTTGCAGCGTGAGATGGGACGCCGGCTCGCTGATGTTCTTTCCTCAGAATCCAGGCTTCATCTGCTGACAGACGGCAAGTCTATCTATCTTGAGGATCAGCAGGACCGGATTATCGACCTGCTCAAGAACGCCCGCCAGCCGATGTTTCTAGTCTGCGTGAGCGATCAGGTCCGCCGCTTGGACGAACTGCCAAAAAAAGGCGTACGCAGCGAGTCGGCTTCGGTAAAACGCGCACGAGCCGCCGGATAAATCTCACCGCCCCCGAATCGTCGCAGTCACATTAACGTCTATACTGGAAACAGACCCTGGAGGTAGAATTGTCGTCCCAGCGGCGGTATTTCCTTTTTGTTCCCCTTTTTTTGGGGCTATGCGCGGTCATTGGTGGGCTGGTTGGACCTGGTACGCTTCCCGTTGCCGCTGCCGCTCAAGCCTCGGCGCCGCATGCACCGTCTTCTGACGAAGACCTGAAGGCCAGCATCCAGGAGTTCACGAGAGTCTACGACGCCGTAAATCAAAACTACGCCGATAAGCTTTCTCCCGATAAGGCTATCTACTCGGGCGCGATCCCGGGTATGTTGCGAACGCTCGACCCGCACTCGAATTTTTTTGACCCCAAAGAATTCGCCGGGCTTCGGGAGGAGCAGCACGGCAGCTACTACGGCATCGGCATGATGATCGGCCAGCAGCCGCGCACGGGGAAGCCGATTGTGGTGCATCCCTTTGCCGGAACGCCGGCGTATAAAGCGGGCATACGGCCCGGGGACATGCTGCTCGAAGTAAACGATAAGCGTGTCGACAATCTCAGCACGAGCCAGGTAGCGGAGATGCTGAAGGGCCCTAAAGGAACGAAAGTCCAGGTAGTGGTGAACCGCGAAGGCTCGGCCAAGCCGATCACATTCAATTTGGTGCGCGACGAAATTCCACGCAACAGTGTGTGGAAAGCGTTCTGGTTGAAGCCTGGTATCGCGTACATCCGGATTGAATCATTCACCGAAACCACCGGCAAAGAGCTTGAAGATAATCTCAAACTGCTTGGCGAGCAGAACATTCACGGCTTGATTCTGGATCTCCGCGAAAATCCCGGCGGTCTGTTACAAGAAGGTGTCGCCGTCGCCGGGCACTGGCTCGATCGAGGGCAGGTGGTAGTGTCGCATCGAGGCCGCGCTTATTCCGAGAAGCCTTATTTGGCCCGCGGCAGCCAGTACGGCGAGAACTATCCGATTGTCGTTCTCGTGAACCGCTATTCGGCTTCTGCCGCGGAGATCGTTGCGGGGGCGCTGCAGGACCATGACCGGGCGTGGATTCTAGGCGACACGACGTTCGGCAAAGGACTGGTGCAGACGGTGTATCCGCTTAGCGACAACACGGGTCTCGCCCTTACGACGCAGCACTACTATACGCCGAGCGGCCGCCTCATCCAACGGAACTACTCGAACATCTCTTTCCTCGATTACTATTACGGAAAGCGCGGCGACTCGAAAGATCCGACCGACATCAAGCAGACGGATCTGGGCCGCACGGTGTTCGGCGGCGGCGGCATAACGCCCGACCAGAAGTATGATGCGCCGAAGATGGACGGTTTTCAGCTAAACGCGATCCGCAAAAATAGCTTCTTCGATTTTTCGTCTTATTACTTCTCAAACCACAGCACGTCCCTTCCGCAGGGTTGGACGCCCGATGAAGCTACGCTCGAGAGCCTGCACGATTACCTTCTGAAGCAAGGCGTTCAATTCACGGAAGCCGACTGGACGAAAGATCACGCCTGGTTGCGCGATCAGTTGCGAGCTCAGATGTACATTACGGCTTTCAGCTTTGAGGATTCGCAGCGAGTTGGAGTAGAGCAGGATCCCGAAGTTCAGCTCGCAGTGGCGGCTATGCCGAAGGCGGCCAATCTACTCGCCGAATCGAAAGCAAGATTTGAAAAACAGCGGGCCAGCCTGGTCCATTAGGCCCGCTCGCGCTTAACCGTTTGACGTCCGCGCCTGCCTTCTCTTCTTCGAACGTCTGCGGCCCGCGGTCTGCCCAGATCACGGTACTCGATACCGGAGGACAGTACACCCATCTGATCGCGAGACGCGTGCGCGAATTGGGCGTCTATGCGGACGTCATGGCCAGTGACACTCCCTCACCGGAACTTCGCTCGCGCAAGGGCATCATCATCTCGGGCGGCCCGGCGAGCGTGCTGGAAAAAGGAAGCCCGGATATCGACCCGGACATTCTTCGCGCGGGCGTTCCGGTGCTGGGCATCTGCTACGGTCACCAGCTCATGGCACACCACCTTGGCGGGACGGTCCAAAAGGGAGAGCGAGGCGAGTATGGCCTGGCGCACCTTACCGTCACGACCGACGATTGCCTATGGACGGGCGTTCAGAACTCGCAAATCTGGATGAGCCATTTCGACACCGTGTCCTCCGTGCCTCCTGGCTTTCGCGTGACCGCGTGTTCTGAGGTGTCGGGCGTGGCGGCAATGTCCGATTGCAGCGGCAAGCTGTTCGGCATTCAGTTTCACCCCGAGGTCGTTCATACGCACGCCGGCAAGCAGATTCTGGAGAATTTCGTTTTTCAGATCTGCGGCGCGGTTCAGGATTGGAACCTTTCACAGCGCGTTCCCGTCGTCGAAGAGCAGATTCGCGCGGCGGCCCGCGACCGGAACGTCTTCTTTTTTGTCAGCGGCGGCGTCGATTCGACAGTTGCTTACACAATGTGCCTGCGTGCTCTGGGTCCTGAACGGGTTTACGGGATTTACGTCGATACCGGTCTCATGCGAAAGAGTGAGACGGAGTTTGTACGTTCCATCTTCACCGAACTCGGAGCAAGGAACTTCATGGTGGATGCGGCGGAAGCCGAGTTTCTCCATGCGCTGCGCGGCATTGTCGACCCCGAGGAGAAGCGGTGTGTTATCGGCGAGCAGTTCGTAAAGGTACAGGAACGGATTCTTTCGACAGAGCACTTCCTCGACGGGCATTGGATTCTTGGGCAAGGCACGATTTATCCCGACACCATTGAATCCGGCGGAAGCGCGAATGCAGACCTCATCAAAACCCACCACAACCGTGTTCCGGGAATCCAGGCGCTTATCGATTCCGGGCGCATCGTGGAGCCGCTGACCTCTTTTTACAAAGACGAGGTTCGCGCAATCGGCCGGGAACTGGGTGTTTCGGAGAGATTTCTATCGCGGCACCCGTTTCCGGGGCCCGGCCTCGCGATTCGTTGTTTGTGCTCGAGCCGTGGCGCCGCGATCACGCACGTCCGGGAGGGATTTCTACTGCCCATCCGGTCAGTGGGGGTGCAAGGCGACGCGCGCAGCTACCGAAACGTACTGGCCATTCCCGATTCGCCTACCGCCGAGCACATCAGCAACACTGCGCCGGCGCTCGCGAACTCGCGCTCCGACATCAACCGTGTAGTGGCGTTGTGCGATACGAAGGCGCCGCTGGCGGGCTTGCGTGTTTTCGGTGCCGCATTAACGAAGGCTCGTCTGGACGTGCTTCGGGAAGCGGACGCCGTAGTGCGGGAGTTTTGCCTCAAAGTCGGCTTTGAGCATGAGGTCTGGCAATTTCCCGTCGTGCTGATTCCTCTTGGCGCATCTGAGGCTGCACCGGAGTCCGTTGTGTTGCGGCCGGTGAATTCGGTAGATGGCATGACAGCTGATGTGGCGCTTATGCCGTCTGCCGAACTGCGGCGGCTTACGGCCAAGCTGCTCGAAATACCGCAAATCTCTTCTGTGTTTTATGATCTGACGCACAAGCCGCCCGGCACAATCGAATGGGAGTAGCGCCGGGTTGCGCTAACCGGCGCGCCTGCGATAATTCCAATTTCGAATGAAGATCCAAAAGGCCGTGATCACCGCCGCTTCGCCCAATCAGCGCACGCTGCCGTTGCAGATGCTCATCGACCGGGACGGACACGAGAAGCCGGTACTGCGGATTATCGTTGATGAACTTCGCGCGGCGGACATCAGCTAAGTTTGCGTAGTTGTCTCGCCGGGTAATCAGGATCCCTATGCCCGGGCGGCGGAAGACCGCGCCGTTCGGTTTGTCGAACAATCAGAGCCGCTCGGGTACGCGCATGCCCTCAATTGCGCCCGTTCCTTCACCAAAGATGACTCTTTTCTGCATCTGGTTGGGGATCATCTGTATGTTTCGAGCAACGGTTCTAGCGCGACACGCAAGCTGCTGGACGTAGCGGAGGAAGAGGAGTGCGCGGTTTCCGCCGTTCAATCCACCCGCGAATCACTGCTTCCGCTTTACGGCACTGTCGGCGGTCAGCGCATCGCGGGAAAGCAGCATCTCTACCGCATAGAGAAAGTAGTGGAAAAGCCGACCCCGACGGAGGCGGAGCAAACGCTAAATATCTCAGGGCTGCGCAGCGGCTACTACCTTTGTTTCTTTGGCATGCACGTCCTGACGCCGACCGTTATGGAGATCCTGGCCCGGAGGCTCGAACCCGAGCCGAGGAGAGTCAGTTTTTCAAGCG
This sequence comes from Acidobacteriaceae bacterium, assembly GCA_019233375.1. Lineage (GTDB taxonomy): Bacteria > Acidobacteriota > Terriglobia > Bryobacterales > Bryobacteraceae > Bog-105. Next base: position 15,605 of record JAFAMM010000269.1, read on the forward strand.
TATTGAACGAGCTGGCCGCACGCGAGCAATATCTTGCATTTCAGCAGAATAGCCGCCGCTACGACATCGGCGTGAAGTACGGCTTGTTCCGGGCTCAGCTGGCGCTCGCGCTTGCCGGCAAAGACAGTGAAACGGTGCTCGCGCAGTTATTGGAACTGATCGCTCTGCGCGAGACTGACCATCATACGGGACAGCGCGTTTGAGCGAATCAACACTCATCATCACCTCGCCCGACCCGGCCGTTCGAAACCGCTCCATTGATCAGCTCTGCCGAGAAATTACGACGGCGCGGTTATTGGCCGAGGCGTCGTCGCTCGAGCAGTTTTGGCGATCCAGTGACAATCTGTACCAGCGCGTGCGGGCTCAGTTTTTCCTCTACGCGATGCACCGCTTTCACCTGCCGTACCGGCCGGAAGTGAATCTCTCGGGCATTATTCCCTATGAGGTCACGTCGCATCTGCTCAAGCGCCGGTTTGAGGAGGCGATACACGTGTTGCTGGACGAGCAATCGCGGTGTGGCCCTAACGCTGCGCTCTCAAGCGCCTTTGCGGCGGCTTATCGCGGTCTTGCGTTCAAAACGCTGGCCGGCCAGGTGCGGCACAGCGTTCGTTCCGTGAGAGGTAACCAATGGATGTCGCGGATCGGGCACCCCGATGATTATCCGCTGAAGATTCGTCCGGAACTGGCCAGCCGCTCGTCCGGGAGCGCGACATACCCGATTCTGCGTGAATCGACGCCCGTCCGCATGGATCTTACGCACAGCGCGTGGAGCGACATCTTTTTTCTGGGGATGGATTACCCGGAAGGCGCACGAGTGCTAAACGTTTCGATTGATTTGAGCGTGCGCGGGCAGGGCGATACGCGCCCCAAGCCGCCGGTAGAAGCTTATTTCCGTGTGATTGATGAACCGGTGCTTCGCTTAACTAGCGTCGATCTGGGAGCAACGGCCGACCTCACCACGTTCTCAGATGTGTTCGATTTCGCGAGAGACTATCTGGGCCTGTTGAAGGCAGCGGTGATTGCGTCGGGAATCATTCCGCCGGCCATGGAAGGCGCGGTTCAGCCCCTAAGCAGTTTGCTGGTCCGACTCGTGGGAGATAGTCGTGGCATTGAGCTGGTCAGCCGCGTGCGCGATATCCCGAAAGGCTCGCGTTTGGCCGTCTCGACAAACCTGCTTTCGAGCCTGATCGCGGTGTGTATGCGCGCCACGGGTCAGGCCGGAGCGCTTGCGGGGCCGTTGAATGAAGCGGATCGCAGGCTCGTGGCAGCGCGCGCGATCCTGGGGGAATGGCTGGGCGGATCCGGCGGCGGATGGCAGGATTCCGGCGGAGTTTGGCCGGGCATCAAGCTCATTCAAGGCGTGGAAGCATGCGAGGGTGATCCTGAATTCGGTATCAGTCGCGGCCGCCTGCTTCCGGCGCATCATGTGTTCTCGAAAGATCAAATCAACGAGCACGCGCGAACCAGGCTGCAAGACAGCCTGGTGCTGGTGCATGGCGGCATGGCCCAGGACGTTGGCCCGATCCTTGAAATGGTTACCGAGAAATACCTGCTGCGCGCCGAAGCCGAATGGGTGGCCCGCAATGAAGCAGGCCGGATTCTTGATCAGATTCTGGACGATCTGAAAGAAGGGAACATACGCGGAATCGGGGCCGCAACCGAGCGAAATTTCTTTGGCCCCATTCAAAACATCATCCCGTGGGCGAGCAATCTCTACACAGAAAGCCTGATCGGGGAGGTGCGCGATGCCATCAACTCCGATTTCTGGGGTTTCTGGATGCTTGGCGGCATGGCGGGCGGCGGTATGGGCTTTATGTTCAGCCCTGCCGCGAAAGCAAAGGCGCAGGAACAGTTACAGACGATCATGCGCGATACCAAAAGACGGCTGGAAACTGCGGTACCTTTCGCGATGGATCCAGTGATCTACGATTTCGCAATCAATGAGAACGGCACATGCTGCGAGCTGCTGACAGACCAGCAGGCCTTGATGCCGGAGGGTTATTACGGTCTGATGGTTCCCGCGCTGCTTCGCATGGATCCGGTTCTGATGCCGCTCTCGCGCCGGGCGGAACTTGATTGCTTCAGCAATGCGTGCCGGACCGTCCCCGAGTATTCAGGCATGGTTCAGAATCTTTTCGACCGCCTGCTACCCTCTTCCGAGCGGGAGCAGGCACAGCAGCCGCGTTTGTTGTCCCAAATGCTTCAGGAAAACGGTTTCGATCCCATAGCGCACGAGCAGATCAAGAGCGATCTGAGGAGTGGCAGAATCGGTCTTGCGCAAAACAGGATGCCTGCGTCGAGCAAGATCGAGGACGTGCGGCCGGATGATCTGTTTGATGCGCGTAGAGCTGGCGCGCAAGAGTTCTATGACCACGGGGTGCAGGCGCTCGAACAGGGGGCCGTTGCTGTAGTTACGATGGCGGGCGGAGCCGGCACGCGCTGGACGCGCGGTGCGGGCGTAGTGAAGGCGCTGAACCCGTTCTGTAAGCTCGGCGGCGCGTACCGGAATTTTATCGAAGTACATCAGGCGAAGACCCGGCACAGTGCGCGGCAGTGTGGGACGGAAATTCCCCACGTCATCACGACCAGCTATCTGACTCACGAGCCCATCCAGCGCTTTATATGCCAGGAAAATGCATCGCGAGGATCGAGTCCGGTGATGCTTTCACCAGGTCGCAGCATCGGCCTGCGATTGGTCCCGATGACGCGCGATCTGCGCTTTGCGTGGGAAGAGCTGACACAGCAGTTGCTTGATGAGCAAAAAGAGAAAGTGCGGGACAGCGTGCGCGCCGCGCTGATTCAGTGGGCGGAACGCGCGGGTGAAGGCTCGGATTACACGGATAATGTCGCAGTTCAGTGTTTGCATCCGACCGGTCACTGGTATGAATTGCCGAATCTGCTGCGGAACGGGGTACTGCTTGAGCTGATCCGTTCCCGTCCACAGCTACGGCATCTCATGGTGCACAACATCGATACAGTGGGCGTTAGTCTGGATCCGGTGCTGCTCGGGTATCACGTAAGTCGCGGCGCAGCCCTAACATTCGAGGTAATCACGCGCCACATAGATGATAGGGGCGGCGGACTGGCTCGCGTGGATTCCCGTGTTCGGCTGGTGGAAGGGCTGGCGCTGCCTTCCGAGGAGCTTGAATCTCTGCTTTCTTACTACAACTCGAACACGTTCTGGGTTGACATAGATAAGTTGCTTGTTGCATTCCAACTTACGCGCGAGGAGCTTGAGAATGCAAAGAAAGTCACAACCGCGGTGCGGACGCTGGCGAACAGGATGCCCACGTACGTGACTCTCAAAGATGTGAAGAAGCGTTGGGGCAAAGGACAGGAAGATGTGTTTTCGGTTGCTCAGTTTGAGAAGCTTTTTGTCGACATGACGTCTCTTCCAGAGCTGGATTGCGCGTTCGCCGTCGTTCCGAGGGAGCGCGGCAACCAACTAAAAGAGCCGGCGCAGCTGGACGCATGGCTGCGGGACGGCTCCGCTGCTTACGTAGAATCGCTTTGCGATTGGAATTAATTCAAAGCCGAATATCTGGCCATAATTCAGGCTGGCAAGCGAAGAGCTTCAATTCCGTCCGCTCTTTGCGGTCGCGGCTCGGGTTGTCAGTTCGTGACTGTCGCCGACAAACACGGCTGTGGTAAGCGCCGGTACGGTCGCGCTGCCGAGCCGTGAATTAAACGTCGACTCGCGCGTCACCGGATCACTCGAGGACTGTTGCACCGGATGCAAATGAAGGTGGAGCCCCTGCAGCCGGGCATCGGTAAACGTGGTCTGTGAATCGGTCGCGTTAAACACGACGAGAATCTGTTTGTATCCGCTGTACGTGTGCCCGTTCGAATCGAGCCTCATTACGATCAGGCCCGGTGTCTGGTTCGGGCCCGTGTTCAGGAAAGTCAGATTCTGCTGTACTTCCTTGAAAGTCGACATTCGGAACAGATCAGAGCTGTAGCGAATTCTAAGCAGTTCCTCGAAGGCAGCCCCGGCGTAACCTATGCTTGCGGGAAGCGGTGTGTAGTCAAGATTTGACAACAGCGGCGTCATGATCGACCACTGACCGCCATTCTGGCTGGCGATGGGAAGACCAATGCCCCAGTTTGCCGTTTGCCCGCTCCAGTCGATCTTGTTGAACCAATCGCCGGAATCATAGCTGTTCTGATCCATGTCTTTGGATCGCAGTAAATCGTCTCCGCCGTGAAAGAACGGGACGCCCTCGCCAAGCGCAACAAGGCTCATGGCAAGAATCTGCCTACGCGCCCGCGTTGCGATGCTGTCGCTGAAGCTTGACTTCAATTGAACAGCATCGAACAGGTCCTGGTTATCGTGGACGGAGCAATAGTTTATGGCTTCAATGGGTGTGGCGGTGTAACCCGTGGGTTGACCGTTGTAATTGACCTGCGCGCCTGTAACTGTGTTGCCGGCGCTGTCGGTGAAGGTATAGTCGCGCAGATTTCCCGTGAGACCGACGAGGATCCAATCGGAGTACTTCAGTAATTGAGCTTGCTGGCCTTGCGATGGCGGGTTCTGATTAGTGAAGTCGCTTGAATCGGTAAACAAGCCCGTCGCGAACCCCTGAACACGTTCGTCCGTGAAAGGACTGCCGCCGCGAATACCGTCACGAATGCGATCGTTGAAGGTGCCGATCCCGAATCCATACAGGTTGACCTGGCTCGCGTTGGGACCAATCTGGTTGTTGTATGTGTCCCCGAAATTGAAGCCTTCACCATAGAGATAGATCTTTGATCCATTGACACCATCCTTCTCCGGTGTCAACGCGCGCAGCGCCTGCTGAATGTGCTGCATGTTGTACGTAAAGTGGAAAGACATGATGTCGAAACGGAAGCCGTCGATCTTGTACTGGCGCGCGTTCAGCACGAGCGTGTCGATGATGAGCTTTTCCATCATGCGGTGTTCACTGGCTGTATCCGCACAACAGGAACCGGTCTCGAGGTTGCCGTTCGAGTCCAGGCGGTGGTAGTAACCCGGCACGACTTCATCGAGATTTGAGTTCGGACCCTCGCCGCTCGCGTTGGTGTGATTGAAGACAACGTCCTGCACCACACGCAGCCCTGCTTTGTGCAGGCCCTTCACCATGACGCGGTACTCCTTGACGCGGTTATCCGGATTGATAGCGTAACTCCCCTCGGGCGTCATGTAGTGAACGGGATCATAGCCCCAGTTGTAGCCATCGCTGCCTTGGATGGCGGCTACGGCTGCCTGCTGCTGCGTGCCGTACGGAGGGTACTGTGAAAGATCTCCAGTGGTCTTCCAGGTCGATTTGTCCTCGTTCACGCTGGCGAAGTGGAACGAAGGCAGGATATGCACGGCGGCCAGACCGCTCCGCGCCAGCACGCGCAGATGGCGCATACCGTCGGAATCTTGGTCATCAAAGGCTTCATACATGCCGCGATCCGTCGCCGGCACGGTGGAATCGTTGATGCTGAAGTCGCGAATGTGGAGTTCGTACAGGCTCAGGTCATTCAGGCTGCGCAGGTAGGGCGACGACGTTGAATCCCAGCCGTCGGGCTTCGTTTCGTCTGACGAGAGATCGGTAATGCGGCTCTTCGTACCGTTCAGGGCGATATCGACGGAATAAGGATCGCTCGTGATGTTCGTATCGACCGCGGCATCGATCGGAACCCATACGTTCACGGCGAACAAGTAGTACTTCCCTTTCCAACTCGCGTCGCCTGCGGCGCCCCAAACGCCGTTGCGCTCGTGCATCGGGATGGTGACGGCGGGCGTGGTGTCGCTCGAATTGTTGAAGATTTCGAGAGAAACCTGCTGCGCGGTCGGCGCCCAGACTCTGATTT
>JAFAMM010000458.1 GCA_019233375.1 Acidobacteriaceae bacterium
TGTATTTCATGTTAGCGGTTCAAGCTGCGCCGGCCTTCGGTCTTCCAAAGGCTCTGCGACGCCGATACTCGCACAGGATTCCCGTTGGCGGCGCGGGTCTGTGCGGCTGCGAGGACCGAGGCGACCAGTCCGCCGGAGTCCGGAGCCGAGGGTTGCCAGCGAGCCATAAACTCGTCTAGGAAGGCCGTATGAAGATGGCCGTACTGCCATTGTGGATCAAGCATCAGCCGGTCAAAGAAAGAAACATTCGTCGTGATACCGAGAATCCGATACTCCGATATCGCGCGCTGCATGCGGCGGATGGCAAGGTCGCGTGATTCGGCCCAGACGGCGAGTTTGGCAAGCAGCGGATCATAATCAATGGGCACCGTCCAGCCCGCGTAGACGCCACCATCGACTCGCACGCCGGGTCCGGCCGGCTCAACGTAGTGGACGATTCGCCCGGGGCTTGGGAAAAAGTTGTTGGCCGGGTCCTCGGCGTAAATGCGGCATTCGATGGCCGAACCGTTCCAACGCACGTCCTGCTGCTGCACGGAAAGGCGCTCGCCGGCGGCGATGCGAATCTGCCAGCGCACGAGATCCATTCCCGTGACCCACTCAGTAACAGGGTGTTCCACCTGCAGGCGCGTATTCATTTCGAGGAAATAGAAACGGCCCTGCTCATCCGCCAGAAACTCGAGAGTTCCGGCATTGCTGTAAGACGCGGCGCGCGCGATACGGAGGGCGGCCTCGCCGATCTCATCGCGCAGTTCGGGCCGGGCTGTCACCAGCGGTGACGGACACTCCTCGACGACTTTCTGGTGCCGGCGCTGCAGCGAACATTCGCGCTCGCCCAAGTGAAGCAGATTTCCATGCTCATCGCCGAGAACCTGTACTTCGATGTGCCGAGGGCGTTCGATCAGTTTTTCGAGATAGAGCTCGCCGGAGCCGAATGCGCGCTCGGCCTCGCTAGCAGCGGTACCCATAGCTTCCTCGAGACCTGATTCACCATCGACCCGCCGCATGCCTTTGCCACCGCCTCCTGCCGACGCTTTCAGCAGCACGGGGTAGCCGATCTGGGCCGCAATCGCGCGCGCTTCGGCACAAGTTGTGACGCCCTGTTCTGTGCCGGGCACCACCGGCGCGCCCGCGGCGATGGCAAGGCGGCGCGCGGCCGTTTTCGACCCCATTTGTTCGATGGCCTGCCAGCGCGGGCCTATAAACGTGACACGAGCATCCGTGCACGCGCGCGCGAAGGCGGCGTTTTCGCTCAGGAAGCCGTAACCGGGATGAATGGCTTCGGCGCCCGTCTTTCTTGCGGCTTCGAGGATGCGTTCGCCCGAAAGGTAGCTTTGTGACGAGGGTGAGGCGCCGATGTGAATGGCCTCATCCGCCATCTGCACATGGAGGGCGGGGCGGTCGACATCAGAGAACACTGCCACACTCGCGATGTTCATCTCGCGTAACGCACGAATGATGCGGACGGCGATTTCTCCCCTATTTGCGACAAGGATCTTGCGGAACAACCAGGTGCCTCGAACAACTTTGTACCAAATGGAAGCGGGCAGGCTTCAGATCTCAGCTTTCAGAAAAGTGCTGGAACCCTCTTAGAGCTACCGCCAAAGCTGATGGCTGTCAGCTGTAGCTGAAAGCCGATTTCTGCACGTTAGTAATCAACCGAAATGAGGAACAGGCCGCTCCCGGGCACGGCCGGTCCGGGTGCAATCAGGCAGGCGGGCTCGAGCCGGGCCAGGATGTCCTGCTCGGAAAGATTGCCCTTGCCGATCTCTATCAATGTCCCGACCATATTCCGCACCATATGTTTCAGAAAGCCCGACCCGGTGACGGTGAACACAAGCAGCGCATTATTCCGCACCAGCGATGTATGGAAAATGCTTCGCACCTTAGATGCGCAGACCTTATCTGTTTCGTCTGCCGCGGCAAATGCAGTGAAATCGTGCTCGCCCTCGAGCAGGCGGGTTGCCGCCGACATGGCGGACTCGTGCAGAGGGTACGGATGGTGATACACGAAGCGGCGGTCGAATGGCGGGCAGACTTCTTCGCGAAAGATGCGGTACTCGTAAGTCTTGCGTTTCGCGTGATGGCGCGGGTGGAAATAAAGCGAGGTCTCTTCGACGCCCGTGATCCGAATGGCGTAGGGGAGCAGGCGGTTAACGGCGCGCCGAAAATTGTCCGGCGGGATGGGATTCTCGAGGGTGACGGCCGCCACTTGAGCCAGCGCATGGACGCCTGAATCGGTCCGGCCCGAGCCGGCAACATGAACGCGCCTGCCTTCGACTCGACCGATGACGTCTTCAAGCGTTCCCTGAATGGTTGGCAAGCCGGGCTGCACTTGCCAGCCGTGGAAATCAGTGCCGTCGTACGCGACTTGAAAGCGGAGTCTCCTCAAGTTCTGCGGGAGCCGGGTTTCACGACCGGAATGCCCGCGCTGCAGAGGGGGCATTCATCGGGAGCATATGTCATAGGATGTAGGGATTCGAGTGAGACATGCGGCACGCTGACGTCGGCGGTCCCGCCGCTGCGGTCAATGATCGACCCCGCCGCAAACACTTTCCCCTCGAGGGCGCGCATGGCACGAACGACTTCCTTCGTGCTGCCGCCGGTGGTGATCACATCCTCGATCACGATGATCTCTTCGCCGGGCGCCACTTCGAAACCGCGGCGAAGTGTCATCTGATTAAAATCAGGATCGCGCTCCATGAATATGGCCCGGGCGCGAAGAGCGCGGGCGACCTCATGGCCGATGATGATTCCCCCCATGGCGGGTGAGACGACGGTTTGAGGCCGCGCTTCGCCGAGCCATGCCGAGATTTTGGCGGCTAGTAGTTTTCCTAACTGCTCGGCGTAATCGGGAAAGGCAAGAACCTTTGCGCATTGAAGGTATTCTCCACTGTGGAGACCGCTCGTGAGCCGGAAATGCCCTCGAAGATAGGCGCCGGTTCCTTCGAACAGCTCGAGAATGGACTCGGACATTGCTGCGACAAAGCATAGCAGGCATTGTTGCGAACCGGCCCATGCCGTCCCATAACCGGACACCCGAGTTAAGAGTATATGGGTCTTGCAACTGTTGAGGGCGCCGAAAATGTGTGGCTTAGGAGTGGGTTCGGATTGGAGGCGGGCTTGCGATTCAAGCTTCCGGCCCGCGCCCACGCTTACTTCATTGAAAACTGGCAGAACCGATTCGCTACGTTACTATGAGAGGTCGCAAACGAATATCGGGAACCCGGTTCGAGAGCGTCTCGTTCTGAATTCCGAGGGCCAACTCTGCTGAGATTGCGTGGATAACAGCGGAGAGCGTGCCTGCGCATATAAGTAAGGCTCCAAACGACTCTTAATGAAAAGATCCAAAACATTCCTGTCCATAACGTGCAGCCTCTTGGTGCTTTTTGGACCGGCGGCTTCAGCCCAGAATGCGATTCAAGTCGTACCGCCGAAAGGAACACTCGGCTGGCTGACGCGCCCGTATCAAGCTCCCACTGTGCCGGACATCAATATCAATAATTCCGACCGCCTGGAAAAGCTGATCCGGGGCGGCAATCTGTACCTCTCCGCACAGGACGTGATTGCGCTCGCGCTCGAGAACAATCTGGATATTGAGATCCAGCGGTACGGCCCGCTCATGACGAAAGAGGTGACTAAGCGCGCACAAGCAGGCGGACTGCTGCGGAGCGTGGGCGTGGGTGTCATTCAGGGACCGCAGAGCGTAAGCCTTACGGGTGTAAGCCTGGCGGCGAGCGGTGGCACGACAACCACCGCCGGTGCATCGAGCGCGAGCGGGGGCGTCCTCACACAGTTGGGACCGACGATCCCGTCTTTTGATCCGCAAATGTTTTTTTACGCCAACTTTGCACATACGACGAGCCCCGAGAGTAATACGGTGTTGACGGGAACGACGGCCCTTATTTATAACAATCGCACTTATCAGGCGCAATATTCTCAGTACAACCAGGTCGGAACTTATTTCCAGGGAACCTATACAAGCACTTACAACAAATTCAACAGCTTGTTCTATAACATCAACCCGTTCAGCGAGGGCATTCTCGATTTTCAGGTTTCTCAGAACCTGTTGCAGGGCTTCGGACGCGCGGTTCTCGCACGCAATATTCGTGTTTCGAAGAACAACGAGAAAGTCTCCGATCTGCAGTTCAAGCAGCAGGTTATTACGACCGTCTCCGCCGTCCTGAACCTTTACTGGGATCTGGTGAGCTTTTATCAGGACGTCAAGGCGCGCAAAGACGAGCTCGCCACCGCGCAGGCGTTGTTTGATGACAACAAAAAACAGGTTCAGATAGGAACTCTTGCTCCCATTGAAGTGACTCGGGCAGAGTCCCAGGTGTATGCGAGCCAGCAGGATTTGCTCATCTCCCAAACGGACCTGCTTCAACAGGAAATGGTGCTGAAAAACGCGCTCAGCCGGAATGGAGTCGCGAGTCCGCTCCTGGCAGAGGTGCACGTCATTCCGCTCGATACGATTCAGGTGCCCGAGAAGGACGAACTGAAGCCCATAGATGATCTCGTGCAACAGGCGCTGTCGCGCAGAGTGGAAGTAGCGCAAGACAAGATCAACATCGAGAGCACAAAAATTGGGCTTGTTGCCATCAAGAATGAGCTCAAACCTACGCTGCAGGTGTTTGCCGATATGAATAACTCAGGCCTGAGCGGTCCTGCGAATTATCTCGGTCCGGACCAGGTAACACCGGTTCCTTATCTCACAGGCGGGTACTCAAACGTTCTCGCGCAGATCTTTCGGCGTAACTTCCCGAGTTATTCGGCGGGGCTTTCGTTGAGCATACCGCTGCGGAACCGGATTGCTCAGTCCGACTATGCTACTAGCGCTTTACAGCTTCGCCAGAACGAACTTACACTGCAGAAGCAGATTAACGACATCCGCGTGCAAGTGCAAAATGCTGTTATCGGCTTGCGGCAGGCGCGTGTTCGTTATGACTCGGCGGTGAAGGCGCGGATCCTGCAACAACAGACGTTGGATGCCGACAAAAAGAAGTATTCTCTGGGCGCGACAACCGTGTTCCAGGTGGTAACGGATCAGCAAACGTTGGCGGCTGCCGAAAGCACGGAGACCCAGGCTCTCGCCAATTACAGTCATGCGCGTATTTCCTTTGACGAGGCCTTAGGCACGACCTTGGACGTCAATCACATCTCGATGGATGAGGCGCTCGCGGGGCACGTGGCCCGGCAGTCTGTTTTGCCGGCTACCCTGCCGAAAGTGGAGCAGGGGCAATGAGCGTTCAGGCCTGGATGCAATGGGCGCGCCGCTCGCTCTCGCTTACGCTGTGCGTTTGCTTCACAGCGACGCAATTCCGCGGTCAGCAGATTTCTCAAAGCCAGGAGATCGCCGCCAAGAAGCCGACGGGATCCGTCTTCATCCGGCCTTACAAGGCGTCGACGGTGCCGCCGGTTCGTCTCGCAAACTCACTGCGCGCCCGGGATTTGATTCGCGGCGGCAACCTTTATTTGACGGTTCAGGACGCCATCGCCTTGGCTATTGAGAACAATATCGATCTCGAGCTGGACCGCTACGGGCCCATAATCGATCAGTGGACGCTGGAGCGATATGAGGGCGGTGGGCCACTCCCCGGCGTTCCGAACGCGAACTCGACTGGCAAGTCGGTCGCGAGCGGACAGGGCGTGGCGGGCAGCCAGGCCGCTGCCGGTGTGAGTACCTCGGGCAACAACAACACTTCCGGAAATACAGCGGGGGCGACCATTTCGCAGATCGGCCCAACTACCCCGACCCTGGATCCGACCTTTCAGAACGTACAATACTACTCGCATACATCGAGTCCGCAATCGAACCCGACCCAGAGCCAGGTCGAGAATCTAATTCAAAATCAGAGGAACTATACCGAATCCATCAGCACGGGCGTGATTACCGGCGGCCAGGTGAGCCTGACCTACAACGATTCCTATCTGAATGAGAACGCCCCGTCCGACCTGACCAACCCTTCTAACTTCACAACGCTTACCTTGCAGATCCGGCATAATCTGCTGCAGGGTTTCGGGATTGCCGTAAATAGCCGCAATATTACTGTCGCCAAGAACAACCTTAAAATCGATGACCTGACGTTTGAGAACGAGGTGATCGGCGTTGTCGTCAACGTGCTGGATCTTTATTACGGTCTTGTCGCCGATTACGAAGATGTGAAGGCCAAGCGGAGCGCGGTCGAGGTCGCGCAACGCTTCTACGAGGACAACAAGAAACAGGTTCAAATCGGCACCATGGCGCCCATCGATGTCACCACCGCGGAGGCACAGGTTGCATCGACGCAGCAGGATCTGGTGGTATCGCAGACTACGCTGGACCAGCAGGAGGTGCAGCTGAAGAATGTTCTCAGCCGTAACGGGCTAGCGGATCCCGTGATGAGAGAGTCCACAATCATTCCGCTTGATCGCATCCGCGTTCCGGAAGAAAGCAACCAGGCCCCGCTGAACACATTGATTAAGACCGCACTCGAGAACCGGCCCGATTTGAAAGCGGAGCGGATGAATATCGCGAACCTGCAGGTGAACGCGCTCGGAACCCAGAATGGCGTGCGGCCGCAGCTCGCTGCGCTCGCATCGTTTAAGAACACGGGGTCGGCGGGTACTGGACGCTACGTTCCGATCCCGCCGGAAGAGGCCGCGCGTTTCGCGCACTCGCCGCTGCCCGCGAATGTCGTCCCCTGCCCGCCGTCGGTGGCGCCCAGCGGAACACTATGCGAAGTGCCCGATCCCTACTTCGTCGGTGGCATCGGCACCGCGCTGGGCCAGATGATCCGCCGCAATTTTCCGAGCGAAAGCGCGGGAGCATTTATTGCGCCCGTCATCCGGAACCGGCAAGCTCAGGCTGACGCAGCCATTGATCAGCTTACGATCCGCCAGACACAGGTGGAGAACCAGCGTGACCTGAACGAAGTTTCGGTAGATGTTTCGAACCAGACTGTTGCGCTCGAGCAGGCGAGGGTCCGCTATCTGGCGGCTGTAAAGAACCGGGTACTCGAAGAACAGCTGTTGGATGCTGAGCAGAAAAGGTTCAAGCTGGGCGCCTCCACGACGTACAACGTCGTTACGCAGCAGCGCGATCTTGCCACGTCGCAGTCGGCCGAGGTGGCTGCATTGGTAGCTTATAGCAATGCTGAGGTCGGTCTCAACCAAACCTTGGGAACAACCCTCAAGGCGAACAATGTTTCGCTGAAGGAAGCCGCCGCAGGCAGGGTGGAGCGGACCTCTTCCCTACCCGCTGCTCTTCCGCCCACAACGCCCTAATCGAGCCAGGCAGGAACATCCTTTCCTGGTACGGTAAAAAATGCCCGCTTCAATCGCGGGCATTTTTGCTTATGTCGTTCAAAGGAAAGCTTCTTAACTTTGGCACTGCATTTGCTCATTAATTGGCGTTCAGAAAAATTTAGCTCAGGGAACGATGGTTGCTCCGCTAGCCAACCCCACAGCTTTAAGACCCAGCCAACAGAACTTCTTCAACGACCCAACTTCATAGCCCACCCAGCCTACTTCCCTGAGCATTTGAACAGATAGAAAAGAAAAGCCGGCCAGACCGGCTGTTTCTTTTTGGTACCAGCTATTTCCGTTTTGGCAAATCAGCGGTGGGTTTTTCTGCCCGGAGTCTCATGCGCAACTGGGCGGTGTGAACGCGGTGGCATTTGAGGCAAAGGGTACGCATATTGGCGAGGTCACACTCGCCGCCTCCTTCGGCGACCGGGACGATGTGATCCGCGTCCCAGAGCGATTTACGCCCGCGTAGGCCCCACGAGGCGATCGCTTTCGAGCGCGCGCCGCCGCGCAGGCGTTTAACGTGCCGCCATTCGGCGATGCAGTCTAGTCCGCAAAGCGCGCAGACGCCGCGATCGCGCTCGAATACGCGGTCCCGGAGATGGCCGGGATTGCTGCGGAGCTTCCACTCCTCGACGCAGAAATCCGAGCAGAAGGTCAGGCGCCCCGGCGGCACCTCCAGGTTGCACCAGCGGCAAAGACACCGCCCATTAGGGCCTTTCGGCAGGTTGACGCGATCGGCGCGGCCGCCCGGTATGACCCGTTGCGTACTCATCTAAACAGAATATAGAGGAAATGTTTTCAAGCAAGAAACCGGTCCACCGCGTCCCGCGTGGGAATGGAACTGATGGCGCCCGGCTTGGTCACTGAAAGAGCGGCTGCGCCGTTGGCAAATCGGGCAGCCTTTCGCAATGCGGCGCCTTCGGCCATTGCTACGGCCAAAGCACCGTTGAAAGTGTCGCCGGCCGCCGTTGTGTCGCGGACTTCGACACGGAGGCCCGGAGTTTCGGCCGTGCCGGATTCATCGGCAATAAGACAGCCTTGTTCGCCCATTTTGACGATAACCGTGGCTGCTCCGCGCCGACGAAGCGTTTGCGCGCAAGCCGCTGCTTCCGCTGAGTCACGCGGAGTGGACGAACCAGCAAGAAATCCGGCTTCGAGTTGATTAGGCGTGAGTATCGAGACAAAGGAGAGGAGGTTGTCTGGCAGTGTGCACGCAGGAGCGGGATCGAGAATGGTAACGACGTGCCTTTCATGTGCGGCACGCAGAGCCGTCTGCACAGTATCTAACGGGATCTCCAACTGGCACAGCAGGAAGTCGCCCGCTTCGAGGACATCGACGGCTTCGATCGCCGCCGCGGTCGAAACCGCTCCATTCGCGGCAGAGGCGATGACAATCACGTTTTCACCGTTCGGGAGAACGAAAATCACGGCCGTACCAGTCGACGTATCTGCCTGTCGTACGAGCGTTGTGTTTACTCCAGACTGTCGCAAGGCCCCAAGCAGGGTTTCGGCGAACGCGTCGTTCCCCACGCAGCCGGCCATCCGAGCGTCTCCGCCGAGAAGAGCGGCGGCGCAGGCTTGATTCGCCCCTTTGCCACCGGGAAAAAGGTGAAGTTCGCCTGCCGGCAGCGTTTCGCCGGGTTGCGGCAGACGGGGCACCCGTTGAACCAGGTCGATGTTCAGGCTGCCGAGAACGAGTATTTTCTTCATTGGATAGCGGGCGTTACCGCACGATGATCGAAGCCGAAGCCCATCAGCGCAAGCCCCGTGCGAATCCAGACGAGAGATGTTCTTTCCGCAGCCATGTAAACCCGCGGATCCATTTCCGGCTGAGCGGGCGGCATCCGATTGTGTTACCGGCCGGCGCCGGGTTTAGGCGGTGGCCAGGTGATCCTCTCGCTGCCGCGCAGCGCGAGGTTTGCGATCTGACCCGCCCTGGCAGCCGCAATACCTGTCTCCACGGGCGCATTCGGCGTCTTCCGGCTACGCACGCAGTCAAAGAAGTTTTGCATGTGTGAGATGGTCCCGTCGAGGATACTGCGCTCGCTGAGCACCGGATTCTCACCCTGTATATTTTCCCGATACACGCCAAAGCCGGCGCGCGTGAGCTTCAGGGTAGCCTCGGTGCCGCGGAATTCCAGACCGCCATCGTCGATGGACGACACCATGGTCCCTTCGTAGACCACTTCGAAGTTGGGATAGCGGAGGGCGGACTGAATCGTGTCCGGGCACTCCCAGGTATCGAATACATAACGATCGCCGAGCGTTTGTGCCAGAAGAGGTGCATCGGTCTTCATGGCCCAATGCACGACGTCGATCCAGTGCGTAAAGAGGTCCGTCATGGCGCCCCCGCCGAAGTTCCAGAACCAGCGCCAGAGGCGGTACTTCTCTTCACTGAACGGCTCGTCTGGCGCGGACCCGAGCCAGCGCTTCCAGTCGAGCATGTCTGGATTGATGGGAGTGAGCGGAGGCCGGATCTCGGGCTGGTAGTTCTGATACCAATAGGTGCGGACCTGCGTCACGCGTCCGATATTGCCGCCTTGGATAAGGTCGACGGCGCTTTGAAAATGAATCCAGCTGCGCTGCTGCATCCCGCACTGCAGGATCTGCTTGGATGTATGGACGGCGTGACTGAGCGTTTGCCCTTCCTCAATGGTGTGAGTGACCGGTTTTTCGAGATAAATATCCTTACCCGCCGCCAGAGCGTCAACGGCCATTCGCACGTGCCAGTGGTTCGGTGTCGCAATGATGACGGCAGTTACATCCTTGTCGTCAAGGACTTCCCGGTAATCCAGGTGTGTGCTGACAGTATCGCCGCTCCGCTCGCGGACCTGATCGCGACGGGGCTCGTAAACATCGCAGGCCGAGACTAGTTCCGAGCAGCCGGTCTTCGAGGCTGCCCGCAGCAGATCGCGCATGCGTCCGCCGCATCCAATGGCGCCGGTCGGTATGCGCTCATTCGCCCCTATCGCTCGGGAAGCTGCGAGTGCGGTGACACCGCCGGCTACAAGAAAACTACGCCGATTGGTTTGCATTCGAGTGAACCCTTGCCAGTTATATCAGGCAACGCGAGGCACACCGGCGGATGCGCCGTATCACGCGACGAAATTTGCCAGCGTGCCAATTTGCGGAATGGTGATTCTGATCTCATCTGCCTTGCGGAGACCAAACGAATCAGGCGGCACGATGCCGGTGCCGGTGAGCAGAAAACAGCCGTTCGGGAAGGAGTTGTTGCGGAACAGGAAATCGACCAGCACCTGCGGTTCGCGCTTCAGCGCCGCGAGAGTCGTGGAACCGGAAAACTCGATTTCACCGTTCCGCAGGATCTCAAGACTGATCTCGGTGGTCTTCGGGAGCGGCTCACTGCTGACAAAGATGCATGGTCCGAGCGCACAGCTTCGATCGTAAACCTTGGCCTGCGGCAGATAAAGCGGGTTCTCGCCTTCGATATCGCGGGAACTCATATCGTTGCCGATGGTATACCCGGTAATCCTGCCCGCAGGCGAAACCAGCAGCGCGAGTTCGGGCTCCGGGACAGACCAGCGCGCATCATCGCGGATTGCAACCCTTGCGTTGGGACCGGCGACGCGATGGGGCGTGGCCTTGAAGAAAAGCTCCGGCCGCTCGGCTGAGTAGACGCGATCGTAAAAATCACCGCCGCCGGCCGACTTCGATTCCTCCATACGAGCATCACGGCTGCGGTAATAGGTCACTCCGGCGGCCCAGACCTCCTGATTCCCAATCGGCGCCAGAAGCTCTGGGGCGCTCGCGCTCGCAGGCTGAAGGCTGGGAAGCAGTTGCACAAGGTGCTGCGCGAGCTCGTGATGTTTGATCAGCGCGTCCCAGGCTTCTGCATCAAAGCTCGCCTCCTTATTCGTGTACGAGTTGCCCTGGTATTCAAGGAGAAATCCGCCGAGCGTGCGAAATAGCTTCATCAGTGCCTCTGTTCAAAGCTACAGTACGCCCGCAAAGGTGAATGCCGGCTCAGCGACGATCGTGATGATCGACCCGGAGGCGGATAGCGTTCCCGTGGACGCTCCCCGCTTATAGGGACCCGGCCACTCGCAAGGAAGATATGGTTGGATCCATTAGGTACCGTCAATCGAGGGATCAGAAGGCACTTCGGCGTACCATAACGATGAGGTTTCACATTATTCGGACGACGAGTATAGCCGCTGTTGCGGTCGCGGTGGCTTTAGCGGTTGCCGGCTTTGCGGCCGGGCACAGTGACGGATTGGAAGAGAACGCCGCGCAGCGGGAGTACGCTACGCTGCCCTCGAACGCAATGCCGATCGACCTTGATCGCGGCGGAGCAGGGCTTTCCCGCCAGCTCTCGATGCTGCGCACGCGTGCAAGCCTGCTGATGATCACAGCGCACCCGGACGACGAGGATGGCGGCATGCTCGCGGCGGAATCGCGCGGCTTGGGTGCACGCTGCTCGCTGATGAGCCTGAATCGTGGTGAAGGCGGGCAGAACGCCATGACGATGGACCTCTACGACGCGCTCGGAATCATGCGGACGCAGGAACTGCTTACGGCAGATCGCTACTATGGCGTGGATCAATACTGGGGCACCGTCATCGATTACGGGTTTTCGAAAACGCGCGAGGAGGCGCTCGAAAAATGGGGTTATGATCGCGTTCTGTCCGATGTCGTTCGCGTGGTGCGAATGACTCGTCCGCTCGTGATTACGTCAGTGTTTGTCGGTGCGCCGACTGACGGACACGGGAATCATCAAGTCGCCGGGCAAATGGCGCAGGAAGCCTATCTCGCGGCTGGCGACCCGAATCGTTTCCCTGAACAGATCCGGCAGGGGCTGCGGCCGTGGCAGCCGCTGAAAGTCTATGCCCGTGTGCCGTTTTTCGCACCCACCAAGGAAGGGACGATCTATGACTACGCGACGGACAAATACGTCCCCATCCGCTTCGATAATTATGTGAACAAAACTTGGACATCGAAGACACCTGCCACAACAGTAACTATTGCAGAGGGCAAAGCGGATCCCGCTGCCGGGCTCACCTATGCTCAGATCGGGCGTTATGGATGGGGTCATCAAAAAAGTCAGAACGGCGGTGGCACCATCCCGCAACCGGCACTGTACTCCGCGCCCTACCACCGCTATGGATCGCGTGTGGAAGCGGGTGAACACGAGGAGTCTTTCTTCGATGGAATCGACATTTCGCTGATGGGTATTGTGTCGCTCGCGCATGGTGATACGGCATTCCTGAAGCGCGGCCTGGAAGAGATAAACCGGAAGGTTGAGGACGCATCGGACCGCTATCGGCCCGGAGCCCCGGCGAGTGTGGCCCCGGCGCTGGCAGACGGGCTGAAGGCGGTTCGTTCTCTTATGCGCGAGGTTCGCGCCAGCAATCTGGATGAGGCAGGGAAAAGGGATGTGGAGTTCGAGATGGGCGTTAAGGAGAAGCAGTTTGAAAATGCGCTTGCGATGGCACTGCAGTTGTCTTTTGATGCAGTCGTCGCCCCAGAGAAGGAGCCGGCAGGACCGTTTGCGGCGTTCGGAGGTGCGATCAGCACGTTCGCGGTTGCAACTCCGGGTGAAGCCTTCAAGGTCGATACGCACCTACTGAATCAGGGACAGGACGCGATCGGCATCGAAGATGTCGAAGTACGTTCAACCGACGGCAAAGATTGGAAGATCAAGTCAGAACACGCGCCCGAACCCTCTCTCGCCGCAGGCAAGGAACTGCGGCTCAACTTTTCTTTGAGCACGCCGCGGGACCCGGTCTTTACAAAGCCCTACTACACGCGCCCGAATGATGAGCAGCCCTACTACGATCTGACGGAAGATCAGTACCGTAACCTTTCCACCATGCCGTATCCGCTCTTTGCGACGGCACGCTTTACATACCGCGACGCCTCCTTCGACATACGCAAAATCGTTCAGACAAACCAGCGAGTGGAAGGGATTGGAATCCAGGAGAATCCGTTATTGGTAGGCCCGCCAATCTCAGTATCGATATCACCCGCTGCCGGAGCAGTACCGGTCACGGCCGCTTCGTTCAC
>JAFAMM010000227.1 GCA_019233375.1 Acidobacteriaceae bacterium
GCTTCCGGACTAAAACGCGCCGGTCTGATTCGCGCGTCTTTGGCTGTGGTCATATCGTTACGCATAGGCGTGGATCGGGAGGGATCCCGAATACCGATACTATACCCGTCTGCACATTCATAAGGCAAGTGAACGCGCCGGGTTTTACATTTTGCTTACATGCATCGGCGGACGAGCTGTTCCATGCGGCTTTAAGTCTCAGTGTGCGATACCGACGAAACGCCGGCCGCGGCTCGGGTTCCCCCGGGCGGCCAAGGAACCGGGCTGCAGCGGGCGGCAACCCACCATCACGAAGCAGTTCGTAGGATGGGGTGATGGCAATCATCAATGAACTACAGGCGCGGACGCTCGGTGCCGCGGGTCCGGCTGTTTTTCCTATTGGGCTCGGTTGCATGGGAATGTCGGCGATGTACGGACCAGCCGATGAAGCCGAGAGCATCGCAACCATCCACGCGGCTCTGGATGCCGGAGTGAATCTGCTCGACACAGGTGATTTTTACGGCATGGGCCATAACGAGATGCTGGTCGGCCGCGCCCTGAAAGGCCGCCGGGACAAGGCGCTCATTTCGGTCAAGTTCGGCGCGATGCGTTCACCAGACGGAGCTTGGACAGGGTTTGATGGGCGGCCGGCCGCCGTTAAGAATTTTCTCGCATACAGCCTCACGCGCCTGGGCGTAGATCATATCGACATTTATCGCCCCGCGCGGCTCGATCCGGCCGTTCCGATCGAGGACACGATTGGCGCGATCGCTGGTTTCGTAAAATCCGGCGTCGTGCGTTTCATTGGATTGTCCGAGGTGGGACCCGACACGATCCGGCGCGCCCACGCGGTACATCCGATCGCCGATCTGCAGATCGAATATTCCATTCTGAGCCGCGGACCCGAAGCCAGGATCTTTCCAGTCCTGGACGAGCTCGGTATGGGAGTGACGGCTTATGGGGTGCTTTCACGAGGCTTGTTGAGCGGCTCGCAGACACGCGGGAAAGGCGATTATCGCGCTTTCTTGCCACGCTTCAGCGAAGAGAATCGCGCACGGAACCAGCGGCTGGTCGACGCGCTAAGCCGAATCGCGAAGGAAAAGGGCGGCACTACGGTACAGCTTGCTATTGCGTGGGTGCTAGCCAAAGGCAAAGGCATCGTACCCGTTGTCGGGTCACGGAAGCGGGCACAACTCGACGATGCACTGGGCGCGCTGCGGATTACGCTGTCTGAGGAAGATGTGAAACGCATCGAGAGCGAGGTTCCCGCGTCCGCGGTTGCAGGAAGCCGCTACGCAGAGGAGCATATGAAGACGCTCGACAGCGAAAGTTAGATCCACCGGCGCCGGTTAAGGCCTACCTGGCAGAGCAGCGTCGATGCGCATTACGCCTACATACTTATCTGCTCCGCCATAGTAAGCGGTCACGACCAGACGACGATCCGACACTTCGCCTGGAACAGCGCCTTCAAGGAAAATCACGTTCGGAACATTGCCCGTTTTCTCCCAGCGAAGTGTTGGCAGAATAAAAGCTTTGTCCGCGCGCGCTAAGACATGCCGCGGATCGTTTTTGTCGAATAGCACCCAGCCCGGTCCATAGATCAGAGCGTCATTCGCGCCGTTGTAGAACAGCAGAATCCCGGCGCTGGTGAGAAAGGGCGACGGGCCCGGCTCCATTACGCGAGAATCAAACGCACCTGGACGGCGCGCCAGCACGGGCTGCGATGTCGCATCCGACCAGTGCAAAAGATCGTCTGACGACGCCAGCCCCATGTAATCACGATCCTTGCCGTCCGTATCGGTGCGGGTGCCCAGATAATACATCCACCACTTGCCGTTTACTTTCGCCGGTACAATTGCGCCTGATTTGGTCCATTTCGTATTCCAGGCGCCCTTGTAGGCAGGTAAGATGACGCCGCGCCGTTGCCAGTGAATGAGATCGCTGGATGTTGCAAGGCAAAGCTGCGCATCGCGGAGGTTATATCCGGTGTAAGTCAAGTAATAGGTTCCGTTGATCGACACCACGCGCGGATCTTCAAGTCCCCCGCCCTTTTCATAATCTGCCTGGGCGGAGAGAACAGGCTCGGCACTCACTTTGAAGTGTAGGCCGTCAGTGCTCTCGGCGTATCCGATGCTAGAAGTGTGGTTTTTGTCCTGCGCACGGAAGAGAAGAATTGTTTTGCCGCCGGATTTTATTGCGGTCGGATTGAAAAGCGCGAACTCGTTCCAGGTCTGACCTCCCGGGCGCAAAATAGGATTCGTCGAGAGCCGTTCCGCTGCTACTTGTAGGTGCTCGTCACCCGCGACGGCGAACAAGAGCGCGCATGCAAAAAAACCTGTCTTCCACACCATACGAGTGCTGCTACAGATTGTATGCTGCTTCCTCATCGTCACGGGCAGCATTTCGTCAGCAAATATGGACAATTCATCGCGAGGGGTGTCCATGCGCCGGCGTTCCGACTTACGCTCAGATTGGCGGCGGACCGCCGGAAACTGAATAATTGAAGGAGACCGGGATGCGAACTAGCGTAGGAACCTGGCTTTGGCGCATGTTGGCGGCGAGCCTCATCGTTTCGTTGGCGATACCTATTCTGTTGTGGAGCTTCAATGCCCGTATGAGCTGGCGGCAGTTCGGCATCTGCTACCTGGAGGCGATCGCATACTCACTTTGCATCGGCACGACGTTGACCGGCCTGATATCGGGAACCTGGTGCGCTCTTTCGCGACTAAACCTGGCACTTGCCTGGACGATTCGCGGCATTCTTATATTCGCCGGCACGGCTTTTGGATGTCTGGCCGCCGGCCTGGTCATGTGGGCGATTTATGGCGCCAGCTATGGGTACTGGGCAAGCTTCATCGCTTCGTTGAAGATCGCAATCGTACTCTCCGCTTTGACAACCGCCTTCCTGACGGTCTACGAAACGCATATGGCGCAGATGCGCCTGACGGAGACGCAATTGCGGGCGAAAGAACTGGAACGCGAGCGCGCTCTGAAGCTGGCAACTGAGGCGCGTCTTTCGTCTCTGGAATCGCGAATCCATCCACATTTCCTGTTCAACACGATTAATTCTGTTTCATCGCTGATCCATGACGACCCCCAGCGGGCCGAGCGGATGTTGAGCCAGATGGCCGAACTGCTGCGCTTCTCACTCGACTCGAACCAGCGCGGCCTTGTTCCTCTGGAGCGGGAACTGCGGATTGTGGAAGATTATTTGGAGATTGAAAAGGCGCGCTTTGGAGACCGTCTGCGCTATGAGATACATGTACCGGAGGACATACGGCAAACGAGTGTTCCACCGCTCTCGCTGCAGACTCTGATAGAGAACAGTGTGAAGTATGCCGTCAGTGCGCGACGCAAAGGCGCGGAAATTCAATTAAACGCGCGGCGAGCCGGCAGCAGGCTGCTGCTGGAGGTACGCGA
>JAFAMM010000102.1 GCA_019233375.1 Acidobacteriaceae bacterium
ACCCGCGCCTTTTCTGGAGATCTCAGTGCGCAGCTTGGCGCAGCCGGTCCGGCCTGGTTCGGATATCCGGTAAGCTCGTTCCCAAAAGAAAACGAGAACTGCTGCTCGAATAACGAGTCGTGTGGTTGCTGGCTTGAAGGCAACCGCAGCGATCGGCCCGCTGCAAAATCCTCTCAGCCCGTGCCGCTCGAAGGCTCGAACGCGATCGCGATTCTCTTTCGCGTGAACAACAATACGGTGGAAAAGATTCGCGGGTTTTCCTTGGCCTGTCCGCTCGATGCGGGCGGGCTCCCGTTTATTTGGCTGACCGGCGTTCCTGCGCAATCCAGCCTCGCCTATCTCGAAAAATTTGCCACCTCCTCAGCCGGTGATCTTGCCGGTTCCGCCATTTTCGCCATCGCTCAGCACAGCGATCCCGCGGCGGACACTCTGCTCGCGCGGCTGGTCCGCCCATCGGAGCCCGAACGAACTCGCGAGCAGGTCGCTTTCTGGCTGGGAGCCAGCCGCGGCGCTCCGGGCGTTGCCGCCCTGAAGCAGATTCTTGCCTCGGATCCCAGCGATAGGGTTCGGGACAAAGCCGTTTTCGCACTGTCGATCAGCAAGCAGCCCGCGGCGCTCGACGATCTCATTCACGCCGCGAACAGCGATGCTTCGTCACACGTTCGCTCTCAAGCGCTCTTCTGGCTGGCGCAGAAAGCGGGTAAACGCGCCTCGGAGACCATCACGAACGCCATCCGGAATGATCCCGATACCGCAGTGAAAAAGAAAGCCGTCTTCGCGCTTTCACAGTTACCGAAAGACGAAGGTGTGCCGAAACTCATTGAAGTCGCGCAGACACAGCGGAACCCGGAGGTTCGCAAACAGGCGTTCTTCTGGCTGGGCCAATCGCAGGATCCGCGAGCGCTCGCGTTTATCGAGCAGGTATTGACGAAGTAACGCCGCTTCTGATCAGCCGGCGGCCGCCAGTCGGCTCACGCGCGGTCCCGGCAGAATGATTCCCGCCAGGTTCAATGGATCGGCGTTGCTGACCGCGACCGCCGGACCGCGCTCCGGTTGCCTGCGAATCATGCGCAGCAGTTCCACTGCCTCCGGCCGGGCAAACTGCTCTCCGGTGAAGCCAGCCACGAAGCGCCCGCCTCGAATCTCTCCGCGCGCTTCCATTTTTCGAAGCACCGGCAGCAGATCCCGCCACGGCGGCGAGAGCGCTTCCCTCACCAGCAGATCGCGCAGCAGCACGCCCCAGCGCAAGAGCAGCTGCTGCGCAAACCTCTCTAAACGCTCTTGCGTGCTCATCGGGGAAGCGCTGTGAGCCATCAGTGCCCACCTGCCTGCGGCATGCCGGGGACGATGCTGGCTGCCGCGTCCCTCGCCGCGCCGCCGCTTCGGGTCGATCAAAGCGCGCAGGTTATCGAAACCATCCGCCGTCACGAATCCGCCCGCTAGAAGCTCCCAAAGAGCATCTTCTACTTCTGCCGCCAGCCGGTGCGATTGCCGCGCCAGCTCTATAAAGAAACTGGCGCCGTTCTTCTCGAGCGCGCTCAACACATCACGCGCTGCGTGCGACAAAGCCGCAACATCTGGTTCTCCGGCCGGTACCAGCCAGTCCGCGTCTTCGCGTAGAAAGAGAGCGATGGGTGCTATGCGCGTCGGCCGCACACGGCGGTTCTCGGCAATTGCCGGATGAGGCGAGATCCTGGCCCACATCACCTCGCCCGAAAAGCAAAGCTCATCGAGAAACGCCGGGTCATACTTCGCAATCCGCCGCCCCAGAATCTCCGATTCCCATGAGGCCGCCGGGATCTCATAGCCTTCGAGCTGCCGGATAATCTGCAGCGTGCCATCCGCTCCATGCAACTGCGTGTTGGGAAACACGTGTTGCCAGGACTGTAGAAAGCGTTCAAAATCGGCCGCCGTTACCGGCTCGATTTCACGGCGCAAACGCCCCAGCGTCGCGCGGTGAATCCGCGCCAGAATCCTCCGATTGCACCACTCCACGTCGCCCGAAGGGTTCCGGAAATGACCTCGCAGTACCAGGCCTTGCCCCTCGATCTGCAGCAGCGCCGTTTCCACTTCTTCGCGATTCATGCCGGTTTTCTCGGCAAGATCCGCTTCCGTCACCGGGCCCAGGCACTCCATCCATCCGCCGATCACAGCATGCGCATCATCGGCTATCGCCAATCGCTCCGTCGCTACCCAGAACGGCCGGCCGCCCCGCTCAATCGCGGATACGCGGCCCGCTGCCCTCAATTCCTCGTAGAAGGCCTGCCGGTTTTCTGCCGGCGGCATACGGATGATCGTCAGCAGCGCGTCGTGAAGCTCATCGGCATCGCGCGCTTCCGGCCAGACATCGCTCGCAATCTCATCGATCACGGCGGGATCCAGCACGCCCTCGCCCGCGGTGACATCGGCTCCCAGCGTCTGCCGTAGTTGTACCGCCCGCGTACGCCTCTCTTCGAGCGGTGCATCGTCTAGATACGCGTACGGGTTCGCATTCACAATCTCATGCGAAAACTGTGACGCCTGTATCGTGTCCACCGCGACCGTTCGAATCTTCCCGTCCTCAATTGCTTCGAGCACATCCCGCAAAGCATCCACATCCATCGCCTCGCGCAGCGAATTCTCGATGGTTTCTTTCACAAGCGGATGGTCCGGAATGCGAATCGGCCCCGTCAAGTTCTCCGCGCACGCCACCTGGTCGGGAAATACGGCGGCGAGCAGATCATCGGCCCGCATGCGCTGCAGCGGAGCCGGAATCCGCGCTCCTGCGCGCGACCGCAGCACCGCGAGGGCCCGTGTCGTGTTCCAGCGCCAGCGTGTGCCGAACATCGGTGCCGTCAGCAATGCCTGGCGAAGCACGTCTTCCACCGTGCCCGGCTTGAGAAACGCGAACACAAGCTCCAGCGGAAACGAGTGCTGATCGCTGAGAGAGAGAACCAGTCCGTTGTCTGTTGCCGCGGCCTGCAGCTCGAAGTTGAATGTGCGGCAGAAGCGCTTGCGCAGCGCCAGTCCCCAGGCCCGCGTCACTCGCGAGCCGAACGGCGCGTGCAAAACCAGTTGCATGCCTCCGGCCTGATCGAAGAAACGCTCCGCTGCCACTGTGGTCTGGGAGGGCAAGACGCCCAATTCAGCCACTCCGGCGCGAACGTAAGCGGCCGCCTGCTTCGCACCCGCTTCGTCCATCCCGCAATCTGACAACAGAAACGCCGGCGCTTCCCCCGGGTCGCCCAGAATGCGTTCACGAACCGCGCTCACCTCCGCCGACAACTCCTTCGAGCGTCCCGGCGCTTCTCCTAACCAGAAAGGAATCGAGGGCGCTGCCCCGTGCGCGTCCTCCACGCGGACCCGGCCTGACTCCACGCGTCTGATCCGCCAGGAATGCGTGCCCAGCAGAAACACATCGCCCACCAGGCTCTCAACGGCGAAATCCTCATCGAGTGTTCCGACAACTTTGCCATCCGGCTCGGCAATCACCGAATAATTTGCGTTCTCCGGGATGGCGCCGCCGGATGTAATCGCGGCAAGGCGCGCTCCCCGGCGTCCCTTTATTCGCCCGTTCACGCCATCGCGGTGCAGCATGGCGCCGCTGCGGCCGCGCGATGTCGCAATGCCCTCTGAGAGCATTTCGATGATGCTGTCAAAATCCTCTCGCGGTAGATTACGGTACGGATACGCCGTGCGAAATCGCCCGTAGAGTTCGTCTTCGCTCCAGGCTTCGGCAGCCGCCGCCGCGACAATCTGCTGCGCCAGAATATCCAGCGCGTTTTCAGGAATTTCGATGCACTCCAGTTCACCCCTGCGGATCGCGCTCACCACCGCGCCGCATTCAATCAGTTCGTCTCGCGTGGTCGCAAACAGCCGTCCTTTCGGCTTCGCTCCCACCCAGTGCCCGGAGCGTCCGATGCGCTGCAGAGCAACCGCGATCGAGCGCGGAGAGCCGACCTGGCATGCCAGATCGATACTTCCGATATCGATGCCGAGTTCCAGAGATGCCGTAGCCACCACCGCACGTAGATCGCCTGCTTTCAAACGCGCTTCCGTCTTGAGACGTATCTCGCGCGAAAGGCTGCCGTGATGCGGCAGCACCGCATCTTCCCCGAGCCGCTGGTTCAGCGCATGAGCGATCCGCTCCGATAACCGTCTCGTATTCACGAAAACAACTGTCGTGCGCTGGCCCAGGATCAGTTCCGCTAGCCGGTCGTAGATCTCGTTCCACATCTCTGTGCTCGCCACAGAGCTGAGGATGTCACGCGGCACCTCGACTGCAAGCTCCATCTCACGCCGGTGGCCGATATCGATGATGCGCGTGTCCGGACCTAGCAGACAGGCAACCTCCTCTATCGGCTTCACCGTTGCGGAAAGCCCGATCCTTTGCGCTCTCGAAGTTGTGAGTGCATCCAGCCGCGCCAGCGACAGCGCCAGATGAGACCCGCGCTTATCGTCAGCCATCGAGTGAATTTCGTCGACTATCACCGTCTTCGCCGTCCGCAGCATCTCGCGCGATCTCTCCGCAGTAAGGAGGATGAAGAGCGATTCGGGCGTAGTCACAAGGATGTGCGGCGGCTTCCGGGACATCCGCGATCGGTCCGCAACGGGTGTATCTCCGGTCCGGAGAGCGGTTCGAATCGGCGCGAACTCCATGCCCTCCTCGCGCGCCAGGGCGGCAATCTCCGCCAGCGGCTCTTCCAGGTTCCGATGGACATCGTTGCTGAGCGCCTTCAGCGGTGATACGTACACTACCCTCGTTGCGTCCTCGAGCGTCCCCTCGCGCGCGGAGCGCACCAGCTCGTCAATGCAAATGAGAAACGCTGCCAGCGTCTTCCCCGATCCGGTCGGCGCGGAAATGAGCGTGTCCCGCCCGCTCGAAATCGCCTGCCAGCCCTCGGCTTGCGGCTCGGTAGGGGCGCCGAAGCGTAGCTGGAACCAGCGCTGAACAAGTGGATCGAAAGTCGAGAGCACGCTAGAATTCGATTCATTCTAGCGCCGCCGGGATGCGTCCCGGACCACTCTGGCCGCAAACATTTACGTCTTTTGGACCGTAAACCTGGCGGGCAATTATCTTTTCTGTTTACTTGCCCGGCGCTAAATCCCGAATTACGCTAGCCCTTTCGAATGGCACAAGAAGTGCGAGAACCGGGCTAAACGGAGGTTACATTGGAGGCTTTCAACGACACCTACCTAGAAGCCCTCGCGCGCCGGGATCCGTCAACAGAAGAGAACTTGATCACGGTTTTCAGCCGCCCGATCAAAAACAAGCTTCGGACTCATCTGCACTCTGCGCAAACCATCGACGATGCGTATCAGGAGACGCTTCTTCGAATCTTCAGCTATTTCCGCCAGGGCAAGACGCTGCGGAATCCGGCGTGTCTGCCTGCTTTCATCCACGCCGTTACCGCCAATGTGGCGCTCGAAACCGTCCGTGCCACCCGCCGCAACAATTGCAGCACGAATGAGCTTTGCGATCTTCCCGACCGCAAGCCCGACCCCGAGGGCGCAACCATCACTCGCGAACGCTGTCAGACTGTCCGCCGCATACTCTGCGAAATGAGCAACGCGGACCGGGAGTTGCTGCGCAGGATTTGTCTCGACGACGAAGATCGCGATCAGATTTGCCACGATTTCCGCGTTACTCGCGAATATCTTCGTTTGCTGTTGTATCGCGCCCGCGCGCGTTTTAGGATCCTTATTCAAAGCGAACCAGATTTCTCGCTACCGGCCCACCCCAAACCGGCAGCCGCCAACCCGTCGACTCACATACAATATCGGACAAGTGGATCACGACAGGGCGCTGGCCATTCACGCCGTGGAGCGCTACCTTTTAGGCGAGCTATCGCCGGGTGACAGCGACGAGTTCGAGCGCCACTTCTTCACCTGCGCCGAATGTGCAAGCGCCGTTGAGAACGGTCAGGAGTTCATCCGAGCGCTTCGTGACTTGCCGCCCGGCACCGGCAACTAAGCTAGAACTGTACTCGTATAGCCACCTGCAGGTCGCGATTATCACCGATCGTACTGGTGATCGCTGTCGACGTGCTCGCAGGGTTCTTTGGGTTGATGTTCTGGTTCGGGACGCCCATCTGCGGATGATTTAGGGCATTGAACGCGTCCAGCCGGAGCTGCACCATTGCGCGTTCTTTGATCGGTATGTTTTTACTCGCGGAAAGGTCAAAATTGAACGTTCCGGGCGTCCGCAAAATGCCGCGCCCGGAATCGCCGTAGCGAAATGCGTAATCACCCCCCGGACAGATGCCTCGGATCGAAGGAATCGCGCACGGCGCTTCGAATGCGCTTGGGTTATACCAGTTCGAGTAATGGCGATTCGGTTCGCTTCCCGATCCAATACGGTCAGGCCAGCAATTCGTCGCATTGTTGACGCAGCTCGCCAGATACACCGTGAAAGGAAGCCCGCTCTGAATCGTGGAGATTCCGCCCAGTTGCCAGTTCCCGAAAACGTAAGCCAGTGGGCCGTGATTCAGGAATCGTTGACCCTTGCCGGCGGGTATCTCCCACGTCCAACTCCCGACAAATCGTTGCGGAACATCAAATCCGGATGGCCCATAACCGGCCGCCAGATCTGTGATGGTCTGCGGGTTCCCGGCATAGCCGCCGCCGCTCGCCGCTGACCCGCCATAATCCAGCGACTTAGACCAGGTGTAACTCGCTAAGTACTGCAACCCGTGCGAGAACCGCTTCACGAACTTAGCCTGTAGCCCATGGTAATTAGAGCTGTTGCGCGGATCGATCTGCGTGATGGTCCGCACTGTTGCAATCGCCGGAATCGTGACCCGCAGGTTCGACGAAACCGTCGATGGTCCCGGCTCCACTTCCTGCGGATTGTAGCTGTAAAGCAAATGCACGCCCCGGCTGCCGGCGTAGGCCACCTCCGCCACCATGCTCTGGCCGATCTGCCGCTCCACGTCGAAATTCCAGCTCTGATAGGACGGCGTTTGGTTCGCGAACGAGTTCCCCAGCACGCTCGGGTTGGTCGCGATCAGCTGCGCAGTTGTCATCGGCTGCACCGGCACGGGCGGCGGGAAGGGATTGTTGATCCTAGGCAGGCTGGTCATCTGCGAGCCCAGCGGATACAAGGGCTCGGTGGGAGTGTTCTGCGAGATCGTCCATGGGACGGCCTGGCCCAGGAAGTTCGAGCCGGACGGTTCCTCCGGAAAGTACGAAAGCTCGTAGCCGCCCCGGATCACGGTTTGC
>JAFAMM010000220.1 GCA_019233375.1 Acidobacteriaceae bacterium
GGAACCTTTACGTGGCTCGACCCGTATAATGGCTGACAATTCCTGTCTATATGTTCAAAGCCCATTTGCCCGCTTTCTGTGCTGCGTGCGGCGCGCTTGTGTCTGTCGCGCAGTTCCTGGGAGCTCAGCCGAATAAGCTGTTCAGGAACCCTACGATCAGTCACACACAAATCGTGTTTGAGTACGCCGATGATCTGTGGATCGCGCCACGGGCGGGCGGAGAAGCACACCGGCTGACGACCGGGGTCGGCCGCGAATTTAATCCGCATTTTTCACCGGACGGCACGCAGATCGCTTTTAGCGGTGAATACGACGGCAACGTAGATGTCTATGTCGTTCCTGTGAAGGGCGGAGTGCCGCGCCGGCTGACTTATCACCCCGAGCCCGATGTTGTCGCCGGTTGGACACCGGATGGCAAACGCATCCTGTTTAGCTCGCACCGTAATAGCTTTGCCGATAGCGGCCAGCTTTTTACAATCGCGCTCGATGGCGCTATGCCGGAGCCGCTTCCTTTGGGGATGGCGGAGGACGGGTCCTATTCGCCCGATGGTTCTCACATAGCTTACGAACCGGTGTTTCACTGGCAGGAGGCCTGGAAACGGTACCGTGGCGGACAGACGCTCAAGATCTGGCTGGCCGACCTCTCGGATTCCAGCATCGTCCCGATCCCGCGCGACAATTCGAACGACTTCAACCCGATGTGGGTCGGCCACAAGGTTTACTTCCTGTCCGACCGCGGCGGCCCCGTCAGTCTCTGGGTCTACGACATCCCTTCAAAAAAGATCAGCGAGGTCGTGAAGAACGATGGCTTGGATCTTAAATCTGCATCTGCAAACAATGATGTGATCGTGTATGAGCAGTTCGGGTCCCTGCATCTGGTGGATCTCATATCCGGCAAAGCTCATCCGCTCGAGATCACGGTAGCGGCCGATCTGGCGCAGGTCCGGCCGCACTTCGAAAAGATCACGAACAAGATGATTGAGAACTCCGCCATTTCGCCGACAGGCCAGCGGGCGGTTTTCGAAGCGCACGGCGAGATCCTCACGGTTCCAGCGGAGAAGGGCGACATTCGCAATCTGACGGCATCACCGGCCATCGCCGACCGCGATCCCGCATGGTCGCCGGATGGCAAATCGGTGGCGTGGTTCTCTGACGAAAGCGGCGAGTACGCGCTGCACGTTCGCGATCAGAACGGTCTCGGCCCGGTCACCAGGATTGACCTTGGCAATCCGCCTTCTTTCTTTTACTCACCCGTCTGGTCACCGGACAGCAAGAAGATCGCTTATTCAGACAAACGCCTGAATCTCTGGTACGTGGATCTGGAAAAGAAGACGCCGGTGCGTGTTGACACGGACCTGTTTGACAGCCCCGGTTATCGGTTGAACCCGCGTTGGTCGCCGGACAGCAAGTGGATCGCCTACTCCAGACAACTGCATAACTATCTTCATGCGATCTATGTGTACTCGCTGAATAGCGGCAAATCAACGCAGGTTACGGACGGGCTCAGCGATGCTCTGGCTCCGGAGTTCGACAAAAGCGGCAAATACATTTACTTCCTGGCCAGCACAAACGTGGGTTTAAGCGGCGGCTGGATCGACATGACCAGCATCGGACATCCGGTCACAAGCGCGATCTATGTAATGGTTCTGCGGAAAGATCTTCCTTCGCCGCTTGCTCCCCAAAGCGATGATGAGAACGCCGATTCCGATAAAGCCAAGGGCGACAAGAAGGACGATCAGAAAGACGCATCCTCAAAAGGGACCGGGGACAAAGCTAAGGACGAGAAGAAAGACGGCACTCCTCCTCCTGAGGTCCGCATTGATTTCGACAACATCAGCCAGCGAATTCTTGCCGTGCCTGCGCCTGAGAAGAATTACGTCGCGGTTACGGCAGGCAAAGAGGGCGTCATCTATATGCAGGAAGGCCCGCTGGTGGAGATGAACGAAGGGCCCCGCCAGCTCATTATCAATAAGTTTGACTTCAAGACCCGCAAAACGGACCTGATCATCGGCGGAGTTACAGTTTTTCAGCTTTCGGCGAACGGCGACAAGATGCTCTACCGGCTGGGAGAGCAGTGGTTCATTACGGGAGCCGAAGCCGCCCCGAAACCGGGTGATGGCGCGCTCAAAATGGCCGACATGGAAATTTACGTCGATCCACAAGCCGAATGGAAACAGATGTACCGCGAAGTATGGCGCATTGAACGTGATTTCTTCTATGACCCGCACTTCCACGGTCTCGATCTAAAGGCGGCAGAAGCATATTACGCGCCGTGGGTAGACGTGGTCAGTACGCGCGACGAGTTGAACTATCTGTTCACGGAGATGCTCGGCAATATCAATGTCGGGCACATGTTCATACACGGCGGCACGCAGCCGGATGTCCCGAAAGTGAAAGTCGGGTTACTGGGCGCGGATTACAAAGTTGAGAACGGGCGCTACCGTTTTGCCAAGGTGTATAACGGCGAAAACTGGAATCCGCAGTTGCAGGCCCCTCTCACACAGCCCGGAGTAAACGTAGTCGCGGGAGAGTATCTGCTCGCGGTGCGCGGACGCGAGGTGCGCGCGTCCGATAATGTATACAGCTTCTTTCAGGAGACCGCCGGTAAGCAGACCACGCTGAAGGTCGGCCCGAATCCGGACGGCTCCGGCGCACGCGAAGTCACGGTTATTCCGGTCGAGAATGAAGCCAGCTTGCGGCATCTCGACTGGATCGAGGGGAATCGCCGGAAGGTGGATCAGCTCAGCGGGGGCAAGCTCGCTTACGTTCATCTGCCCGATACCGCGCTGGGCGGGTACACAAGTTTCAACCGGTACTTCTTCGCCCAAATCGGAAAACAGGGAGCAATTCTAGATGAGCGTTACAATCACGGCGGCGATATCGCCGATTACATCATCGAGTATCTGAGCCGGCATCCGATGGGGCGCATTACCAGCCGTGAAGGTGAAGACGTCACAGATCCAACGCAGGCGATCTACGGGCCGAAGGTCATGATCATCAACCAGTTCGCGGGATCGGGCGGGGATGCAATGACGTGGTACTTCCGTAAGGCGGGTATCGGACCGCTGGTCGGCATGAAAACGTGGGGCGGACTCGTCGGGATCGGCGGCTATCCTCCACTGATCGACGGCGGCCGCGTCACTGCGCCGCGCTGGGCGTTTTATGGCCTCAAGGGAGAGTGGGAGGTGGAAAACCACGGAATCGCGCCCGATGTTGAAGTGGACCAGGACCCGAAGCTGGTTCGTGAAGGCCATGATCCGCAACTGGAGCGCGCAGTGGCTGTTGGACTGGAACTCCTCGAGAAGAATCCGTCGCCGACTTATGAGCGGCCTGCGTACCCGAATTACCATCCGCACTTTGAGGATTCGAAATAGCCGGAGCAGATGAGTTTGCACGTCCGCTCTGAGGAACAAACGGCTGGTCGGGTGGCGGCTTTCGTGAGCCGCATGCGAAAGCCGGGTCCGGCAGTTGCGGCGCTGCTGATATTACTCACGGCCGGCCTGCTCGTCTACGCCGAAACTATGGCGTTCGTCTGGGATGAAGGCTTTCATCTGATCGCCGCTCAACTCATCAACCTGGGGAAGAAGCCATACATCGATTTCTGCTTTCCGCAGACCTTGCTGAATGCTTACTTCAACGCCGCTGTCCTGCGAGTTTTCGGACATAGTTGGCGCGTATTACATGTGTTCGACGCTCTGTTCGTGGCTGCGGCTGTTGCCCTCACGACGGACTTCGTGTGGCGCCGTTTGCCGATTCGGTCATGGCGGTTCCCGTGCGCGGTCGTCGCAATGTGCTTTCTCGGCCTGGATGTTGTCGTCGTGCAGTTCGGAGTCGTCGCGCAGGCTTACGGAAGCGGGCTGTTCCTCATTGTCGCCGCGTTTCGATTTGCGGTGCGGGCCATTGAAACCGAGAGTCTCTGGCCCGCGTTGTTGGCGGCCATGTGCGCCGGCGCGGCGGCCGGATCAACGCTCCTCACCGCGCCCGCGCTTCCGGTACTTCTGGTCTGGATCTTTCTCGAAAATCGCGCTGGAAATCGCTGGATGAAAGCCGCTATTTTTCTCGCCGGCGGCATCATCCCATTCGCGCCGGAGATCGCTCTGTTTCTCGAAGCGCCCCGGCAGACCTTATTTAACGTCGTTCAATACCAGGCCCTGTTCCGGCGCGTGAACTGGGGCGATGCGAACAGCCACGATGTCGATGTGCTCACGGACTGGCTCGCTTCCGCGCAGCCTCTTCTCCTGGGCCTGCTGGCAGCCGGCGGCCTTGCGTTTATCCGCAAACGTAGCGGCTGGACACGCCAGGAACGCGCACCGTTCTATCTCGCGGGCTGGCTCGCGGTTGTCTTGGGTGTGTACATCGCCATAGCACATCCTACATTCGGCCGTTATTTTGTTTTCGTAATTCCGTTTGCCGCGATCCTCGCCTGTGTGGGATTCCACGCCGCTGCTTCGCGCCTGTTCAGCCATGATCGTCCCGCCTTAGCGCTGGCTGTGCTAGCCGCGATCATTGCGCTTACGCTCGGCAAGGCTTTGTTCTCGGATCGTGACGCGACGAACTGGTATGACTATGAGGCGATAGCCGCCAAAGTAGACAAAGTCACGCCGCGCGGAAGCGAGTTTCTCGCGGACGAACTGGTTTACTTTCTCCTGAAGCGCACGCCGCCGCCCGGATTCGAGTTCTCTTACTCACATAAACTCAGTTTGCCGCGTGATCAGGAGGCGCTTTACCATGTAGTTTCGCAAGACGAGGTCGGAAAAATGATCCGGTCAGGTGTTTTCTATACCGTAGAAAGCTGTAAAGACGATTTCATAACCGATATGCATCTCGAAAAACTGTTTCCACACCAGAAGGACGTCACAGACGATTGCACCGTCTTCTGGGGAAAGGTCAAAAAGTGAAAGTTTTCGTTCTACTCTCTCTGCTTCTTCCGTGGATCGCAGCGGCAGCCGAGACACCCGACATTACAGGGGTCTGGCAGGCGGATCTTCAGCAGAGCAGGATCGCCGGACCGCCAATCAAGAGTTACCTCGCGATCATCTCCCAGCAAAACGCGATATTCAACCGGCGGACGAAGGAAGAGGCCCCGCAGATCACGGATCTTAGCGGTGCAGTGGGTCCATTTGGCGAGGAGCGGGAGACGCTGAAATTTTTTGTGAATGGCAAACCGGCGATGAGCCCGTTTGAGGGTGTCCCGTCGCGTTTAACTGGAACCGCTTCCGGCGACACCCTTCGAGTTACGGGCGAGGTCGCGGGCACCCCGGAAAAGTTCACGCGAACATACACGCTCTCGCCTGACCATCAGAAATTGACGCTGCGCATGGCGGGCGTGGAGAAAGATG